>JBDRDH010000011.1:0-100864 GCA_043820985.1 Planctomycetota bacterium
AGGGCCTGGCGTGCTTTGGTGGTTTCTGGCAGGATTTGCCACGGCCGGCCGCGTTGTAGAACCTCCAGCCGCGAGCGTTTCGCACCGATGGCGGCGGGGTGATTGAGGACGATAGCGTCCAGTTTTTTGTGGTGCAGCTTGCGCTCGGCATTGCGGCGTGGGGACATGTCCTCCAGTGCGAAGCCGATGACAACCTGATCGTCCCGGCGGTTGGCAGCCAGCGTGGCCAGAATGTCAACGGTGGGGCGCAATTTCAGGGTGATATCCTCAGCCGTTTTCTTACGCTTGGTGTGGTATGGTTGGGCGGGTGTATAGTCGGCCACCGCCGCGGCCATGATCAGGGCGTCGTGCTTCGGCCAAAGCTGTTGACAGGTGTCGAGCATCTGTGCCGCGGAGATTAGGGCGACGGTCCGTACGCCAGTGGGTTTGGGGAGGGCCACCGGGCCGTGCACGAGGGTGACTTGCCAGCCGCGCCGTTGGGCCGCGGTGGCCAGGGCAAAGCCCATCTTGCCGGAGGAGTCATTTGAAAGATAGCGTACTGAGTCGATGTATTCACGTGTCGGGCCGGCGGTGATCAAAACACGTGGTTTTCGCCGGGGCGACATGTCAGGATGGGCTGACCGCGGACGAGCGTTGCTTGGGCGGATTGCATAACAACTGCTCGCTGACGGTCTCAAAAAGGACTTCGGGTTCGGTCATGCGGCCGGGGCCGGTATCGCCACAGGCCAGCCAACCCTCGTCCGGTCCGACCAGGATAATGCTGGAATCGCGGAGCAACTCGATGTTGCGCTGGACGGCGGGGTTAAGCCACATGCGGGTGTTCATGGCGGGGGCCAGCATGACTGGGCTGTCCGCGCCAAGCAGCAGCGTGCTGACGAGGTCGTCGGCGATGCCGCTGGCGAGTTTACCAATGATGTTGGCGGTGGCCGGGGCGACCAGAATCAAGTCGGCGCGCTCGCAGAGTGCCAGGTGCTGAAACTCAACCGGCGAGGTGCGGCGCCACATGTTGGTATAAGTGGGCCGGCCCGTGAGGGCCCGGAAAGTGGTTTCGCCGATGAAGCGCCTGCCATTGCGTGTGAGAGCGACAGTGACTCCGCAGCCGGACTGTACGAGGCTGGAGGTGAGGGTGGCGGTTTTGTAGGCGGCAATGCCACCGGAGATACAGACGAGCACCTCGTAACCGGCGAGGGTTGGTTGGTTGCCAACACTCTTGCCAGTGGTCGGCCTGGCTGAATTAGGCTTCTGGCGGGCTTTCAATTCCGGAGGCCTCGAAGTCGATGGTGACCTTATCCTGGAGAATCTCTTCGATCACTACTTCCATGGGTGTCAGGCCGCTGGTATCCACCATGGGCCGGGCACCCTGAAGCAACTCCAGCCAGCGCTTCTGAATAAGCGCGGTTAACTTGAAACGGCCACCTACCTTGCGGATGATGTCGTCGTTTTGCAGTGTTTCGATCATGCCGGCTGGATCTCCCGTTCAAGGATCCTCATCACTTCGCTAACCGAATCCTCTAGTATATCATTGGTGATGAAATATTGGTAGTGGCCGCTGTTACGAGCAAAGGCAATTTCTCCGTCGGCCTGGGCCAGGCGGCGGTCCTGGAGGGCCTGAGTTTCGGTCTGGCGACCTTCCAGGCGGGCTTTCAGCGTCTCCATGGTGGGCGGCAGCACGAATACCCGGATCGAATCCGGCACCCGCTGGGCGATCTGGGCGCCACCCTGCACGTCAATCTCGAGCACCACAATTTCGCCGCTTGCGACCGCCGCGTCGATCGGAGCACGCGGCGTGCCGTAGCTGTGACCGAGATACTCGGCGTGCTCCAGCAGTTCGTCGTTAGCGAGCATGTGGTCGTACTCTTCCTGGGTGATGAAGTGATAGGCCTGGCCGTCCTGCTCGTCGCCGCGTTTCGGACGAGTGGTGACCGAGACTGACCAGCGGCTGTTCGGAATGCGACTGAGCAGCTCGTTACAGATGCAAGTCTTGCCGGTGCCGGACGGCCCACTGATTACTACCAGTTTACCGGTTTTTTTGCTCATGGGATGGATTATGGGATGAAGAAGGCAACTGGGCAACAAGGCAACTAGGCAACAAGGCAACGAGGCAACCAGGCAACCAGGCAACGAGGCAACCAGGCAACTGGGGCTGGTGGTTAGTTGCGGAGCCAACGGGCTACATCCGCTGCGGCCTGGGGGCGGCCGAGACGGGTGGCGGCGGTGGCCATCTCATGGTGGATCTCATCATCAGCCATTTGCTCCAGGGCCGTGAGTAGCGGGGTGTGGTTTTTCGCCGGTTCGAGGTGATCTTCGAGCAGGATGGCGGCGCCGGCGTCCACCAGCACCTGGGCGTTGACGTGTTGGTGCCGGTCGCGGTGATAGGGATAAGGCAGCAATATCGCCGGTTTACCCAGCATCGTCAGCTCGGCCAGGGTCGAGGCTCCGGCCCGGGATACGACCGCGTCCGCCGCCGCCAGGGCCAGCCACATTTCGTGAGTGAAGGCGACGACGCGGGCGGGAGCGCCGGCGGTTTCGTATGCGCGGCGGGTTTCCTCCTCGTCGGTGGGGCCGCTGAGGTGTAGAAGCTGCCAGTCGGGGTGATTCTTCAGGAAATCCGGCCAGACGCGTTGCATGGCGCGATTGACCGTGCGGGCGCCCTGTGAAGCGCCGGTAACCAGCAGGACCGGGCGGCCGGGGTCGAGTTCGAATCGGCGACAGCCGGCGGTGGGATCGGCCGCGGCGAAGTCGGCCCGGATCGGGCAGCCCAGAGTCTGACAATTTGTGCCAGGTGGAAAGAATTCACGCGAGATGTCCCACTGCGCGGCGACCAGGTCGGCGTAGCGCGCCAGGTAACGATTGGCCCGGCCGGGGATGGCGTCGGGGTTGAGGATGGCGGTCTTGATTCCCAGCGCGCGGGCGGCAACCACTGGTGGACCGGCGGCGTAGCCACCCAGGCCGAGTACGGCGCGCGGGCGCTGCTCGGCAAGATACGTGCGTGCGGCGGCGACACTCTGGCGCCAGGACAACCAAAAGCGTGGCCAACGCCAGGGGGTCATGGTGACGGGTTGGACGGCTTGCTCGATCTGGCGATAGCCGGTGGGTTCGAGCAGCTTACGATCGAGGGCACGCTGGGTGGTAAAAAAAGTGATCTCAGCGTCCGGCTCGGCGGTAACCAGCGCGGCGGCGACGGCCAAGCCGGGGTAGAGATGTCCACCGGTACCGCCGCCCGCGAAAACGTATTGGTTGGGTTTCATGGGATGTGCATGATAGCGTGGGGCGCGGTGGATGCACTATGCGGGCCAACGTGCCGCTCAAGTGCGTTTGGGATCATAGCCAGTGGTTGACAACGGACGGCAGATGTGGTAACCTAATATACACTTATCAGATGTGGCGTTCGGGGGAATGTGATGAGTCCCCACGCTGCATATGAAGTCAAGTCAAACCACATACAGGAGGCAAGGAAATGAGCACATCGTGGAAGAGGGTTATCGGATTGACGGGAGCACTGGTCTGTTTTGCGCTCATGGCGATGCCGCAAGCGCTGGCGGACAATCTTTACGGTCTTCATTACAACTCGCGGAACCTGTACAGCGTCTCTGAGACCGACGCGTCGGTAAGTCTGATCGGCAACACCGGCGTGGCCCTCGGAGGCATGGACATGTCGTCCGATGGTTTCCTTTACGGCATCACCACCGGCTCGAGCGCTTCTCTCTACCGGATTGACCCGAGCACCGCCGATACGACCATGATCGGGCCGCTGGGACTCGGATTCGTGTTCGAGGGCGCCCTGGTCATCTCGCCGGAAGGCGTCCTGTACGGCACCAACGGCGACGCGGCCAGCAGCCCGCAGCTATTCACCATCGACATCAATACGGGGACCGCGACCGTCGTCGGGATCATTACTGGCGGAAACCACGACGTCAACGGGTTGGCCTGGCGAAGCGACGGAATGCTGGTCGGCATGGACGGCAACCAGAATGTGCTCCTCAAAATCAACCCCGCCACCGCCGTGAGCTCGGTGATTACGCTGTTCACACCGAACATCGGGTTGGCCGGTGGCATGGCGGTGTACGACGGCACGGGCTATTTCGCGACCGGTGGCAGTGTGGTCGGCGGGACGAACGAGCTCTACAGATTCGACCTGTTTACCGGCGCGCACACCCTGATTGCGGGATTTCCGGCCGACGAGATCACCGGTCTGGGGTTCTCCGCCCTGGCGGCTGTCCCAGAGCCGACCTCCGTCGTGCTGTTGGCGCTGGGTGGCCTCGCGGCGCTGAACCGTCGCCGGCGGTAAGCGCCGCCAAACAGAGGAAAAGGGGATACAGCAGAGGAAAAGCAGAGGAAAAGGGGATAAAGAGGAAAAGGGGATAAGTTCATTTATCGTTGGGCGCCGGCGTTCGGCGGGGCCGGCCGCGGGGGCGGAAGGTGTGGATAAGAGCCAAGCGGGCCGCGGTGCGGCGTTGCCAAGATTCGTCGCCGAAGGGGCGGCCGCGTTGCAGGCTGGTCCGGACGGCTGCCACTTCCTCATCGGTCTCCGGCTGGTTCACACGTTGCACCCAGTTTCGCGGGGGCGGCAGCGGCCAGGCTGACAGCAGCGGAACATCCGCCGTGACGCCCGGATGGCGGCGGCGCCACAGGCTGCACCAGCGCCACGTTTCGGCCCGCGCCACCAAACCTGACCGCAGCGCGTTCCGCTCGACGTAGCGGCCGACCGCCAGCAGGTGCATGTCGTCCTGCACGGGGAACGACTTGTACGTGCCCTGGTAGACGTGGCCTTCGCCGACGCGTCGCCGGGCGGACCGCCAACGGCGGGCGTGCGTGGTCGTCAGCCGCTGCATGAAGCCGCCGAGCTGGCCATCGCGGCGCGGCCAGAGCAGCAGGTGCCAGTGGTTTGGCATCAGGCAGTAGGCCAGCAGGCGCAGCGGCACGTGTTCGAGCGTCTCGGCCAGGACGCGCTCGAAGGCGGCGTAGTCTCCGTCGGTAAAGAAGAGCTTGGCGCGGTTGTTTCCACGATTGAGCACGTGGAACACCACGCCGCCGGGCTGGATGCGTGCGGTTCGAGGCATACCTCCAGGGTATCAGATGCCAATCCCGGCGTCAATAATGTACTTATCCCCTTTTCTCTTATTATAATGTACTTATCCCCTTTTCTCTTTCCGCGCCGACTCGCACGTCTGAGTTGGCTCGCTTGCCACGATCGGAGCATCGATTGAGCCAGCCGAGGGCCGCACTGAAAGCGTTCGAATCCCCACTGTGGCCGGGTGTCGGCCGATGCCGGTGATTCTGAAGAGCAGCGGGATGGTCATCGCCCGGCCGAGTGACGAGAGGGCGAAGATCAGCATATACGCGGCTTGCTGCCCGGCCAGCAGCTTCAGCAGCAGGCCGCCGGCCAGCGAGCCTCCGACGATGGCCACCGCGTTGATGAGGTTGAAAGTGGTCAGCACGCTCGTGCGCTCATCGTCGCGGATCGTGTCGAACAGCAACAAGAACGTGCCCAGTTCGTAGGCCCCCCAGGCAATCCCCGCGACGACCTGTACGACGAGCAGGAACGGAAGTGACGTCGAAACCAACCAGAGCGCGGCCAAGGGCACGATGCCGACGCCCCCAATCCAGAGCAGACGCTGTGGGCCGAAACGCTGCGCCAGACGTCCGAACGCCGGCATTGCCAACATCTTCGCGGCAAAGGCCGTGGCCAGCAGCGAGACATACGCAGCGTACGAAAACTCCGCCTCCCGGAGCATGTAAGGCGTGAAGTACGGCCCGGCGATCTGGGTGGCAAGCTGAACGATGAACATGTATTTGAGCAGACGGGCCTCGCCGTTGCCCACTCGCCGAAGGAACTCGCGGGGCGACACGACGCGATCGTCGGACGCCGTCAGGTCTGCTTCACGCTGGGCAGCGAGGAAGCCCGTGGAGATGAATCGGAATGCACCGGCGGCCGCGAACAGCAAGGTGAATCCGAGCAACGGCAGGCCCCGCGTGGTGGTGGTCTGGAGCACGACGCCACCAACGAGCAGTCCCGTCATGACGGCCAACTGGGTAATCAGGGTCCGCGTCGCGAAAAACCGGGCTCGGACCGGACGGGGCACGAGCCGGCCGATCCACGTATTCCACGCCGGTCCGGTAGCCATTCCAGCCGACCAGTACAGGGCGGCGATCAACAGAACGGCGATCGTCGAGATGTGTCCGAGTACGGCCGCAATAACGAGTGGCAGGAAGCTCAACGACTGCAGGGTCGCGCACATCAGAACCCATCGTCGGTGCGAGCCGACTCTGCGGACGGCATATGGTGACACAAGCTGGACCACGGAGCCGATGAAGAGCGGTACCGTTGCGATCAGCCCAGCAGTGACTTCGCCGAGACCAACCGCCAGGACAAACGCCGGCAGGTACGACTCCCCCAGGCCGACCGTGAGGCTGAAAGCCGTGCCATCCGCGACGCTGGCGCGCAGGTCGCGGCGAAGCAGCTTCGGCCGCGCGCCGCGCGCGGGGACTCCGGCGTCGATCGACGTTGATGCGGTGACGGAACTCACCGGTCAGGCGTCTCGCTACTTTCGCAAAGAGACCGGGGGGCTCTTCAACTCTCTCTCAGCCTGCAGCCAGTCCGAGAACTGGTCGCCGGGGATGCGCATCTGCATCCTGGTCTGGAAGATTTCGAACGCTCGCGCCCGGAGCCGCTCCTCAGGCACTTTAGTCAGCGTGGGGACTATCTTTGCGGATTTCGCGGTTGCAGTTTTTCTCGTGCGAGTCGTGGGCACGTAGGTACCTCCTGAAAGACCCTAAGCAGAGTTTCGTTGGCCCAGGTGAGGCTGGCGTGAAATCGGGATGAAACGGCGTTAATGCTGTTTCCAGTTGAAGGGTTTCGCGCTTCGTAATGGCCGTCAAAGACACGAGTCATGAACTCCGTATGGAGCGATGCATCCAGTCTGGGATGATAGTCTTTCCCCCGGTCGCGGGCGACCCCGATTTTCGTGGATCGTACGGGGCCGTCAGTGGCGGCCGGGCCGCGAACGTCTCCGTAGATCTGACTGGGCGATTCTTGGAAACCTTTGTTCCTTAAGTAGTTACGTCGCAAAACCCATAAACTTAGCATGTTTGTAAACCCACGGCCTCTGGCCGTGTAACCCGAGATGAATGGGGATAAGAGCTGAATGGGGATAAGTTCCTGTTCTGCCCTTCTTCCACCGGCGCAAACACGTGATGCCGGGGGCTCGCTGGAGACACATGATAGCGAACAGAGCCAGTGACGCACAGCGCGGGGGGCTGGTCAGGTGAGCGAGCCGCGGAGGATGGTTACCACGGTGAGGAAGTAGATGACGATGCCGCTGATGTCTACGATAGTGGTGACGAAGGGGGCTGAACTGGTGGCGGGGTCGACGCCGAGGCGGCGGAAGAGGAGTGGGAGCATACCGCCGACGAACGTGCCCCAGATGACGATGCCGACCAGGGCGGTGCCGATGGCCAGGCTCAGCAAGAGCCACTCGGCACCGTAGTCGGACGAGCCCGTCTGCTGCCCGATTACGTGCCCGATCAAGATTCGCAGGGCGCCGAGGCTGCCGAGAAAAAGCCCCAGCAGGCAACCGCAGGCGAACTCGCGCAGCAGGATACGCCACCAATCGCCGAGCCGGATCTCGCCGATGGCCATGGCGCGGATAACCAATGAGGCGGCCTGTGAGCCGGTGTTGCCGCCGCTGCTGATCAGGAGCGGGACGAACAGCACGAGCAACGGGAGCTTATCGAGGGCGTTCTCGAAGGATTCCATGGCGTTGATCGTCAGCATCTGCCCCAGGAACAGAATGCCGAGCCAGATGCCGCGTTTACGGACCAGGGTGGGGATCGAGATGTTCAGGTACGGTTCTTCGAGGGCCTCGACGGCGGCCATCTTGTGGATGTCTTCGGTGACCTCCTCCTCGGCCACGTCGGCGACATCATCGAAAGTTACCACGCCGACCAGTTCGCCTTGCGAGTCAACCACGGGCAGCACGGGTCGGTCATGGCGCTCGAACTCGAGCACGGCGATTTCCTGATCGTCGCGGGCGTTGAGTGATGGAACCAGGGTACTCATCAGGGTGGTGATATTTACATCGGGCTGGGCCAGCAATATGTCGTGCAAGCGCACATCCGCGACTAGCTTGCCATCGTGGTCAGCGACGTACAGCGTGTCGAGGGTTTCGGCGTCGGACTCGCGGCGGCGGATGTGATCGAGGACTTCCTGAACCGTCCAGTCCGGCCGCACGCGGACATAGTTGGGTGTCATATGGCGGCCGATGCTGTCTTCCGGATAACCCAGAATGACCTGCGTTTCCTGGCGCTGCTCGGGGCCCATCAGGGACAGCAACTTGGTTACCAGCCGGCCGGGCAGCTCCTCGAACAGTTCGACGCGGTCATCGGGGGGCATGTCGGTGAAGAGCTGCGCCATCTGCTGGCTACCGAGTTTGCCGAGCAGGTTCTCCTGCTGCTCGTTGGGCAGGAAGGTGAATACCTCGGTAGCCCGGTCGCGTGGCAGGAGGCGGAACGCGGGAGCCAGGTAACGGGGCTCGAGTTCCATCAGGACATCGGCGATCTCGACGTCGAAGAGCGAAACGAGCGCGGCACGCACTTCGCGCAGGTAGCCACCAGCCAGCATCTCGGTGATTTCCGGCGCGACCAGTTTGCCGGTAACGTGCATGTCGCTCATGTCCGCCATACGCACTCCCCGACAAATCGTCGCTCCTGAAGGTGTCTATTGCCACTGGAAACTCCTATTTGAACCACGGCATTGCATATGTCGCAAGCCGTCGAGTCACGAATCATGTTGATTTCACCAACTCGTGGCTGGAGGGGCTATTCGGTTTACAGGCGTATATCCCGGACGATTGATCGCGTAAACTGATCAACTGGCGATTTAGTTGACCACGATCGTGCTGGGCTTGAGGGCTCTGGCCGGCTATGTGGAACCGATCTTCTGGTAAACGGAGAAGTGTATGTTGCCGAAGATGCCCCGAATGATGTGGCTGTATCTCTGCATGATATGTGCGGCGGGAGTGAACGGAACAGGCAGTGCCCAGGAGGAGCCCACTGTAGCTCCTGGAGATATTTCGCTTACCGAGCTGTTGGTGATCGAGCCGGTGGGCAGCGGGGGCCGGGCGGCCGTGCATACCGACGCCCTTGAGGCCGAATTGGTGGCGGGTCGGCGGGTGGCTCCGCAAGCCGGGGGCGAAGTTATCCGGAGTGACGGCTCCAAACATGTCTGGGAAGCGGCCACGGCGGAAGAGGACGGCTGGTTCAAGCACGCGGCACTGCGGGGCGGTTACGCCTATGCTGCGGTGGAATCCGCCGAGGAACGTGTCATGCTGCTGGAAGCGGCCGGCCACAGCATGGTGTACGTCAACGGTGAACCACGTGTGGGTGATCCGTACTCCCTGGGTTATGTGTGCTTGCCGGTGCAATTGGTGGCCGGGAAGAACGATTTCCTGTTTCGTTGTGGTCGTGGCCAGTTACGGGCCCGGCTGATCGAGCCCGAGTCGGAAGTCGCACTCGATACGCGCGACGACACGCTACCCGATCTGGTCATCGGCGAACCGGTCGATGTGTTGGCCACGGTCGTCATTCTGAACACGCGCCCCGAGACGCTGCGCGGCGCGCGCCTCGTGGCTGGCAGCGGCGTTGCGCGCGTCGAGACGCCGGTACCCCCGGTGCCGGCGGTCGGTGTACGCAAAGTCGGCTTCAAGATCGGCGGGTCCGAGCCGGTCGAACCCGGCGAGCGGGAGATCAAGGTGGTCTTGAAGGAGGGTGACGCGCAACTGGCCGAGACGATCATACAGTTACGCGTCCGTGGGCCGGATGAGAGCCGCATGCGTACGTTCGTCAGCGAGATTGACGGGAGTGTGCAGTATTATGCCGTTCAGCCGGCGCGGCCGAACGACGAGTCCGAAGCCCCGCCAGCCCTGTTCCTGTCGCTGCATGGAGCAAGTGTAAAAGCGCGGGGTCTCGCGGATTGCTACCAGAGCAAAACGTGGGGCCACGTGGTCGTGCCGACGAACCGGCGGCCGTTCGGGTTTGACTGGGAGGATTGGGGCCGGCTGGATGCCATGGAAGTCCTGGCACTTGCGGAAGAACGGCTCGGTACCGATCCGCGACGCACGTATCTGACCGGGCACTCGATGGGCGGACACGGCGTATGGCACGTGGGCGTGACGTTCCCGGACCGTTTCGCCGCCATCGCGCCCAGCGCGGCCTGGATCAGCTTCTGGACGTACGGCGGGGCGCAGCGGTTTGAGAATCCCACACCCATCGAGAACATTCTGATCAGAGCTACAAACCCGAGCGACACACTGGCCCTGTCGCGCAACTATCTCTGCCATGGGATTTACATCCTGCACGGGGGGAAAGACGAGGAAGTCCCGCTCGAACAGGCGCGCACCATGTTCAAGCACCTGGCCACGTATCACACGGACTTCGCCTACTACGAGAAGCCGGGGGCCAAGCACTGGTGGGGCCACCCCTGCGTCGACTGGCCGCCGCTGTTTGGTTTCCTGAAGGATCATACGCGGCCCGCCACGTACGACGTCCGGCACGTCGAGTTCGCAACGGCCAATCCGGCCATTTCCGCGACCTGCTATTGGGCGACCATCGAGGCCCAGAAGCAGTCGCTGGCGTTGTCGAAGATCAATCTGCACGTGGACGGGGAAAAGCGGTTGATCCACGGAACCACGGAGAACGTGGCGCGCCTCTCGCTGGCGTTGCGTACCGAGGCCGACGAACCGGTCGGCGTGTTCGAACCCGCGGCGCCGTTGACAATCGAGCTGGACGAGCAGCGCCTGGAGGATGTACCGTGGCCCGCCGATGATCGCCTGCGACTTGAATGGCAAGATGAGAAGTGGATATTGGCGTTTACGGAGGCCCCGTTGTCGGTCAAGGGGCCGCATCGGGCCGGTCCATTCAAGCATGTCTTCCGAAACCGCGTGCAACTGGTTTATGGAACGCGGGGTACACCCGAGGAGAACGCCTGGGCTCTCGCGAAGGTGCGCTATGATGCCGAGATGTTCTGGTATCGCGGGAACGGTTCGTTTGATGTTATTCCGGATATTGATTTCGAGCCGGACGCCGAACCTGACCGCAACGTTGTGCTTTATGGCAATGCAGATACTAACGCGGCATGGGGCAAGCTAATGAGGAATAGCCCGGTGCAAGTCAGTAACGGCCGAGTGCTGGTTGGCGAGCGGGAAGTGTCGGCGGATGACCTGGCGGTACTGGCGATTTATCCACGTTCGGGCAGCGAGCATGGGCTGGTCGGAGTTGTCGGTGGTACCGGGCTGGTTGGTATGCGGTTGACTGACCGGTTGCCGTATTTCGTGTCTGGCGTGGCCTATCCGGACTGGATTGTGATCGGAGCGGATGTGCTGAGCGAAGGCTCGCAAGGGGTGCGCGGAGCGGGTTTTTTCGACAACAACTGGCAAATCGATCCGGAACAATCAGCCTGGCAAGAGCCATGAGCATCGTAAAGTAGCCGGGCAAGGCCAATCAAATATGAGGTAATACATGGAATCCAACCGCGATGCCGTGGATCAGCCGGTGGTGTGTAACATGTTTAGTGATCTGCCAGCGACGCTTGAATGGGTAGGGAAAGAGGAAGGTGTGCTGCGTTTGGTCGATCAGACGTTGTTGCCATTGCGGGTCGAGATGTGTGATTGCACCAGTGTCGAACAGGTTCACGAGGCGATAAGACAACTGCGGGTGCGTGGCGCGCCGGCCATTGGGGTCGCCGCGGCATATGGCATGTGTTTGGGCCTGAGGCCCTATCGTGCCGCAAGTCGCCGGAAGTTCATTGATAAGCTGGAAGAGGTTGGCACGTATCTGTGTGGGGCGCGGCCGACGGCGGTCAACCTGTCGTGGGCGGTGCAGCGCGTCATGTCCGTGGGCAGCGATGGGATGCACACAGATAGCAGTGTGGCCTGGGCAGCCATGTTAGCGGAAGCTCATCTGATGGCACGTGAGGACGCCGAGGTCTGCCGTCGAATAGGCGAGGTGGGAGCCGACCTGGTGCCCGAGGGCGGAGGAGTACTTACGCATTGCAATGCTGGCGCATTAGCGACGGTGGCTTATGGGACGGCATTATCGGTCCTATACATGGCACATCAGCAGGGTCGCCGATTCCGTGTGTATGCGGATGAGACGCGGCCGTTGTTACAAGGCGCGCGGCTGACGTCTTTCGAGCTTAACGCAGTCGGGTTGGATGTCACGGTGCTATGTGACAATGCGGCTGGCAGCCTGATGCAGGCCGGGCGTGTGCAACTGGTGGTTGTCGGGGCGGATCGCATCGCGGCTAATGGTGATGTGGCGAACAAGATTGGTACCTATGGATTAGCGGTTTTGGCCCAGCATCACCAGATTCCCTTCTATGTCGCTGCCCCGCTGAGCACCTTTGACCTGAGTCTGGCAAGCGGGGAGGAGATACCTATCGAGATGCGGTCCGAGGATGAAGTGCGTAACTATGCCGGCGGGCAGACAGTGCCAGCGGATGTGCCGTGCTACAATCCGGCCTTTGATGTGACGCCGGCCGGTCTCGTGACAGGGATAATCACGGAAAAAGGGCTGGCGCAACCGGTTACGGGAGATAATATCGTAAAGATCTGTCAAGCCGGTACTTGAAAAGTTACGCATCTCAACTAGACTTTTCAACTAGGTATTGTGGCGCGGTTAGATCTGTAAACATCATATCGCGGTATGGTTGCGCGAACAGATCCTGATCGTGGTTGTTCATGTGTGCATGGGCTGTTGGTATGATGACGACGGCTGGGCTGCGAGTTGGCCTGGACGTCGAGGTCTCGAAGGAGGCCCACAATGACCAAAAGGCTCTGGTGGAAGAGCACGTTGTTAGCCCTGGCCAGCGGAACGATGTTGGCATTTGGCTACGGAGGCTGTCTGGATGCGACGATTCAGCGTGTCCTGGTGGCTGTGGCGTTTGACTGACGCACAGGCGTCATCGCCGAGCAGGGTGGATGATAGTGGAAAAGGGAGATTAGCATGCAGCTCAAGCTGAAGATGACATTGCTGGCGTTGAGCTCAGGAATTATTGCGTTCGGGTCTGGGAGCTGCTTTTTCCGGTGGTTAGGTGATTTCGCGGCTGACGTGATTTTTTTCCGCGGGATTGACTAGCGCGCGGCGTGTCGGCTCGATCACGTCGTGGTCTGGGCCGCCGAACCCAATTAGGTACTGGCGGTTGGTGGAGAATTTCATGAAGAAATCAAAATGGCTTACTTTCAGCATGATGCTGGCCAGCGGAGCCATGCTATTTCAGAGTGGTTGTCTGGGTTCGTTCTGGCAAGGTGTAACCAGGGGCTGGCCTTCTGACAATCCCTGGATAAACCTGGCGGTCGACGTAGCCAACGAGGTCGTATTTGGATAGCGTACCAAGCAGTTCAGGATCAGGTAAATAGTGCGGTCCATCAAGCGCAAATACTGTCTACTGCTGCTGTCCTGTGGGGGGCTGATGCGGGTCGGTCTGGAGTGCATGCCGGAGCCGGATTTGACTGATCCTCTGAGCAGCCTCGTCATGGCCCTGGGCTGGATCTGAGTTCCCCAGAGGTAGATGCCCGCATAGTACCGGGTAGGTGGTGGCTGATTCATCTTCAGTGCATTTGTGCCCTGTTTTGATGATCAGGCCCTGACAGCGGGCCTTGATGGCCTCCTGGGACTCACTTATACTGTTTGGTGGAAATACCCAAGTCCCTGTATTGGAGTAGGTCATATGTCGATATCGAAGCGTGCCAAATGGATGGCACTCCTGGCTGCCCTCAGTGTCGGGACCGCATTGCAGGTCGGCGCGAACGGGTGTGCGGAGTATTTCACCACGATGGCTCTTAGTTCGTTCGATTTCTGCTCTGTGTTCAACTGTACCGGCGGAACCTTTTTCAACTTCTGTGATCCGATACCGCTGTTCGTGAACTGCCCGTAGCTGGCGACGGAGCCTTAAGCTGTAATAAGAGGTTACCATGCAAAACAAACGCACACGACTACTGCGGCTGGTTCTCGGTTTGACCATCGCCGGCACGCTTTATGGCAGTGGTTGCCTGCCCGATGGGACGGTGCAATTCGTTCGGGACTATAATCCCTGCGGGACCATACTGAATTGCGATCCGGTGGCATACGAGTTTCTGACATCTGGCTATGAGGGTCCGGGTGTGAATGTAGATATTGATCCGGCGTGCACGTATCCACCGTACTGCAACGTCTACAATCCCGGGAGCGATCCGTTCTCCCCATAGTCCGGCGATAGCATCCCCAGTGGCAGATGATCTCGTCGGGCGCCGCTGGGCGGGGGGGGAAGGCGTGCGCGCTCTCGGTAATCCGACCGGGTTCGCGGGCAAGCGGCTCCAACAGTCGATAACATGTGGTATGCCGACCGACGTGGCTCCCAATAAGCTATCAGCGACGCCGAGCGTGCGCCTGGAAAGCGTGATGATGCGTCGGGTCCTAATCATCTCAATCGCTCTCACGCTGCTCTTTCCCGTGCCGAGTGTGGGACAGGAGGTAGATGATTCGAGGGAGGTGCTGGCAACCGCCACTTTGCCAGTTAGTAATGAAGCCATGTTGCTGGCGGGGCGTGTTCAACAGGCGGTCGTCGAGGGTGATTATCGCCTGGCAGTCGTACTGCTGGATGAGTTGTTCAAGCAGGCGGATCAACTGGTAGTTGTGCCACCAGGGCGGACGTATTACCCGGTGTGGTGGCGGGCGGGTCGCCTGGTGGAACAGTTGCCGGAGGAGGGTCTGGCGACTTATCGCGGCCTGCATGACGCGGAAGTCGCCACGTTATTGAAGGAAGCCAGCGCGCGGGGAGACATTCCGGCCCTGATAAATCTGTTTCGCATTTTCCGTGGTAGTGCCAATTGGCCGGCGATTGGCCGGGCGTTGTTGGCTCACCTGCTGGATGCGGGACGTTTTGGGGAAGTGCTTGAGATCGGCCGTGACCTGGAAGCAGCCGGAATAAGCAGTGATCCGCGACGCTGCATGCAGATGGTGGTTGCTCTGGGGCAACTGGAGCATTGGTCGGCCGCCGGTCGCCGGCTGGATAAGCTGGTTCGGGATCCGGATACGGTGGGGAATCCGCTTTTGGAATCCCGCTGTGCGCAGTTACGAAGCTGGCTGGATCGCCGTATGAGCACGGCCCTGGTCAATGCAGAATACCAGCCAGCCATGGTAGCCAGGGTAAGCTGGCGTAGCACATTGGAACCGCCAACCCCGGGCTTCCACGACGATGATGCCACGTGTGCCGAGGCGATTGGCCGGTTACGTCGGCTACCACTGCACACTCCTCTGATCGCGGGGGAGACGTTGATTATCCGGCTGCGGGGGACTCTCTGGGCGTATGACACATTAACACTCACGCTCCGCTGGGTTGTATCAGAATCCGAACAGGCTGGATCGGACGAGCTTAGTACCTGGGCGGCGGCCGGCAGCGAAGCGGGGGTCTCAGCGGATTCGGAGGTATTGCTATCGCACGTACTACGTCATGGTGTTTCCGGTGGGCTGGGAATGGTCTTCACCGTCGAAGGTCTAAACGCGGCGGACTGGGAAAATACCCGGAGCGGGGGGCGCTTTGGGGAGATTGGCCTGCCGCCGGCGGCGAATGAGCTGGTGGCGCGGGACCTATCCAGCGGTCAGCTTGTCTGGCGGCGTGGTGATGATGTCACGGATCCACTGTATGGCGTGGCCTTTCAGGATTGCCCGGTGGTGGTGGGCGAGCGTTTGTGTGCCGTGGTGCAGCGCGGCAGCGAATTACACCTATGTGTACTGGCTGCGGCGACGGGGCGTCTGGAGCGTGAGATCCCAATCGTGGGGCCGCCAACTTATTTTACGCCGAGTGGTGGGCGCTGCACGCTGACGGCGGATGCGACCGGGGTATATGTGTGTACTGGTAATGGCGTGGTGGCCGCCTTCAGTCGAGGCGATTTGAGTTGGCGCTGGGCCACGACGTATCCCAGTACGCTGGCCGAGCGGCGCAGCACCGGCTGGTGGCCGCCGCGGGAAGAGCCGCGTGAATACAACTTTAACCGGCCGATTCTGAGTGAGGATCTGTGTGTCCTGGCGCCAGTGGATTGTCCATATATCTTCGCCCTGGATCGGCATAATGGCCGGCAGTGCTGGCGCATCCCCCGGGATGCGTATGGGTATTTAATCGGGGCCTGCCCGGTGGGGATCATAATTGGTGGCGATGTAATCACGTGTCTGGATCCCAGAGACGGTCATACGCCACGCTGGCGCTCGGTTCCACTGGAGATCAGCGGGCGCCCCGTCCTGCACGCGGAGCGTGTGTATGTACCGACGCGTAAAGGTCTCGTTGTACTGGACACGCGCACCGGCAAGGTGCGGCAGGAACCGCCTGGCACTAACACACTGATGACCGCCAATCTGGTCAGCACTACCGACACGCTGTTCGCGGTCTCGCCGAACGCGGTGGTGAAGTACCCCGATTTGGCGCAGACGCGTCGCCGTTGCGCGGCATTGTTAGCGGCTGGTGAAAATGATGAACGGATTCAGTTGGCCCAAGCGTGGGTGGATGTGCTGGAGGGGGCTTACGGAGCCGCGCTGGAGGGGCTGGAAGCGTTGGATCCGGCTGATGAGAAGTTGGCACAAGGTCGTGAGTGCTTACTTACCGACCTGTTCGTGGTGTTGTCGGATGAATCGCCCGACGGGGTGGAACGGCTGGAGTGGCTAAGGCGGGCAGCGCGACTGACGGTTTCTGGCGAGACATCCGATCGTTTGGCTACCCTGATTGGCCAAGCGCTGGAAGATGCACAAGAGTGGGAAGCGGCGGCCCAACACTACGCGGAACTGCTGGCGGATGAAACCGCCACCCGCTTAGCTGAAGTCGGGGATAGTGGCCGGCAGGTCGCGGTCTGGCTGCATGCGGTCAACCGCTTGCGAACAATCTTCAAACATATGCATCCAGAACAGGTCGTGGTCTTGCTGGAGGATTGGGTGGCGGAGGCGACGCCGCAATTCCTGCAAAGGATGGATCTGGCGGTCAGAATGCAACCGCAACGCCAACTGATCACCCGGACTTTGGCACGAGCGCAACTACCACCGGAATTGCTGGCTGGTTATTCGCCAGTGCGTCCCGCGCCGACGGAACCGCTGGATGAGCAGTGGGCCGACATCCTGGCACGTTGGGAAACGCATGTGGCTTTGGGGATGTTGGCTGAGAGTTGGGCGGATCAACGGGAATGGTACGACCAACAGGAGGCCGACACAGGGCGTGCCACAACGCAGCCGGGGCCGATGTTATCACCTGAGATGACGACGCGCGCGCGGCGTATTGAAACAGCGCTGAGTAAGCTGGCGGATGCCGCTGGCCCGGCGGTGGACGGTTCTACGTGGAAGTTGAGCGAGCGTTATCGCTGGAAGATCTGGGGGGCCGAACTGGTGGTCGACGCGCGTAATCCGGAAGCCGCCATGCGGGCCTGGATTCCAGTGCGCATGCTGGAAGATAACCAGCTTACACTGCACAGTACGGTGCTGGGGCGGGCCTGGCGGCAGACGGTCGATGCGCTGACACATGGGTTGGGGGGGCAGGTGGCTTTGCGTGAGGCGGCCTCAGAAATCTCGCTGGGTCATGAGTATGGTGAAGGCGAATATCCACGAGCGACCTGGCCAGCGGCCGTGCATGGGTATCTGGCGGCGGTTCCGGTACGCAATGGGCTGGTGTGCATCGGTCTGGGACCGGAGCGCGGCGGGGGTCAGCGGCTGTGGGAGGTGGCCATACCGGAGTGGAGCAGTATCCCCACACAGTTGTCGGATGTGACAGCCGCCGGGCCGCTGGGTGTCCACATAATCCGTCATGGCGATCGGGTAGCGCTGATTGGCTGGGCGGATGGCCAGGTGTGGTGGCAACGCAGCTTTAATGGTCTGCGTATCCGACAGATCCTGCTGGCTGATGAGCGCTTGATTGTGGTCGGAGAGGGGGGGCAGATGATATCGCTTGACGCGCTGCTGGGCGATGATGTTCGGACATTGCCGCCCATCCTGGGGACCGTGCGGGCAGTCGCCTGGTTGGGGGACACGCTGGTCGCTTTGGGTGAACAAGCTGTGCTGGGTCTGGCGGCTGACACGCTGGAACGGCACTGGTCGCGGCCGTATGCCGGTGTCGCGGATTGGGCCACGGTGACCGGTGCTGATTGGCTGGCTCTCCAGGAAAGTGATTCGGATGAATGGATAGTACTCGATGCCCGGACCGGCACGCCGGTAGGGCCAGACCGCCTGGGGCATTTTGGTCATGTGACGGCCATGGCGGTTGACCGGGGCGATTTGCTGGTGGCGGGCTTTGAACGTGTATCGGATGGAGATGAGGAAAAACCGCTGGCGCGGCTGGCGTCTTTTGACCTGGCTTCGGGGGAGTTGCATTGGGACCGGCGGATAGTGACCCTGGCCCGCATCAATACCACGCAGTTGTTGGCACACCCCACCAAGATACCCATTCTGATAGCACGTAGCGATTATGAGTACGCGGACGAGGGGGACTACCGGGCCCTGGATCTATACACGGTGAACAAGCAGAGTGGCGCGCAGTCTGACTCCTTTTCCATCTATCGCGATTTTTGTGACAGCGATGGGGTGTGTCTGGCGTACGTGCTGGCCTCGCCGGATGCGTTGATTGTGCAAGCCAATGGTATTTTGGCAGCGTATGGGATGCCCACCGTGAGGTTGGAGCCATGAACGGTCGGTGCACTGTTGCCATGTTATTGCTAAGCGTCATGGTGTGTCCCGCGTGGGCTCAGGAGGAGGCCACGGTTACAGATTCGCCGACTAAGGCCGGAGTGGTTCCCGAATCACGGCCGCGTGAGATCACGCCGGCGACGCAGCGAGCTATCAAACTAGGATTAAAATACCTCGTAAACGCACAGAACCGGGATGGTAGTTGGCGCAGCCAGGGTAGCGCGGGGGGATATCCCACCGCCATGACGGCCCTGGCCGGTCTGGCGCTGTTGGCCGGCGGGCATACTCCGACGCAGGGCGAATATGCCCCGCAGGTTAGTCGGGCGCTGACTTTTTTGCTCAATAGCGCGCGGCGTGACGGTCTGATCGCACAGTTGGAAGAGGAAAGCCAGTGTATGCATGGCCACGGTTTCGCGATGCTGTTTCTGGCACAATGTTATGGCATGGAAGAGGATGCACAACGCCGGGCGCAGGTGCGGCTGGTATTGCAACGCGCCGTCCAGCTTACGGCCCGCAGTCAGAGCGCCGCCGGCGGTTGGCTTTATACGCCTGATTCCGGAGGTGACGAGGGCTCGGTGACCGTGACGCAGGTACAGGCTTTGCGCGCCTGTCGCAACGCGGGGATCGCCGTTCCCAAACGGGTGATCGACAACGCGATTTTGTACCTGGAGCGTTCGACCAATGAAGATGGTGGTATCCGTTACCAGGTAAACGACCGGGGGCCGAGCCGCCCGGCGATTACGGCGGCGGCAGTGGTGTGCTGGTACAACGCGGGGCGCTACGACGATCCGCGGGCGCGGGCGGCGGTGACCTTTCTTAAGCCCCGGCTGACCCCACGCCGCAGCGAAGCCCTGCAACACTTTGGGCACTACTTCTACGGGCATTTATACATGGCCCAGGTGATGTATCTTAGTGGCGAAAGTGAATGGCAGAGCTATTTCCCGGAGATGCGCGAGACGCTGATTCACAGTCAGTTGGCTGATGGTTCATGGGAAGGTGACATGGTGGGGCCGGCCTATGGCACCTCGGTGGCGTTGATTATTCTGCAATTGCCCTATAAGCACCTGCCCATCATGCAGCGGTAGCGTGATGGCAGGTTGGAAGGTGAGAATGGCATGACGGATCAGATGGGTAACGACAGGCCGGCAGAGGGGGCGGCAACGGCCGCGTGTACTGACGATGATGTGCGAGCGCTGGAACGGCTGCGGGCCGCGCACCGGCAGATACGCCAGGAGTTGTCCAAAGTTATCGTGGGGCAGGAGGAGGTTCTCGAACAGCTCATGCTGGCGCTGTTCGCGCGCGGGCATGTGATCCTGGAGGGGGTGCCCGGTTTAGCGAAGACGCTCATGATCAGCAGCCTGGCACGTTGTCTCAATCTCAACTTTCACCGCGTGCAGTTTACACCCGATCTGATGCCCTCCGATATCACGGGCACCGAGGTGATCCAGGAAGATCGCCGGACCGGGGGGCGCTCATTCCGTTTTCTGCCGGGGCCGGTGTTCACCAACGTATTGCTGGCGGACGAGATCAATCGTACCCCGCCCAAAACGCAGGCGGCCCTGCTGGAGGCCATGCAGGAGGGGCAGGTCACGATCGGGGGCGTGCGGCATGAACTGGAGCCGCCCTTTTTCGTGCTGGCCACGCAGAATCCGATCGAGCAGGAGGGCACCTATCCGCTGCCGGAAGCGCAGCAGGATCGGTTCATGTTCAAGGTATTGGTGGATTACCCGGATTACGATGACGAGTACGCCATCGCGGAGCGCACGACCGGCAGCGCGCTGCCGGAGTTGAGTGCGGCGTTGGAGCGTGAGGAGATCCTGCGTTTGCAGGCTTTGATTCGCCGAGTACCTACGGCCCCGAGTGTCATCCATCATGCATTGCGGATGGTGCGCGCGACGCGCCCGGAGCAACCAGAGGGACCGGCGGCGGGTGGCTCCGATGGTCAGCCGCCGGAGTTGATCAAGCGGCTGGTGACATTCGGGGCCGGTCCGCGCGCGGTCCAGTTCCTGCTGCTGGGCGCCAAGGTGCGAGCGGTGTTGCAGGGTCGCCAGCACGTCTCATTGGATGATGTGCGGGCCCTGGCGCATCCGGTGTTGCGACACCGCATTATTACGAACTATACCGCCGACGCCGAGGGCTACAGCACCGACCGCATTATCGATCATCTGCTGGAGACTTTGCCGGCCCGCGAAGTTGATGAGGCAAAATATGGCGACGTCAAGCAAGTACTTGATTCCTGAGGTCATCGCGCGCCTGCGGGGATTGGACTTGCGGGCTCGCCGGGTAGTGGCGGGCGTGCTGTCAGGTCTGCACCGCAGTATCTATCGCGGTCAGAGCGTGGAGTTCGCCGAGCACCGCGCGTATGTCGCCGGCGACGACATCCGGCATGTTGACTGGCGCCTGTTTGGGCGCAAGGACCGTCTGTTCATCAAGCAGTACGAGGAAGAGACCAATCTGCGCTGCAATCTGTTGTTGGATGTCAGTCGATCGATGGCGTATGGCAGCGGAGCGCTGACCAAGTTTGAGTATGGGGCCTGTCTGGCGGCCAGTTTGGCATACCTGCTGGTTGAGCAGCATGATGCCGTTGGATTAATCACTTTTGATCATGATGTGCGGCATAAGCTGCCGTCCGCGACCGGGCGCGGGCAGTTGAATGATCTGGTACAGCTACTGGATAATTCCGCGCCAAATGGCAAGACCGATGTGAAGATTTTATTGCATCGTTTGGCGGAAGAGTTGCGTAAGCGCTCACTCGTGATCCTGATTTCGGATCTGCTGGCGGATCCGGATCAGGTGGTCGCCGGGCTGGAACACATCTGCCATAGCGGACACGAACTGGTGGTTTTACACGTGTTGGACGATCACGAGTGGAACTTTCCATTCGTGGAACATGTTATGTTTGAGGGCTTGGAGGATGAGCATCAGTTGCTGACCGATCCGCAGGCGTTGCGCGCCAGCTACCTGGCGGCGGTGCAACGATTCGTGGCGCGCGTGCGGGGAGTGTGTCTCAAGCTGCGCGCGGATTATGTGCCGGTCAACACGCGTGATCCGGTGGACGCGGTGCTGTGTGGCTATCTGAGTCGGCGGAGTGGCTCGGCGCCGCGCGGCGCGGCGAGCCGGCCACGTGGGGCGGGAGGCTGATGATGTTCACGCCGTCCGGGCTGGCCATCGCCTTCATCAATCCCGGTTTGCTCTGGGGGCTGGGGTTGGGGGCCGTGCCGATCATCATTCACCTGCTGTCGAGACGTTACTTTCGGCGGGTGGCGTGGGGTGCGACGCGGTTTCTGCTGGAAGCCGAGAAAGAGACCCGCCGGCGGACGAAATTCGAGCAGTGGCTGCTATTGGCCTTGCGCTGCCTGGCGATGTTATTGCTGGCACTGCTGGTGACGCGACCGTATCTGCGGCCGGGATTAGTGGCGGCGTTGCTGGGAACTCGCGAGCAGGTAGCCAGAGTCGTGGTACTGGATGACTCAGCCAGCCTGGCGTATCGCGCCGGGGCCACGCTGGAATTTGACCGTCCGCGGGCGGCCGCGATTCGTTTGCTGTCGTGGATGCGGCAGGAGGCGCCGCGGGACCCGGTGACGGTTTACCTGACCTCGATGCCTACCCAACCGCTGGTGGATAACCAGATACTCAGTGAGGCCGACCTGGCGGATCTGCGCGAGCGGTTGCAGCGGCACTCGCCGGTCAACATGTCGGCGCGACCACGACGCGTACTGGCGGAGCTCGTCGCGCGCTTGACGGAAGCCAACGCCGTGGATGTGTATATCCTCAGTGATTTCCAACACAGCGACTGGCTGAAGGCTTCAGCGGGAGAGTCGGTCTTTACACCCTTGCGACAACTAGTGGAAAGTGGCAAGACGCAACCGCGGGTGATCCTGGTGGCCTCCGGTCTGCATCCACGACACAATGTGGCACTGTTGGACACCGTTCTGGAGCGGCCCCAGACCGTGGCGGGTTTCCCAGCGGTTGTGCGCGTACGGGCGGCGAACCATGGATCCCGAAGAGTGGCCGATCTGGTCATGCGCGTGGCCATCGATGGGAATCCATTACCGGCGGTGCCGGTCGGGGTGCTGGAGGCGCGCCAGGAGAAGGAGGTCGCGCTGGAGGTGACCTTCCCGGTGGCGGGCTATCATGAGTTGGCGCTGAGTATTGATCCGGTCGATTCTTTTCGGGCCGACGACATTCGGCGGCGCGCGGTGCACGTCAAGGACGACCTGGCAGTGTTGATAGTCAACGGCGCCCCGGCGGCTGATCCGTATCGTGACGAGGTATTTCTGTTACGTAACGCACTGAATCCTCCGGGACCACTGTCTTCCGGCATACGTGTCGATGTTGTTGATCCGGAAGATATCGAGGCTACCGAGTTGGCGACATACGACGTGGTGCTCTTGTGCAACGTGGCTCCGCCGAATGCGGGAGCGCGGGCCGTGTTGAAGCAGTACGTGCAACAGGGCGGCGGGTTAGCCTTCTTCCTGGGCGCTGAAGTGGGTACTCCCGCCGATTACAACCAGGCTTTTTATGCCGACGGGAGTGGTCTGTTACCGGTGGCACTGGTGGAATTGGTGGTGCCGACCGGTGCCACGAATTCAGGTGTGGGGCTGGTGCGGGTTGGGGCACATGCGGTTACGGCCATGTTCCCGGCGGATGCCGATGTGCTGACCGAGCAGGTACACTTTTGGAAGTATTACCGGTGTGTGGTGCCGGACGCGGATTCCGCGGGCCAGGAAGCCACGGCGCCAGTGGTTCTGGCTCATTTCAGCGATTACGCACAGACGCCGGCCCTGGTGGAGCGGGCTTGCGGCCGGGGGCGCGTGCTGTTGTTCACGTCCAGCGTGGATCTGGACTGGAACGACTGGGCGCGCGCGGTTGATGGCAGCTACGTGGTGACCATGTTGGAGCTGATCCAGTATCTGGCGCGGCGTGGTGATCATGCCGGGCAAGTCGTGGCGGGCGAAACGTTGCGCGTGCAAATATCGCCGGAGGAATATGAGCCAGGTGCGCTGGTGAAATCGCCGGTGTATCCGGAGGAGCCGGCGGTACCGGCTGTTTCAGAGCGGGCGCCACTGAGCGTCCAGGAAGATCTCACGTTGGAAGGTCCGGTGGCGACCACATTGGGCACTTACGTCATCGATTTAACCACCCGCGCGGGCCAGGTCGAATCCCGGCTGGTGTGTGTGAATCTGGATGCGGAGGAATCCGATCTGAGGGTGGCGTCGGACACGGAGTTGGCGGGAGCCCTAGTGGGATTGCCGCATGAAATGCTGATCGCGACTGACGATTTTTTGCGTGGCACGGAGCAGACGCGGCGTGAGTTGTGGCCGGCGATACTGGCTCTGCTGGTGACGGTTTTGATGTTGGAGCAGGGTTTGGCCTGGTGGTTTGGGACGTCACGAGGCCAGGCGGCGCGTGGCAGCCGGACAGCCACCCAACCGGGAGTCTGACTAACGATGTTGGCGCAGGCGACTGTAACCGAGACGCAGCAGAGCGTGTATGAATTAGCCGGGCGGCCGGCCGGCTGGTGGGCGCTGGGTGGATTGCTGTTGATTGTAGCGCTGTGCTATGCGGTGGGTTGGTTATATCGTCGCGAACGCCGGGTGGGAGCCGGGCGGCGTCTGCGAGCGTTACTGGCTGTTGGTCGTTGCGTGGTTCTGCTGGGATTAGTCGCGATCTGGCTCAATCCAGTAATGGCGACCTATATTATTCGATCGATCAGGGGCCAGGTGGCGGTATTGGTCGATGTGTCGGCCAGCATGTCGGTGGTTGACGGTGAGGTGCCGGTTGCTGGTAGTCCGGCCGAACGCCTGACGCAGGTGCGGCGGCTGTTAACCTCGGAGGACGGACGCTGGTTGCAACGCTTGCATGAGCACAATGACTTGAGTCTGTATGTGTTTGGTAACGAGGTTAACCGTCTGACATTGCCCTGGGACCGGCCGAACGCGGATGAAGATATTGGGGCCGAAAGTACGAATTGGCGTGATAGTCTGGTGGCAATCGCTGAACTCCGCGCTGTCGCACCACACACGGATATCGGCCAGGCCCTCGCCACGGTCTGGGATGATTTGGGAGATAGTCCGATTGCGGGTGTGGTGTTGATCTCTGATGGGGGTGTGAACAAGGGCATGTCGGTTGATGAGTTGGCGACCCAGGCCAGCCGCGGCCGGGCTCCGGTCTATGCGGTGGGAGTTGGTGCTTTACACGAACCACCCAACCTGCGGATTGCCAGTATCACGGCGCCTGGCACGGTAACGCCGGGAGATCCTTTCTCAGTGTGTGTTGAGCTGGCCAGCGGAGGAGTGGCTGCGGCGGAGTTGGAAGTTGAGTTGAGTATTGAGGACGACCAGGGTGATGAACGGGTAATAGCGCAACGCCGGACGCGGCTTGATGACGAAGGAGCCACAGCGCCACTGGATTTCACGCTCGATCCGCCGGAACCCGGCACGTATACTTACAAGGCACGTGTGAAGCCAGTGGACGGCATGCTGGTTGAGGCGATTGCGGACGACAACGTTCGCGAGGTCCAGGTCGAGGTGCTGGATCGCCGGTTGCGGGTGCTGCTGGTGTCCGCCGGTCCGTCGTATGAATATCGTTTTGTCAGCCGCCTGCTGGAGCGCGATCAGAGTATCGATGTCAGTTGTTGGATGCAGTCGGCTGATGTACGTGCGGTCCGCGACGGCAATACTCCCATTAAGGCGCTACCGCGCGAAGCCGAAGACCTTTTCGCCTACGACGCTGTCTTGCTGCTTGATCCTAATCCGGCGGAGTTCGATTCGCGCTGGGCATTGATGTTGCGGCGACTGGTCGATGAGTTTGGCGGTGGCTTGCTGGTGCAAGCCGGGCCACATTTCACGGCGCGGATGCTCCGCGATATCCGTCTGCAGGACCTGGTTGGTATCCTGCCGGTCGTGCCTGATCCCGAAGCCGAAATGCGGATGCAAGCTCTGGCCACGCGGCATCGGAGACCAACGCCGATGCAATTGCCGCCGGCCACGGAAGGGCATCCACTGGTGACATTACACCCCGAGGCAGACGCGAATCGGCAGGTCTGGGAGGCTCTGGGGGGACCCTGGTGGTATCTGCCGGTCAGCCGGGCCAAACCGATTGCCAGCCGGCTGCTGGAGCACGGCGACATGACGCAGAGCAACCAACACGGCCCGGCCCTGCTGATGGCGGTTCAGCCGGTCGGTTCCGGGCGGACGGCCTTCCTGGGTTTCGATGCCACCTGGCGCTGGCGGGCCACGGCGGAACAATATTACGAACGGTTCTGGATTAACCTGGTGCGTTACCTGGCATATGCGCGGCGCGAGGGCGCCAGCCGACGTGGAACTATTGTGCTCGACCGTGAGTCGTTCCACGCGGGTGATTATGTGCGCATCGAAGCGCGCCTGCTTGATCCGACCTATGCGCCATGGGGTGAGCCGAAGATCAGCGCGGAAATTGAACTGCCCGACGGGACCAGCCACGAGTTGAGTCTGGAGGCAATTCCACAACGCGCGGGCTGGTTCGCCGGGCGCTTACTCGTGGAGGAACCCGGCACAACCACGTTACGTGTGCCGATTCCTGAAGCTGATACGCGGGATCGTACCGGGCAACTGGTCAAGCGGATATCCGTGCAACGTGCTGATGATGAGATGCGGACGCTGCGCTTGCGCGCGGATTGGTTGGGGAAGTTGGCACGTGACACGGGTGGAGAATACAGTCGTCTGTCAGAAGTCGGAGATTTGCCTGACGAGATCAAGCCGGCTGGTCGGCGCAAGCCGCCCCAACAGACCGCCGCCGAGCCCTTGTGGGATCGGGGCTGGGTGTTGATTGTGCTGGCGCTGCTGTTGAGTGTTGAGTGGACTTTACGCCGGAGGAACCATCTGTTGTGAGCACGGCAGCCGCGGGAACATTACCAGCTCGCCTGAGTACGCGGATCTTCACCCCGCTCGCGCGTCTGCGGCGGCGTTGCCGGCTATACCTGCATTTGGAAGGCGTTCGTATCCTGCTGATCGTGATGGTCGGCCTGAGCGGACTGCAACTGGTGCTGGATCGCTGGTTGAGAATGACGACCGGACAGCGGCTATTGCTCAGTCTCTGCCTGTTACTAGTGTGGTTGTGGATCCTGTACCGTCGTGTGTGGCGTCCGCTGCGGTGTCCGCTGCCGGATGACATGCTGGCCGCGCTGGTGGATCGTAAGTATCCGGAATTGGCAGATCGGTTTACCACCGCCGTGCAGTTTGCCGGTGGAGCGCGCGGTCGGGCTTCGCCGCGACTGGTGCAGGCTGTATTGACGGAAGCGTGCGACTCGGCGAGCGTGGTATCGTTTCTGACGGTCCTCAACCACCGGCGGGCGCGCAAGCGAGCACGCGATATTCTGATTATGTTAGTCGCGCTCATGTTGGTGGGATGGCTGATGCCGGTCGGCGCTGGGACGTGGTTTCAGCGGAACTGGCTGCTGAGCGCGGTCAACTGGCCGCAACACACCCATATCTGGCCGGAGGGCTTTGACCAGGCCGGGCGTCGGCGGATGGCGCGCGGCGACATGGTCGAAATCAGTGCCATGGTGATAGGCGCGATGCCCACCAGGGCCACGCTGCAATGGTGGACCCCGGCGGGTAATCGTGGTCACGAGACGATGTCACAGGTGGGTGAGCGTGGTTTGGTGGTCGCGATCGGGCAGTTGGCGGAAGACATCCATTTTCGCATCGTCGGGGGTGATGAGCGGACGCGTGAGTATGTTATCGAAGCCGTGGAGCGACCGCGCATCATGCATACCGTAGCGCGCGTTCAACCGCCGGCCTATACACGCATGGCGCCGATCGAACTCGAACAGCAGACCGTGCTCGAGGTGTTGTTCGGGGCGACGCTCGAGATTCAAGCGGATCTTAACAAGCCGGTTGAGCACGCGGCCTTCGTCGCGACTGATGGCACGCCAGCTCCGTGTGTGGTGCTGCCGGGAGTGGATGCGGAGCGTGGCCCCTTCGCGCTGGTGTACTGGCCCGAGCCGGTGTCCGGTTCATACAGTTTCGAGTTGCGTGACCAGGACGGTTTGCGTAACCGGGATCCGGTGCGCTATACCTTGCGCGTGGTAGCCGACCGTGCGCCACAGGTGCGCATGGAGTTAACTGACGTCGGTGAAATGGTCACGCCAACAGCCGAGCTGCCGATCGACCTGTTGGTGGACGATTCGTATGGTCTGGCGGCGGTGCGCGTGATTGTACAAGCTGCCGAGCAGGCTGAGCGCACGGTTGCCGTTCCGGATTTCTCCGCCGGTAGTCGCCGGTTTTCAATTGAATTCGGCTTGGCGGTAGCGGCCACCGGGGTCAGTCCGGGAGATCGATTGCGCGTGTGGGCCGAGGCGGATGATCTCGATCCGCGCGGACCGAACGTGGGTACGGCACCCGTGACCACGTTACGGGTGGTATCGCGGGATGAGTTCCTGGCGGAGATGGCTCGGCAGGAACTGGTGTTGCGGCAGGAGTTTGAGCGGCTGGCCAGTGCCCAGCGCAAGTTGAGTGATGCATTACAGCGCATTCTGGAGGGGGTGGAGGACGGGCAGCCGCTCGAAACCGCGCTAGATCGTCGTTTGGCTGGACTCGGTCGCAGCCAGGCGGCACAGGCCGCGCGCTGTCTGGCGCTGGGACGCGGATTCGCGCGTGTTCTGGCACAAATGCGCACCAGTCATGTCGCGCGGCCGGAAGATGAACAGCGCATCAAGGAGCGTGTGATAATCCCACTGGGGCAATTGGCCCAGGAGGCGATCCCAGCGGCGTCCAGGACGCTGGACGCATTGCGGGCCGGCGTGGAACCGCGGTCACGAGCTGAGGCCACTCTGTCACAAGAGGAAGTATTGCGGCGGATGCAAGACATATTGGCGAACATGCTCGAATGGGAGGGTTACCAGCAGGCTTTGACCCTGCTGGAGGAAGTTATCGACGCGCAGGCGACGATCCGCGCGGAGACGTTGAATGAACTCGGCGAGCAATTGGATGACATTCTAGATCTGGGTGATTTGGATGACGGGCAAGAGTCCGTGCCGTAGTGCGGATGATCAGGTGCGTTGCTGATATGCGCGTGTCGCGAGGTAAATATGCCGGGTGTCTGGTATGGTGGCTGGTGCTGTGCGCGCCGGTGGGGCTGTGTGCGCAAAATGCGGTAACCACAACGCAACCGGTGTTGTCGGAGCGCCAGGCCGCGGTGCGCGATCGCGTGCGCCAGCTTGAGAGCCGCATGTTGATGCTGACGCGCGTGCTGGCCGAGACTGAGCCCGAGAAAGCCGAACGTCTGCGTCAGGCACTGGATTGGTCGGGACGACAACGTATCCGGCACCGGGTGGAACAACTGGTTGAGTTACTACGCACCGGTGATCTCAGCGATGCTGAAAACCAGCAGGCAGCATTACTGTCGGATTTGCAGGACATGCTCGACCTGTTGACCGCGACCACCGATCAATTTGAACGCAAGCGTGAAGAACGTAAACGGCTGGAAGGCTTCAAACGCGCCATTCGCATCCTGGCGGAAGATCAGCTCGAACAGCTCTACCGGACGCAGCAGGCGACGGAGTCCGAACGCGCGGTGATGCGGGAGCTGGAACAAGAGCAACGCGCCCTGGAACGGCGCGCGGCCGATTTGATACGCGAAATGGAAGCACCTGACCGTGATTCCGCTCAAACTCCCGGGCAACACCAATTGTCGGGCGCGCGCGAGCAAATGCAGGCGGGTGCCGATCGGTTGGCCGAAATGCAGCCACAAGCGGCCCAGGCGCGGCAGCGGGAAGCGCTGCAGGAATTGCAAAGCGCCATGGATGCGTTGAACGACGCGCTACGACAGGTACGCCGGGAAGAACTGGAGGAAACGTTGACCGCCGTGGAAGCGCGGATCAAGAGCATGCTGGCTCGCGAACACGCCATCCAGGCGGACGTAAAGGATTTGCACAAGCTCGGGGCCGCGAATTGGAACCGTAACGATCAGTTAAAGCTTGACGCGGCGGCTCAGCAACAGCAGGCGGTGGCCGGCGATTGCCAGGATCTGGTCAACATTCTGATCGGCGAGGGGACCACGGTGGTGCTACCGGAGCTGGCCAATCAACTAGCGGCGGATATGGTGGAGATCGCCACGCGGCTGGATCGGGCCGATACGTCGGCAGGTACGCAGGACCTGCTGGAGCACGTAATCGCGACGCTGGAAGAGATTCTGGGAGCTATCGAGGTTCGCCGGCAGGAAGAGTTGGAGCTAATGCAACAATCCGCCGCGGGATCTCCCGACAGTGGCAGTCAGCCGTTATTACACCCGTCAGCCGAACTCAAGCTGCTGCGGAGTTCGCAAGTGCTGATCAACCGGCGGACCATGGAGTTGGCCGAGGCGACAGCCGTGGGAGATATAACAGAACCGCAGCGATGCACATTGCTACGAGGATTATCGCAGCGTCAACGGGCCTTGGAAGAAATGGCGCGGCGGATGAACGAGAGGAAATAGACGTGCGGCGGATGGTAATATCCAGGTATGCAGGCACTGTGCGAGTTTGCTGTCGCGGTTGGGTGGTGATCCTGATATTAAACGCCACGGCACTGAGCCAGGCGCCGGATATGAGCCAGGAGCGCTTTTCCGAGGCTTTTCACGCGCACATCCGCACATTGGGGCCGGAGCAGGCCGCGCGGGTCGAACAGGTTCTGAATGAGTGGAGCGCAGCTCAGCGTGAAACGCCGGAGAGCTTGGTGCCGGCGATCCTGGCAGAGCTGTATCCTGAGTATGGTTTAGCCTTGGCGGCTTTTGATGCTGGAGATTATGCCGAGGCTCGGCGGCGATTTGCCCCGCTACGTGAGCATCTCGATCCCTACCTGGCTGCTAACACGCATTACTTCCACGTCCGCGCCCAGATGGAGCTACATCAGTTTGAGGAAGCCGAAGCGGAATTGAGTGGGCTGATGGAGCAGTACGAGGAATTGGCGAAATACACGCCATATGCGCGACATGTGTGGTATCTGCGAGCCTGTTGCCAGTATGCAAACCTGCATATTTCCGAAGCCGCCGATACCTTGCGCGTGATGCGGGAGCGTTTTCCGAAATTGCCTGAATCGGTAAGTGTCGGGATGCGGCAATTGCAGTTGGAGTTGGAGCGGCGCGAGCGCGGTACTTTGGAGGAAGTCGCGCGGGTGATGAATTACACGGCGGCGCGGCTGGAAGCCGCTGACGACACGCCACGTGTGCGTCAACGACAGGAACAAGTGGTGGCCATGCTCGACAAGCTCATCGAGCAAGCTCAGCAGCGCGAGCAGCGACAGCAATCGAGTAACCAGGGCCGTTCCGGGGCCGCGCCGCGACAGCCGCGGTCGGGTGCTCAGGATTCGGTTTTGCCCGCCGAGGGCTCGGCCCAGATCGGCGAGCAGCATGCGGCGCCGCCAGCCGATCCCGGGGAGATGTGGGGGCGTCTGCCGCCGCTGGAACGCGAAAAGATACTCAACTCGTTGCGCGAGCGGTTCCCGACGAGATATCGACAATTGGTCGAGCAGTACTATCGCTCACTGGCAGAGGAGAAATAAGATCGTGCCCGGTGCTCGAGTGGATTCTGGCAGGCATTACGCTGTATTGATTTGCGTGGTGCTGTGTTATGGCGGATGGTTGGCGTTTTTGTCGACGCCGGCGTATGCACAGCCGGTGACGACCGGGCCGCTCGTGGATGTCGTTGGGCTGGATGGCCAGGTCGTGCGTGGGAATCTGTTGAATGTCACGCCGGAAATTACTCTTGCAACGGATGGTGGTGAGCGGAAGTTGGCATGGACGGACGTTCTGAGCATCAGTCCGATTACGGAACGGCCCACCAGTACGCCCGCGCCGCCAGCCGGTCAACTGCGATTTCACCTGGAGGACGGATCCATATTCCGGGGTGAGATCACGGCGTCCGAGGGACGTGAACTTGCCGTTCGACTCGGAGGCGGTCAGACCTGCCGGTTGGATACGATGATGTTGCGGACAATTCGGCAGGTGGACGCCTCGGCGACGGCGCGGGAAAAGCTGGCGGAAGTCATCACCGGGCACGCGGACTCCGACAATGTCGATGTGGCCGTGATCGCACGGGACGAGAAGATCGCGATATTACGTGGCCGGGTGGAAGCTATTACCCCGGACATAGTGACATTTAACTGGAATGGACGCTCGGTGCGTGTGCCCTGGCGGCGTCTGGTGGGCCTGGTATTCGCCGAATCGGCGCCGCGGACGGCGTCGTGTCTGGTCAGGTTGCACAGTGGTGATGTGCTGGCGGGCCGGATCGTGGGTGGAACCGCCGAATCCTTGATATTGCGTTCGAATGTCTTTGATGATCAGCCTTTGTATTGGGCCGAGGTGTCGCGAATTGATTGCCGCAGCGATCGACTGGTGTTGTTATCAGAGCTGCGCCCACGGCAGTACGAGTTCGAGCCATTTTTCGATAAGCATTGGGACTACGCCGTGGATGAAACGCTTACCGGGCAGGCGATTCGGCTGGCGGGTAAGAAGTATGCCAGTGGCATAAGCATGCACAGCCGGGCAAAGCTGACGTATGACCTCGGCGGCCAATTCCAGCAGTTTGCCGCCACGGCCGGTATTGTAGATGAGATGCGGGGACGCGGCTGCGTGACTATGCGAGTATTGGGCGATGGGCGAGTGCTGTGGGAGGCGCGCGAGGTGCGTGGTGGACAGTCGCCGCGCGATGTACTGGTCAACGTGGCGGGTGTACGGGAGTTGCAACTGGTAGTGGACTTCGACGAGGATTTGGATCTATCCGATCAGGCGGCGTGGGGTTTTGCGCGACTGATTCGGTCCGGGGTGGGAGAGTGATCTTGAACGGTTCCGCGACATACGGCACTGGCCGGCGGCTGGCACTGGCGGGCATAGTGGTAGGGGTGTTGGCTTATGGCTGTGTTGAGGTGTGGGCGGGCGAATCGACTACAGAGACCCTGGCACTAGTAAAGGCTGATGAGGCGCGGCGCGTCGCGATGCTGGAGCGATTGATACCGTGTGTGGTCTGCATCTTCCCGGATCGCGCGGCGCAGAGTGGTGGCAGTGGTGTGATCATCGATCCACGGGGCTACGGCTTGACGAACTTCCATGTGATTACGCCCTGTCTGGAGACGCGGCGCGGTTATGGCGGTCTGGCGGACGGTAAGCTTTACCCACTGGAAGTGCTGGGTATCGATCCGGGGGGTGACATCGCGATGTTCAAGCTTGGCGGGCGCGAGAGTTTTGAGTTCGCCGAGTTGGGTGATGCGGAGGAACTGGTTCCGGGGCAGTGGGTGGCGGCTTTGGGCAATCCCTTCGGATTGGCGGAGGACTTCATCCCGGCAGTGACGCTGGGGGTGGTCAGTGGCTTGCACCGTTACCAGTACGGGCAGGGTAACCTGCTGGAATACGCCGACTGCATCCAGGTTTCCACGTCGATCAATCCGGGCAATTCGGGGGGGCCGGTGGTCGATATGCGGGGGCGTGTCGTGGGTATTGCCGGCCGGGGCTCCTTTGAGGAGCGTGGTCGCGTAAACGTCGGGTTGGGCTACGCGGTGACGGCGAACCAGATCAAGCGGTTCATGCCGGCCTTGCAAGCCGGACTGCTATGTCGGCATGGGACCCTGGGGGCCACGGTGCGGCGGGCGGGGGATGAACTGATCTTCGGGGCCATACAGGGGCTTTCGCCGGCGGAGCGTGGCGGCGTGGAACTGGGTGATGTGCTGCTGGCGGTCAACGGACGCGCGGTGCGGACGCCGAATGACTACAACAATGCGCTGGCGGTTCTACCCGCCGATTGGCCGGTCGAGCTTAGGCTCCGCCGGGGGGAGCGCGAGATTGCCGCGCGAACGCGATTGGAAAGGTTGCCCCTGCGTGAGATGCCGCTGTTCATTCCCAATCGAGCCCGGAACGTCGCCGAGGTCGTCCGGGTGCTTGAATCCTTTACCAGTCGTGGCCCGACCATTATCAAGTCAGTGGCTCCAGTGTTGTTTGATGTGGAGGTCAGCCAGGTGGAGGGCGAGACTTACACGCTCAGAATTGAATTCAGGAAATCCGAAGACGAGCTCGAACAAGTGATCATTAAAGGGGTGGACAATGAGCGAGAGTTGCCCGCGCTAATTGAGACGGCTGGTCGCGAGTGGGTAGATTTAGTCACTCCGTTGCTTTGGATACCGAAGGCCTTGGAGGGCTGGGAAGCTTTGGGTGGCGACGAGGTTGATGGCCGGCTGGTGGCTGTTGTTGAGAAGCGATGTGATGATGCCTGTCGACTGCGCTGGATGTTCGCCTGGGATACGCATGAACTAGTGCGACTCGCGGTAACGGATGGAGAGGGGATGGTTACGGCGACATGGCAGCCGAGTGAGGAATCTGCTCGCCGTATTCCTATCCTACCGTATGCCTGGCGGCGGGTGACCAGTAATCCGGATACCGAATTCAAGTTGCGCGTGCTGGGTTTTGAAGCGCAAATGGAACCAGGTGACGCGAATGGGGAGGGCGGACCATGAGATGGGCGGTTTTCCTACTAATGGTCTGCGTGTGTGGGGCTGGTCATGTATTGGCACAAACGGATTCGCCTGAGCCGGGAGGACCGTTCGGTGATGCGATTGCCGGCGCCAGTCAACGGGTCGTAAAACTGTATGGGGCGACGGCCGGGCGCGAGAAGGCATATGGTTCCGGCGTGCTGATCTCGCGGGACGGGCGGATCGTGACCACTTTGTCGCTGATGCTGGAGGGGCGCGGTTTGCGCGCCGTGCTGCCGGACGGCAGTGTGTATCCGGCGGAAGTGTCGGCCCGTGACGAGCAGAGGCAATTGGCACTGCTCAAGATCGAGGCGCGCGGGTTGCCATTTTTCGAGTTGTCCGACACGCCGGAATTGGAGGTTGGGGATTGGGTGATCGCGGCGGCAAATCCGTTCAAGGTAGCGGATGGGCCGGAGCCGGTGTCGGTGTCGGTGGGGGTGCTGGCGGGGCGCACGATGTTGAAAGCCCGCCATCGCACGCAGGATTTTTCGTATGACGGGCCGGTGTTACTGACGGATGTGCTGGTTTCCACGCCGGGGAGTGCGGGGGGCGCGCTCGTTGATGAACGTGGCCGGCTGGCAGGGTTGATCGGCCGGGCGGTGATCGATCGCCGAACGAATACGTGGTGTAACTATGCGCTGCCGGTCGAGCAGGTGGCGGCGTTTGTGGCGGGGGAGGAGTATTGGCCGCGGGGTGAGTCCGAGGCGGGCAGCACTAAGGTCGCGGCGTCTGGCTTGCTGGATTGGGGTATACGTTTATTTGACGTCGGTGGGCGTACGAGGCCAGCGTATGTCGAGCGCGTGCGGCCGGGATCACCCGCCTGGAACGCAGGGCTTGTGCCTGACGATCTGGTCGTGGCGGTTAACGATGAGGCGGTCGTCAGTTGCGAGGAACTTCGCCGGTATGTATCGATGCTGAGTGGGAGCCATAAGCTGACGCTGGTTGTCAAACGCGGCGACGAAGTGCTGATGATCGAGCTTGAGCGGGAGCAGGTCGAGCCATGATGCCGATGCCAATCCGTACAACTTACCGATCATCGTGGCTATACCAACTGGCGGCGGTTGCCCTGGTATGTGGCATAACGACAAATTCGAGCGGTCAGGACGCGGCGGCCAAACCGGATCCGGCGGCTGAGTTGCGGCAGGCCCAACAACAGGTTTTCAGAGCGGCGCTAGAGGCCGTGCAGCCGAGTATCGTGCGGATCGATACGATTGGGGGCGCGGTTCCGGTGGATAATACTGGTCTGATGAAAGCCGCCGAGGTGGTAGCGCCGGGATTCCGGCTGGCCAGCGGGCCGACGACTGGAGTAATCTGCTCCGCGGATGGTTACATCGTCAGCAGCAGCTTCAACTTTCTGCGCGATCCGACCGTCACGACGGTGACGCTGGCGGACGGGCGGCGTTTGGTGGCGAGGCTGGTGGCGCGCGACAATGTAACCGGCCTGGTGCTGCTGAAGGTCAATGCCACCGATCTGCCAGTGCCCCGCTGGTTGCCACGTGAAGAGCTGCGCGCCGGGCAGTGGGTGCTGGTGGCCGGACAGGGCCATGGCGGCCAGACGCCGGTGTTGAGTGTTGGTGCATTGAGTGCCGTTCGCCGATTGTATGGTCTGTCCGTACAGGTTGACGCCAAGACATCGCCATTGAACTATGGTGGTCCGCTATTCGATGTTGAGGGACGGGTCATCGGGATCTGCGTGCCGCGAACCGGTACCGAGGCGGAAAGTATAGCTGGTGCCCGGTGGTATGACTCGGGGATCGGTTTCGGCATACCGGCGGACTACCTGCATCGGCGGCTGCCGACATTACAGGCCGGTAAGGATATCGAGCGGGGTCTGCTGGGGGTGGAGTTCGAGACGGACCTGGCAGTTGTGGGAGAGGATGCGCCGGCGCCAGATCATCCGGCCGGGGGGCTCCTCATTGCGGTGCCACCCGGACCGGCCACCGAGGCGGGATTGCAGGTGGGCGATGTGATCACGCGAGTGAACGATCGGCGTACGACGGGGATTCTGGAAGTATTACGCGCGTTGGCAACTATCGCGGCGGGTGAGTCGGTGGATATCACGTATCAACGTGAGGGCGTTCAGGCCACGGTGAGCGTAACTCTGGGGAGTGTCGATGAGCTTCGTCGAGCAATCATGCCAGAGGAGGGGGAGACAGCGGAGGACGAAAGCACGCCGCCTTAAATCCGAGCCCGACGCGCGAGCGAGGGTGGCGTTAGGGTTCGGGATTCAGGATTCTGGTTTAAGCTTCAGGGGTGGGGGTTTGCTACACAGAGTGGCACCAATCGTTACAATGCCACAAAGTTATTTTTTGCGAGGATTTGCTTTTGGACGTTGCTCTCTTCGTGACGTGTTTGACGGATACTTTCTTTCCGCGGGCGGGGGAAGCCGTCGTACGCGTACTGCGACACTTCGGCTGTCGGGTGCGGTTCCCTCCCGAACAAACTTGTTGTGGACAACCGGCGTTCAACAGCGGATTTCGTGATGAAGCGACTGTGCTAGCGCGGCGGATGATCGAGATCTTTGAACCTTATGACACCATCGTTTGCCCGTCGGCGTCGTGTGCCGGGATGATGCGGGAGCATTATCCGGGGCTTTTCACCGGGGAGGAAGCCTGGCACGGGCGGGCACGACGCCTGGCCACTAGAACGCATGAGTTTGTCACTTTCCTGCGGGATCGGCTGGATGTGGATATTACGGCTTGTCTAAAGTTCGATGAGCCGGTCACGTTTCATTACCCGTGCCACGCGCGGGGTATCTACAGCGCGGCGGACCTGCAAGATTGGCTCAGCGCGGCGGGGCATATTGAATTGCGCGTACCGGAGCACCCGGATATGTGCTGCGGCTTTGGCGGGATGTTCGCCGTTGAACATGCCGACATCAGCGGTGCCATGCTGGACGATAAGCTGGATGTGCTGGCGGCGACCGGGGCGCGGCTGGTGGTTTGCAACGAGAGTGGTTGCACGATGCAGATTGCCGGTGGAGCCCGGCGACGTGGAATACCATTGCGGTTCAAGCACATCGCCGAGTGTCTGGCGGAATCGCTGGGTCTGATGGAGCCGCAATAATGAGCAAAGCGCCGAATTTTCGCGAGCGTGTAACGCAAGCGCTGACCGATAAGCGCGTCAGCGCGGCGGTGCATCAAGCTACCTGGCGGAAGGTCGATGCGCGGATCGAGAGCCTGGGGGCACTACGCAATCCGGATGAGCTGCGCCAACTGGCACATGACATTAAGCGGCACACGATTGCGAATCTACCGGATTACCTGGAACAATTTATCAACCAGGTGCAGGCACGAGGTGGCCAAGTGTATTTCGCCGTGGATGCCGCGAGGGCGCGGCGGATCATCTGTGATATCGCTGACGAGCGTGGTTTGAGGGTCGCCGTCAAGGTCAAGAGCATGACCACCGAAGAGGTGGAGTTAAACCAGGCGCTCGAGGAGATCGGACTGGAAGTTTTCGAGACGGACCTGGGCGAGTTCATCGTGCAGATCGACCACGATCGTCCCAGCCATATCGTCACGCCCATAATTCACAAGGATCGACGACAGGTGGCGGCGGCGATGGAACGTGAACTGGGAGTTGCATATACGGAGGATCCCACTGAGTTGACGAAGCTGGCGCGCCAGCACTTGCGCGATGTGTTTCGCCGCTGTGATCTGGGGATCAGCGGGGTGAACTTCGGCGTGGCCGAGACTGGCACGATCTGTATCTGTACCAATGAAGGCAATGGGCGGATGTCCACCACGCGGCCGCGCGTACACGTAACGTTGATGGGCATCGAGAAAGTCATCCCGCGCATGCGTGACCTGCCAGTGTTTCTCAAACTGCTCTCGCGCTCCGCCACCGGACAGCCGTTAGGCTCATATACCTCACTGATCAGCGGCCCGAAACGCCTGGAGGATCCGGATGGCCCGGAAGAACTGCATGTCGTAATCCTGGATAATGGCCGCTCGAATATCTGGGGCGGGCCATTCGAGGAAGCTCTGTGCTGCGTGCGCTGCGGGGCTTGCTTAAATGCCTGCCCGGTCTATCGAAATATCGGCGGACATGCTTATGGCAGTGTCTACCCCGGTCCGATTGGCAGTGTGGTAACGCCGCTATTGAATCCCGCCGGAGAAAACGAAGACTTGCCCCGGGCATCGAGCCTGTGTGGTGCCTGCCTGGAAGCCTGCCCGGTGATGCTCGATATTCCAGGGTTGCTGCTTAGCCTGCGGGCGGCGAACCGCGATCGACAACCCTGGACCAAGCGGGCAATGATCAAGGCCTGGCTGACGGCGATGCGCTCGCCGCACTTTTATAGCTGGGGGCAATACCTGCTGGCGCATCTGCTGCCCGATGATGGTGAAGGCTGGAGTACGCGTGGGATTGGTCCGCTGCGCGACTGGCTGGCAAACCGTGATCTGCTCCGACCGCCGGAGAAGAGCTTTCGTCAGCGCTGGAAGGAGGGTCTGGCGGATGAAGCCTGAATCCAATCAAGCCAGCGGGCAGGGTGTGGAAGTGGACGCCGGACTGGCCGGTTTGCTGGCCGGGATGCGTAAGCGCGCGAGCCGGGGTTCACCGGTGCCGACATTGCCAGAGCCGCGGGTGGCGGCGGTGCAGGTTAAGGCGAGTGATGATCTGGTGAAATGTTTTACGGACGCCGCCCGGTTGTCAGGGATGTCGGTTTATCAAACGAATACCGCTGCTTGGGTGACGTGTGTGCGGGGGCTGCTAAGGGAGTGTGGCGCACGCAAGGTATTCATAGGTCCACGACCAAACACGGTGTTCTCGGATGAGGAGGCTGGCGAACTGGCGGCGGTACTGGTTCAGCAAGGCGTGCAACCGCATACCACTCCCGACGATGAGACGCTCTTTGAAGTGGATGCGAGTATTACCGGAGTAGACGCGGCGATTGCGGAAAACGGGACGATCGTATGTGCCTCGGCAAAGGATCAGGCACGCGGGGCTTCGCTGATACCGCCGATACATGTGGCGGTTTTGGGGACCAGTCAGATCGTACCGGATTTGTGTGACTACTTTGACCGGTTGGCGAACATGGGTGCGGAGTTACCGGCCAACGTAAATCTGATCTCGGGGCCGAGCAAGACGGCGGATATTGAAGGGGTGCTGGTTACAGGCGTACATGGGCCCGGTCAGGTGCATATCGTGCTGGTTCAGCAGTGACGATTAAGCAGTAACAGCTAATTCAACACTTACGCAAGATACCGACGACCACGCCTTGAACGCGGACGTTTTTGGTGATGATCGGCTTGTAAGCCGGATTCGCCGGTTGGAGCCTGATACCGTTGCGTTCGTGGTAGAGTCGTTTAAGGGTGGCTTCGCCATCGTCGAGTAGGGCGACGACAGTCTCGCCGTCTCGGGCGGTTTCGCGTTTTTCAATGATGACGTAATCGCCGTCGCAGATTTGATCCTCGATCATACTATCGCCCTTGACGCGCAGGACGAAGCTGCCGTGCGGGGAGACGAACATCTCCTCCAGGTCGAGGGTTTCGGGATCTTCGATAGCTTCGATGGGAGCCCCGGCGGCGATGGTACCAACCAGGGGCAGGCAGGTGGCGCGCTCGTCGGGGAAGTTGATGTTGGCACTAAGTTGTAAAGAGCGTGCCTTGTGTCGGGTCCGCTTGAGATACCCTTTTTTCTGCAAGGCGTCGATGTGTTCGAATACGGTGACCTTGCTGATGCCGAATTCGTCGGCCAGTTCCTGCATGGTTGGCGCGTAACCCCGGGCGTGCGAGAAGTCCCGTATGAAGATGAGGACTCGTAGCTGTTTGGGGGTGAGCGACGGTTTCGGGCGTTTCCGTGACTTGGTTGAGGGCATTGGTCCATTCCTCCGCCAGGTAGGCACTAAGCGAACCATGTACTACTGGTGGCAGAGGTCGGCCGGCGGCCGCCCAGACACGTCGATCTGATAAGGAGGCTTCGACAGAGACAGGAGTGGTGGCAAAGGGGAGACCCAAGCTTTCAGCCAGGCAGCGTTGCAGGTGATCGGCCTGCTCCTGACGCAGAGGGGCCGAGGACAATTTAGCTGCCTGGTGGCTATCGATACGGATCTCAGACTGGAAATCGCCACCCGGACCAAGCAGGCACAACAGCCTTCCATTGCTGTTCTGACTACCGGCCATCCTGCACTCCTTTGCAAAAAACCGTCGCGACCTAGACACCAGTTAGCAAGTTATTTGTACTAATAGTAACCTAACTTGCGCTTGCGGTCAAGTCGCGGGGGCAATTATTGGCGAAACACGCCAATGACCCCATATCCTGTCTTTGCTAAGTATACTTCAAACAACCTGTAGTGGTAGGCGAAATGACATTTTTGTCCTCGAATGTGAATAACTAAAGGCGGGATCGGGAGCGGTTGCTAACAGTGTAAGCTAAATAATAATAGCAACTTAAGAGCGATTTGTTGTTTTCGGATTATCTTGATCACTTTGTGGTGAGGACAGAGCGCCACCCTGATAGGTGGTGCCACGCCAGGTAGTAGAACTCCCGCCTACACGCAACATCGCATTGAGGGTCATTCCCAGGCAGAACAGGGCACCCAAGGGGTAGGACAAGGCCCAAACAGGAAGAACGCCGGAGAGCCGGTAATACGGCCAGAGAATGGACTGCTGTGCCAGGATGGCCAGTAGCGATGTTGCCGCAATCCAGGGGGCGGCGGTGCCAGTGAAGGCGGCGGCCACCAGGCTCAAATAGGGCGAAACGCTGAATATCGCCAGCATGATCACGCTGACCAGCAAGCGGGGGAAGGTCCCGAAACAGCCATAGAAAATCCGGCTCCAGCCACGCCAGATGTCTTTCAGTCCGGTGTACATGCGGACTCGGTATAGCTCGCCACCCCGCAGCACACGGATGGGCACGCCGGCGGCCTTGGCTTGTCGAGCCAGGTGCATGTCTTCATTCAACGTGGCGCGGACCGCTTCATGGCCACCAAGCTGGTCATAGGCCTGGCGCGACATGAGCATAAAGGCCCCATTGGCATAGGCCCGGGCTGATTTGGGATTGTTGACCTTTTGCGGGGGGAACCAGAAGACCATGATGGCCCCGGCGACCGGCTGCACGACCTGCTCCCAGAACGTATGTGCTTCCAGCAGAGGCAATACAGACAGGAACTCGATCCGCTCGTGTTGGGCGTAATTGACGGCGGCGCTCATCAAGCGGTGGGAATCGAAGGTGCAGTCGGCGTCGGTGAAGCAGAGTAAATCGCTGGTGGCGTGGGCCATGCCCGTGCGCATGGCGTTGTTTTTACCGAACCAGCCGGGTTGCAACTCAGTGACGTGGACGGCGGTCAGGCGTGCATCCCGCGCGGCCAATTCATCGATGATGTCGCCCGTGCGGTCGTCGCTACGGTCGTTGATGGCCACGATTTGCAGATGCGGATAATCCTGAGCCAGTAAACCCGCCAGGCAGCGTCCGATGTTCGCTTCCTCATCCTTGGCGGCGACCAGTACCGTCAGGGAGGGGGGCTCGGGTGGCAGGCCGTCGGCGTCCCGCTCAGTCAGGCAGGGCTCGCGGCGGCCGCGGTATAGATCGATGTGCCGACGTAGCCAGACTACCGCGATCAGCACCATGATCCAGAACCAGGTTGTTAACCAGGGTGAGGCGAAGTAGTAAGCGAGGATTCCAGCCAACAAATTGTCACTCCGCGTAAGAAAATCCGGGTGCAAGGTCAGCAGGGTAGCGGGTCGGGCACACAACGGCAAATTAGACCGGCGCGCGAGATGTTACTCAAATGACTATAATTACTGCCATGTCAGTGAAGGAAGTGCATAGGCAAAAACGCGGTTCACGCTTGGCGCTGGTCATGATTGCCCTGACCGCCGTGGCGTGTATTGTGGCGTTGCTTTTTCGCACGCCGATACGGTCGCGCTACTGGGCCGCGCGCATCGTGCGGAGCCAGGACCCGGCGGAGCGGGCGGTTTATCTGACGGCCCTGTGCAACACCGGTGATAGCGGGTGGTGGGGTACGGGAGTGCTGCTGAGCAGTGCCGAGGCGGAAATCCGCCAGTATGGGATGGTAGTACTGCACAACGTGTGTAGTACGTGGTCACAGGCGGCGCTGTTTGCGGGGCTTGATGATGAGGATCAGGGCGTACGTGAACTGGCGGCGCTGGGTCTGGCCATACACGGTGATGATGCGGTTGTGCCGACGTTACGCGAGATGTATGTGAGGGGTGACGATGGGGCGGCAACGTCGGCGTGTGTGGCACTCGAACGCCTGGGAACGCCGACGGCGGTGGATGCGCTGGTTGAGCTTGCGTGTGAACCGGCCTCAGTGGTCAGACGGGCGGCGTTGGTGGACGCGCTGGGTGGTATCGGCGAGCCGGCGTGTGTGCCGGGATTGGTGGAATTGCTGGCGGATGAGCGGGCGTGTGATGTTCCGCCCCGCGCGGACCAACTGTCACAAGCGGTAGTCGCGCAGTTGCTGGTGGCGGGTGAGCTTGGTGAAGTTACGAGCGAACCGAGTACACGGCCGGGACGGCCGGGCCACCCGGGGCGGACGATCGCCGAACGCGCGGCGGCGGCGCTTGAGCGGATTAAGAGTGCGGAAGGGCCGTGAGGGTTGGGGGACCGTCAGCTCGGATCGACCGCTCGCTGACGGTCGTGGCTCTGAATGTCCGCTCCCTGACGGTCGCGGCTCTGAAGGTCCGCTCCCTGACATCCACCGGAGGACGATCGAGATCTGGTACAGTTAATAGCTTTCTTATTGCTTAAATATTATTGTGGCGTCACTATCCCGCTGCCCTTAGCAACGCAGGCCGAGAAGATACGGCGAGTTACGTGATTGTGCAACGTCAGGCGCGAAACGGTGTGGATGTTCGCGCCGATCAGCTTATTTGCAAAGCAGATTATCAACCGCTGCGGCCATGCGGGACAGGTATTTCTGGCCATCCGGGTGATGCACCATGCCGGCCAGTAGATAAACCCGACGGCCGTGCTGAATGCGGGCGGTGTCCAGGTGCCAGTCTTCCCACTGGCCACTCTTACGCAAAATATCGACGTCGCGCCCCTTGAGGCCATTCACGAAGTTGGTGTCGTGGAATTCCAGGTCGGGGGCGGCGAAGATCTGCTTCATTTTGGCACACGCCGCCGCGCTGACCAGACGGCCCTGTTCGAGCATCAGGTAATAGCGCAGACACTGTCGCACGGTGGCGCCGTGGGAATGGTCGTGTTGCGGGTCGCCGTAGCGCGGCTCGGCGATGCCGTAATGTTTACCACACCAGAGCCCGCCGCCGTGGTCGGGATCGTAGAAGCGATAGTGCTTTGACTGGAGCATCTCCTGGATCGTTTCCAGGCCGATCAACTGACTGTACTTGGCGGCCAACTCGTTATCCGAACGCTTGATGACCAGTTGCAGCTCGCGTTCGACCTGCGGGTCGAGGTTCGTCGCGGCTTCGGGATGCTCCTGGAAATAGGCGGCGAGGATACAGATTTTGGGCACGCTGGCCGCGTAGAACATCTCGTCGGGCCGCACCAGGGCCAGGCGCGGGTCGGTCAGATCGAGTACGCCGAAGGCACGGTCAGACGCGGGGATTCCCAACTCGGCGCCGACGCGCTCTTCGAGTTGTTCGACGGCGGCTTGTAGATCGGGATCGAGCGGGGCGTCAAAGGTCAGACGATAGGCTTGTAACTGCATGGCGCGGGTCCAGTTATTGGCGTAACCCGGTGGCGTACCGGTGGACATCAATGGTGAAGACTCCAGGGCGGCGGTCAGTGTGGCTTGATTGACTTCAGTGGCGGCGGGCGTGTGCTCCAATGCGTCGGCCATGATCCGCTCGGCGTCGGGAGCCAGACGCAATATCTTCATACCCAGGCAGCGGCGATTGTTTTGTAAGTAATCGAGCAGGGGTTGTTCACGAACCGCGGGTCGGGCCGAGTGCAGGAAATTGACCGTGCCATCGTTGCCGATCGCGACCAGGCCGGTGTGACCGCACCATTGGGAGTCGTCGTCGCCACGGATGATGTTAACGAAGTCGCCGTCATGTAGCTCAGCCAGAATGGCGGGCACGTTGGCGGTGGGGATGTATTGATCGGAGATGGGTTCGTCGGGGATATCCTGCCCGATGCCGAATTGGGCGAAGAAGCGCGCTCGCCGACAGATTTGGTGCAGGGGAACGCAAACCTGCCCCTGACCGAGCTTAGTGGTCAAGTCAACAAAGAGGAAGGCGTTGTTGGGATTCCAGTCCGCCAAACCGTAGTGGTTGCGCGTCAGCATGCCAATGATGCCGTCACGGTATCGGATGCGTTGCAGGGTACGCAGGAAAGTCCACCAATCCTGGCTGAGGGCCATGGAATACATGTGCTCGCAGAATGTCAGGCAGTCGCTACGGTCGAGGCAGTAGATTGGTTCCGGGTCGTGAAATTCATAGGGGAATTCGCCCAGTAGGTAGATGTCGTATGGTTGGTCGTAGTTCTGGCGGCCGAGGTGTACCACGCGCTTGGTCAGATCGGGTTCGAGTTGCCGGAGACCGGAGAGGTAGTGGTTAAGCAGGGCTTCGTCGAAGGTGTATAGCGGGCGTTTGGCCAATTCGTTGATAGTTGGTAATGGCCGATCGCCGCTGATCTGGGGGCCGGGTGAGGTTGATGTGCGGCAGCCAATCAGAGTTGTGGAGGCGAAGGTACTAATTAAACCTATGAGGCAGAGACGCTGGGTGGGCATGATATCCTCCAGGGACCGCGCGTCATTGGACGACCGGTGTTGATTATCGCAGAATAGTACCTGGTCGGGAAGTTCCGGCCATTGTATTCAAGGTATAGAGAGGAAGCCGGCCCTACAGGAGTTTTGTGCGATGGTGACCAGTCGGATTTCAAGCTGGCTTGTGGGGGTGGTGGTTCTCTGTGGGGTGTGTCCGGGCCTGGCGACTGGCGGCGAGGATTTCAGCTTTGTGCAATTCTCTGACATGCACCTGAATCCGCACCTGGCGCGTCAGGGGCCGCCGGGTGCCGTGCGGGGAGCCGAGGCCATTGCCTGGATATGTGAGCAAGCGGCCTTACCGCAGGAGATGACGCCCTTTGGCATCACCGCGCCGCCGCCGGCGTTCGCGCTGGCGACCGGCGATCTGACCGAGTACGGCGTGATCGACGATACATGGGAGGTGTTCGAGCGCACGTTTGGCGACCTTCCCTGTCCACTGTACGTGATCCCCGGCAACCACGATAACACCTGGGTTGCCATGTACGAGGTCATGCGCCAACGCCATGGCGGGGAGAACTACTCCTTCGACAAGTTCGGCTGTCACTTCGCGTGCATCAGCTCGGCGTCGCCGCAGGAACCGGTGCCGACGATTGACGCGCGCACGCGCGGCTGGTTGAAAGCCGACCTGGATAAGCTGGCACCCGGCACGCCGGTCTTTGTGGCCTTGCACCATCCACTCGATAGCAATGAGTTCGCCCCGGCGGAGTACGACACGTTCATCGATCTGCTGCGGGACTACAACGTGGTGCTGATGCTGTACGGTCACGGGCACAACGCGAGTCACCGCGAAATGGACGGTATCGATGGCGTGATGGGCGGCAGCACTTACGGCGAGAAAGCCGGCTACAGTGTGATCAGTGTGGAGGACGACACGCTGCGGGTGGCGTACCACTATCACCACAAGCCGGTCAAGGGCGAGCAGCAGCCGAGTGGACCGGGGTGGAAGAAGCTGCTGGAGAAGCCTATTGGGCACAGTGTCCCGGAAAGGCTCTTTCACATTGCGGCTCCACGGGCCAAAGTGGGTGACGCGGCAGTGGGTAGTCGATTCAAGATGTCGTTGGATTTGGCTGACGGCGTGCGGGTGGAAGATCTGGCCCTGACAGAGGTGCGTATTGACGGTAAGCCGGTCGAAGCTCAGCCGCTTTCATCAAGTAAAAGACCGACCTGGCAAGTGCATACCGATGAGCTGGCGGCCGGTAGACACTTGCTCGCGGTGCGGACTGAAACCAAGGACGGTCGCGGCGATCTACGTACGATGACGATTTTGGTGGACAACAATTCAGCGTCGTGGTGGATAGAGTTTGACGCGGCCGTGAAGGCCGGGCCGGTATTGGAGGGAGATAAGATCATCGTTGCTCGTAGCGATGGTGTTATCGCCGCGCATGACCGGCACACCGCGGAGGAGCGGTGGCAGTTCGAAACCGGTGGCGAGATTCTTGGCACGCCGGCGTGGTCTGGTGAATTGCTGGTGTTTGGTTCGGGTGATGGGCAGGTCTATGCGCTGGACGGCTCGGGGAAGGAAGCGTGGAGGTATGATGCTGGCCGGCCGGTGTATGGTTGGCCGCTGATCGACGGGGAGGTGGCGTATATTGGCGACAATGGTGGGCGCTTGCTTGCCCTGGAACTGCGTGGCGGCAAGTCGCGCTGGACGTTCGAACGGGCGGATTTTGCGATCGAATCTCGCCCGTGCGTCTGGGGTGATTTGCTGGTATTTGGTGCCTGGGACGGCTATTTGTATGCGTTGAAGTGCGATACCGGCGAGCTGATCTGGAAAGTCCTCGGCCCCAAGTCGAGTGATGGTAAGGCGGCGCGTTACTATGCGCCGGCGGATTGTGGGCCGGTGGCTATTGGCGATACGCTGTTTGTATGTGACCGGGGCTATGTGCTGGCGACGTATGAGCGAGACGGATCGCAGACTCGGCGATTGGCCGAGAAAGTCGCCGCGATTGCCGCCGATCCGTCGGGGCGATTTCTGTTCGCGCGCACCACGGACGATCGGGTCTGCAAGTTCAACGCCGCTGGCGAGAAGCTTTGGGAGCAGCCGGTGCCCGCCGGCCGGTTTCCGATCCCGCCGACGTGTCACGGGGACGCGGTTTACGTCTGTTCCAACCAGGGTTTGCTCAGTGTGTTGGATGCCGAGACCGGTGCGGTTCGCTGGCAGTACCAAGCCACGCCGGGCTTTTACGTGATGGCCCTGGTGATGGTTGATGAACAGAGCACCTGTTACGTCGCGGGCATGGATGGCTCGCTGACGGCGGTCAGGGAGCCGGAGCGTCCTTGAGGCTGACGCCGTGGATGCGGGCCGGATCGATTTCGTCGTCGACGTATTCCCAGTTCAGCCCCCAGCCGGGTAATGCGACGGGCTCGTCGCCGGCAGTCTGAGGGTATTTGTACCGCGGCTTGCGCTGGCTGGACCAATACCACAGTCGTTCACGTCCATCCTTGTCGCGGTCCCGGCCCCAGAAGATAACCGAGTGTCCGCTGCCGCTTTGGCGCCAGAACTGGACGAAGTCGCCGCGCCGCAGTAGGCGATAGTCAGTTACAGGCGTGCCCAGTTTGGCCCACTGGAGCACGTTGCAAACCTGCCGCTCCAGAATCGTCTTGCGGAACTCCGCCGGGATCAGGGGATCACTTTCGGATTTTGGTGTGCCGTACCAACCCTGTTGCAGGGCGGCGATTTGCTCGAATGGCCAGTTCTTGAACCAGCGGCCGGGGGCGGCGGAGGCATCCACGCCGTGATGCACGAGACAGTACGCGTCGAGGAAAGTTTCCAGCGTGGCGCCACAGCAGTAGGTGCCCTTGCTGTTGCCGTGCAGGAGAGTCTGGCCGTCGTAGTGAATCGTCTTGGACACGCCGCTGCCGGTCAGGACGAATCCGCCGCCACGCCGTTGAGTGGCTAAGCGTACGACGGCTTCGCGCAGAGTTTTGGGCTGTGACTGCTCGACGGGTAGGCCGGGGCCGGGCAGGTAGACACCCAGGTTGCAGACCACCTGGCGCAGTGTGTGTGGCGTGACACGGCCGACGGGCGTGTTGATCACGCGTGAACAGCCGTGAGCGTCTTGCAGCACGAACGTTGAAGATCCGCCACCATCAAGGTTGAGCGCGTCCCAGACGCCCAGCGATTCGAACAGGCAAGCCAACTCGACCAGTGTAATGCCCGCGCTGACGCCGGCCTGGCGACCATCGACGACGATCAGCCAAAGCGTGTATCCCTCCCGGTCGATCCCGACAGCCGTGCGCGGGTTCAGGTTGCCGAACTTCGAGTTCGCCACGCTCTGTGCGACGGCTACCTGGCCATCGTCGAGCAGCAGGCGAAAGCCGGGCACGACCTGCCACAGATCGGCCGTAGGCAACGGCGGACCCTTCAGTGCCACGCGGCCATCACGGGCAACGTACAGCGCCCCGAAGCGCTCGTCGGGCTCGGAGTATTGCCGGCCCCGGAACGCGGCCAACCCGACTACATCCATTGGCATACCCATGCGCGGCCGAAACGGATCGAAGGCGCTGGTGTTGATCGCGAGCTGTACTCCCCGCTGCTGGGCGAATTCAAGCGTGTTGGCGCAGCGCACTTCCTCGCCTGCGCCGGACTGGTCTTCCGGGAGTGGTTCGGTCACGGCCAGGCGCACGCCGGGCATTTGCAGATTGATCCGCGTGATCCAGACGCGCAACGGCCGGGGGGTGGCGTATTGGCGATACCAGATGTCGGCGGCGGGGGCGAAGGCCTTGATGTGCTCGGTGGTGGTCGGCCGGGCAATCCATTGCCGGGCGCGGTCGGCAGCTTCTGCTACGGTGGCCGCGGTCTGCCCAGACGCGGTCGCACACCAGCACAGACCGACCGCCCAGACCAGCAGGATGGCGCGGCGGTGTTGATTCAGCAATCGCGGAGTCAATGAAATCCTCATGCCGCGCCAGGGCGGTCGTTAACGGGCATCTTCGGCCGACTGCTTGAGCTCGGCGGAGCGCGTGTAGAACTCGGTGGCGTCCATGTCGCGCAGGAAGACCATACCGCGGGCAGCCCGCAGGCCGTGGTCCTCGTTGTAGACGAAGAAGTCCTCGCCGAGAAACGTTTTGATCTGGTTGTACTGTTTGGCCTGGATCTTGCGGGCCAGCCGGGAAAACGGGCCGTCATACTCGTAGCTGGGGAACGAGGCGGTTTTTTGGGTGGCGAAGCAGGTGTCGAAGCAGTTCTCCAGGTCGTTCATGTGCGTCAGAGACGTAGGCACGTAGAGGTTGGCCTCGGCCGGGTGGAATCTGAACCACACATTGCGGTAGCCGAGCACGCGCACGTCGCTCCGGCCGGAGGCCTGCTCGTACATCCGCAGCGCGTGTGCGACGGCTTGCAAGACCTTGTAGTGCGTGTCGGGGCCGCTGCCTTCCGGATCGAACGCCACGGTCACGATGTCGGGATTGATCTCGCCCAGCAGATCCCGAATCGGCAGCACGTCGCGATCGACGGTGGGCTGTTCGGTGAAGATGTCGCCCTTGTAGAAGCCCAGCCGCAGGTGACGAACGGTCTCGCCCGTGAAGCCATAGTAGGCCCATTTAAGGTCGGACTCCCACTCGCGCATGCGGCCCTTGAGCTGCTGCACGACGGCCATGTCCTTCTTGCCGGGGTACTGCGTGCGGAAGTAGTTGGCCAGCTCGGTCAGCCGCTGTTGGATGTTGTCGAAACTGTCGTCCTCGTAGAGCTCAATCACGTTGCGCAGCAGGCGCTGGGCGGTGGCCTCATGCTGCATTTCGTCGCGGTGCCGAGCCGCCCCCTGGAAGTAATGCGAGGTGTCGATCCGCCGGGCCAGTACATTGTCGGCCTCGAAGAACTCGGGGCGGAAGCGGCGGCGGAAATCGCCACGCTGCAGCCGTTCCAGTAGATCGATGACGACGGTGTACATGTAGTTGTTGGTCACGGCGTTGAAGCCGGAGGTCATGTAGGCGAAACAGTGCTTGGTGCTACGCCGCCGGACGGCGTTAATGACGTAGGGCAGGTATGCCAGGATGATGTCGTCGTGGTGCGGCGCGGTGTGCAGGAGCGTCTTGTGCTCGACGGGGGCGTGACCACGGTTCAGGTTATTAATGACACACAGCTCGGTTTGCCGGGTGAGTATCTCGGGGTCCGTCTTGGTCTTCTTGAGCAGCTCGGCGCCGAAACGATCGCTTAGAAAGTCCTCTCTGGCCAGGTCTCGGATCGGCTTGCCGGTGCTCAATGAGAGGTCCATGACGATGCGGTGCAGTTGCTCGTCGGAAATCTCCTCCTGATGTGACAGATCGACGAACAGCCGATTGGTCAGGCCCCGGGCGGCCCCGCTCGTCAGGTAGAAGCGCGCGTGGGGCAGCACACCCAGGACCGAGCCGGGGTACTTGAGACTGGGATTGCTATGGATAGTGTTAGCGACGATGCCGGCCTTGGCCTCGCCGGCCGCGATGATCAGGGCGACGGCCTCCTGGTTTTGCGTGATCGTGGCCAGACCGATGGTGATCACGCTCTTATGCCGCGCGACCTCCATGCCACCCAGATCGCCGGCGGCGGCGGCCTTGGTCTCGTAGTTCGGATCCAGCAGGCGGGTGGTGGAGAACAGGTCTGAACCGCGGACGTTAAACGCGATATGCCCGTCGGGTCCGATCCCGCCCAGGAAGAAGCCGACACCGCCCAGTTCGCGGATACGTCGTTCATAGTCCGTGCAGAACTCGTCCACGGCTCGCAGGACCTCCTGCTGGCGTTTCTCCAGCAGGGAATTCGCGCGCCGAATGCGCAGCGAGAGATCGACGGTCATCTCGGGGAAGATATCGCCCAGCGACACGCCTTTGGGCAGGGCAATCTTGAGCGGATCGATCAACATGGCCCGCGCGCGGTCGAGGCCGAAGCCTTTCAGGTAATACTTGTTGACGTAGTAATAGAAGCTGTTGTGTTGGGTGGAATCAATCGGATAGAACTCGTCAATCTGGACGAAGCGCAGGCCGGACAAATCGGGCTTATGCTGGGTGTCCAGGCCCAGCTCTTCCAGTACCGCCGCGGTGTCGGGGCGCTCCCAGTTGCGCAGGTATTGCTGGGTGAACTTGATGAAATGCTCGGGCGTCTTGCCGGTCGGCAGCGATACCACGCCCTCGGGATGGTCCTGCACCCATTCCAGAAAACGAGCCGCCGTCAGCCGGCCGAGCGCCGGGAAGTTCGGCACGATGATCGAGGGAATGCGCTCCTCGGGACTATATATGAAATCGTAACCACTGCGTCGCAGGGCGCATTGCTCGACGTGACTGGTGGGAGTTTGTCGGGTGTCAGGGGGGGTGTTTTGTGGTTCAGAGGCGGACATGCCGCGATCCTCCAGGTGGCGTGCGTGGTAACATCGCTGAGTTCCCGGCTGTGAATTATCCGTGGAGCCCGGGCGTACATCGGCAAGGCCGAACGCCGGCGATCAACCGGTTCTGGCAGTGGTTGAGGATACACCAAGGGGGTGATGGTGTCGAATCAAGCGGCGGCGCATAGAAAAGGCCCGCCCGGGCCATGGCTGACTCGGGCGGGCCGGTAAAGGTCTAATTTACTGGTTTATGGGCAGGGATCACACACTCCAGCGCCCACACAGTTGATGAAGCCGTCAATGTCATACGAGTTGACCGCTCCGTCACAGTTGATGTCGTTGGCACAGTACAGATCGCAGGTCGGATGATCCAGAATCCACTGGGCCTGTCCGGCCGGGCTGACTGCCTGAATGAAGCCATCGATATCGTATGAGTTGGGACCTAGCGTATCGCAGTTGGAATCGCCGCGGTAGTTCTGGCCGCCGCAATCGCACGGGATGTCCGCACAGGTTACGTCGGGGATGAACACACCCCAGCCATTCGCCTCGTCTTCGCAACCGGCCTGATCGCTGGGGCTCCAGGCTTCGCAGTAGTAGCCATAGCAGCATACCGCGGTCTGGGGCTCCTCGATCAGCAGCACATCCATGCGGATGGGCTTGCTCAGGTCGATAATCGGGCTGGGCCGATTGTTTGCGAGGTAAGAGGTGAGGCGGATCCAGCGTTGCGCGGTGGTGTCTAACCAGAACCAGCTCAGGTATTCGGATTGGCCCGGATTGCCGTAGGCATCCGTCGTCCCGCTATAGCTGGGCGGATACGACAGGTGTATATCCGTGGTACCGGAGAAAGTCGGTTCCTGGAACAGGACCTCGCTGTCGAGGGCGTAAGCTTCGAAGTCCTCGATCACGAAGTTGGATCCGCCGGCGCCGGCACCCACGTTGATCACGTTGTCAACGTACAGGTGGTACACGCCGGTACTGCGATCGGCCGAAGTCGAGTTGACCGCGACCGCCAGGTGCTCCAGGGTGCCGTATGGCGCGGTGATAGCGCCATCACCGGTAAACGGCTCAATCAAGACGCCTGCCGGGTCAAACTCCAGGGTCTGCCAGCCACCGGTGGCGCTGATCGGCGTGCCCTGCGGCGCGTTGTCGAGCACACTGGTGGCACCGACCCATTCGATCTCACCACTATTTTGTCCAGGCTGACCCAGATCACCAACGTCGGTGGTTTCCCGTACGCCGATGCAGATCAGGATGTCGCCACTGCCCTTACCAACTTCCAACGGATCGGAATCACCCGACTCGTCGGTGGCGTTGGTCTGGGTGGCGACGATTGACTGCAAGTGAACCAGAGCGTCCACAGGCACATCAATCGTATCCGCGCCGTCCGGATCAATCGAGCCGATCGGGAGGGTCGTGGTAGCATCGTACACGGTGACCAGGATGGCGTCGGGAACAATGTCCGTCACCGTTACGGTCAAAGCGCCTTCCTCGAGCGGACTGACTAGCGACGGCTCCGGCGGAGCCTGCGGTTCCATGTCGTGGAAGATAACCGCGCCCAGCTCGACGAAGAAATCATCGTAGTAAGCGTCGGCGCCCGGCGCATAACCCGAGCCCATGTACATGTTGTCGTACACCATATCGGTGCCGCTATATGGCAGGTTGCGCATGGCCAGCTTGCCATCGACATAGGCATCGAGGGTGCTCTCTTTAATGACCACGGTGAACATGTGCCAGCCAACGGAGCGCATGGGTGCTTCGTGCTGGTTCATGTTGTGGTAGCTGCCAGAGTAGCCCACCAGTGCCCGGATCGAGTAGTAATTATTGTCTACTCCGGTGAAGAACGAGGTACCTGGTATGGTCAGGGCCACCAGGCCACCAAAGCCGGCGGAGTAGTCGCGCAACTCGGCCCACTGGTACATGTTGTTGAAGCCGGCACCCTCGGTATCATAGATGGCTACCGTCCACACGATAGGCTCGATGTTGGTGGGTGGGCCGACTGGCGGGATCGGATTCTCACGCCAGTTGTAGTCGTGGTTGCTCTGCCAGCCGTTTTGCCAGTTGGGCGGCTGATAGTCGCCCGGGTGTGTCGGCGGCGACTCGCCGGCCGGCGAGTAGGCGCACTTGCCACCGCCGGGGGCACCCAGCGTGGTGTTCTTGGTGAAATCCAGCGTCAGGCCCGGATCGCCGGAGGATGGCCACCAGCCGTAATCGTTGTACTCGATGGGGACGCCCGTGACCCAGTCTTTGTCGTTCTCGTAGTGAGCCTGATCCGTATAGATCTCCATGGTATCCGAGAAGTACACGGATGTGGTGGGAATCGTAACGGTATCAGCCGGGCTTTCAGAAGTATCGCTACCCTCCACCGTCTGGTAGACGGTTACGGTGTAGCCCTGGAGCAGACCGCTGACTGGGATAATGACGGAGGTTTCACCTGGATCGGGGGAACCCGAGAAGGTATCAACCACCACGCCCCCGAGATCCCGCAGGGTGATGGTCGCGATGCCGGTGTCGTACGCGTCCAGCACCTTGATCTCGGTGTCGCCTTCGGCCGGCACGTGGTGCATAACCGGAATCACGAACTCGGCCACCACAATGTCCGATTCGAGGCTCTCAACACCGTTAACGGTCTGCGTAGCGGAGATCTGATAGCCCTCCAGGACCGCGTCAATGAGGACATCGACCGTGTCGCCAGTCGGGGTCTCCGGATAGGTGCCGACCAACTGGCCCAGATCGTCGCGGACAATCACGGTAACCAGATCAGCCGACGCGTACGGCGCAGTCATCAGGCCGTTGACCGTCACGGTCGTAGCGCCGGGGATGATCGGCGATTCAACCGTCGGCGACGGCACCGTATCGGAGGCACCGCGCGGATAGGCCAAGTCACTGGCCGGCTGGGCCGGTAGTATCTGTATGGCGGAGACGGAATAGCCGGTCTCAAGCAGCAGTCCAGCGAAGTCAGCGTAACCGTCGGCGGGAGTCGCGGAAGCAATCTCTTCGCCATTTATGTACAGGTACACGGTGGTGGCGGTTGGATCGCACAGCACGCGAACGGTGTCCTGCGTACCGACGATGATCGGGCCAACTACCTCGGGCAACGGGACCTCCGGCGCGCTGGGTATGTTGCGGATGCACATCCGGAACCGCAACCCCGCGGCGTCGTCCGGAATCAGCACGCTGGTGCCACAGCCGGCGGAGCGCTGCAGGAAGCTGATCGACTCAGTGCCCACCCCGTCATATGACCACACGAAGCGATGGCTGGCCACGCCGTCGTAGGAGGCGGCCTCCGTCCGCGCGGATACATCGTAGTTCTGGTCGGGACTCTGGCCGCGCGGGTAACGGAAGTGGACCTCGCCGTCCTCAAAGTCCATCAGCATCTCGCCGGGCTGCCCGAACTCATCAATCACCTGCATCGAATCGAGCAACACGTGCCACGGACCGAGCTGGCCGGCCTGCGGGAACGTGAACCAGACGGTGTCGATCGTGTAGTAACCGTTCGGTGACGGTCCGAGGATACCATCACCGAGGTACCCGTTGAGGACCAGATCATCATCGTTCAGAGGAATATCGATAGTCTGCCAGACGCCATCGTCGGCAAACAACAGGGTGCCCAGGGGGTTCCAGCTAGCGGCCTGGGTTACGGCTACAAACTCCCAGTCCAAGATGGGGCTGCAACTTCCCAAACCGCCCTCGTCTACCAGCAGCGAGAACGTCATCACCGGCGGGAACGGTAGCACGGTTACGCCGTCCGAAAGCTCGCTCCACACGTCGCTGTCGGGAACGTGTTGTCTGGCGTAGTAGATCTGATCGGTCTGAGCTGTCGGGCTGAGCGTGAAGACCGCGTCGTTCGGCGGATCGGCCGCAATCTGCTCGACTAGCTCGGGGGGATCCGGCTCTTCCTGAACCCACAGTTCAACCAGATCCGCGCCGGTCTGAATGTCGGTCACGGTGATCTGGTCATCTCCGTTGATGATCGGCCAGACGACGGTCGGTGGCACCACCGGATCGGGTTCGGTTGCCTCGAACTGCAGCTCATCAATGAAGACATCAAGTATTGCAGCCGTATCGGCCGGATCGTTGACAAAGGCGATGCAATCCAATGTGCCGCGGTTGGGGACGACATCCAGTACGCCATTACCGGTGAAGCCAGCGATGCCGCCGACGGCCGCGCCGCCGTCAACCGTAACTTCGCCTGTGAGCAGATTCCACTCGAGCACGTACGGGCTTATGGCGCGTGGTGGAAGCTGTATTGCCGGGATCGGCACAATTCCGCCATCCGGGGTGCAATAGACGCCGTAGTGACCTTCGTCATTGACGGCGTCGAGGGTTGATTCGATCTGACGGTTGTCGCCCCAGGAGATGACCAGATCTTCGCCAATCTCATCGGGATCGAGGTCGACGATCAGGTCGTCGCCGCCCAATGTGGAAGTAATGACTCCATCAGGACCGGCCTTGATGAGTGTCAATGTTGAATCGTTAACACCGACGAACTCGAGGTCGCCAGTCACTCCACCGTCGTAGAGTTGAGGAACCACCACGCCGGTTTCACGAATGGCGAGACACACCCCGAGGTTGCCCGACCAGAGATCGCTCTTGTTGTATAGCTTGAAGCGCACCTTGCCCTGGGTATCCAGGGCGGGATTGGGGCGCTCGGCGGCGTTGTGGGTGGTCAGCCGCATCCAGGCATCGGGATCGGCGTTGTCGACCCAGTGCCAAAAGACATCCAGCGAAGCGACGCCTTCAGAAAACCAACCTCCGGTTCTAAAAGCATTGTTTTGATCGAAACCACTGGTGTTGGGGATCACGAATGTGTCGGTGGAACCAGACCACTGCGGGATCTGGAACATTTCGTGAGCGCCATCCTCGTCGATTGGTGGGCCGTTAAAACCCACTACCTCCGAGGGGTACTGTGCCCAAGCCGCTGTTGGCATGAGCAACAGGGCACCAACACTCAGCAATGCCAAGCGCCTGAATCCAGTCATATTCATTCCTCCAAGCTCGTGCTGACCAGGGGTGCCGACGTTACGGGGTGATACATGTCCCCGCGGCACCGGAACCATAATCCTTTATTGACCAGGCCTACGCCGGCTGGTCAGATCATTCCGACAGGAAACACGCTCCGCTCCGTCACGTTACGGACGAAGCGGAGCGTGCGGAGTCCTGTAGAAAATATCGCCAAACACGTTCCCTGTGATGAGGAAGAATCCGGACTGCCATTGCTCTTGCGACCGGCCTCCTGCATGCCTAGGGACCGCTAATATCTCACCTAGCGGCGACGAATCAGGGCCAAACCACCCAGACCGAGCAGAATCAGTGTGCCCGGCTCGGGGATGACCTGGATGTTCAGGTCGTCAAAATGCACATCGACATGGGAACTCAGACCGGAACCGAGCACCACACAGTCGAACGTGACATCGGGACTGCGCGGACCGCTGTAGTTCAACACGTCGTTGACGTAGACCTCGACGGCGGAGCTGGTAATGACAGCACTGAGCTTGACCCAGTCGGCGACCTTCGCCGTGGTCGTATTGACCCAGTTCTCACCACTGAGGATGCGGGCGTTGTACACGGTCGTATCCACGCCGCTGCTCGTGCAACCCAGGGCGATGAGTTCCATGAGGCCGCCGTCGCCGTAGCCCGCACCTTCGTAGCCGCGAAGCTCGATGTACTCGCGGGTATGCCAGTGGTCGGCGATATCCATGTGATACATGAACTCGAAAACCAGCGGGTTGGCGTCGGTGCCGGCCACCTCTTCGCCGAAGTTCTTGTAGGCGCGGACGGTGTAATTCACATTGTCCGGGCCGGGGTTGACTGACTGGCCATCGCTGTAGCCCATGCTTTGGTCGAGCATCAGCGGGACTGCGGGGTAAAGCTGCGTGTACACCGCGTCAAAGGCGGGTTGATCGGCGTAACTGTCAAAGTCATCGAACCAATCAGCCGAGGCGGTGGCCACAAAGACCAAAACAACACTAAATGCCAATAACTTCTTCATATCCAGTTCTCCTCCTACTTCTCTTGACCCGGTAGTGCACGTGGTGGCGACTTCTCCAACCTCGTATCAATCTCCGGGACTCCGAAACATATCCCCGTTTCCATGCACAGGTAGTTCCGCTACCTGAGCTCATTCGCTACTTTGTGTGTTCTTTGCTCGATAACACTTCCTTCCCGACATGTTGTTTCGCACTACACGCGTTCAATCGCGTTACTAACCAGCGCATTTTCACCTTCCATTGCACTGTCCAGTATATATCTGAGGTACCCCGCTCACAAGAAAAATCGGCTTGAACTGTGAGGATATTTGCCAGGTATTATGGTTATCGGTCCTACTTAATCCGAGAATGTGAATCAATCCCAATTACCCCTGCAAGTCAGTGTGTCGAATCGCTATGATGAGGGCAAGATAGTACCGCTCGGATGGGCGCGTTACGTTGTGATGAACGACAGCGTAGCGCCAGGCGCTGGGTACTTTTCAGGACCTTTACCAGGATTCGATGAGGTGAGCCGCATGAGGCCCGCGGAAATTATGAGACTGATTGTACAGCGGGGAGTTGTGGTCTGGATGTGCGGCGCGCTGGTTTGCATGGCGACTGCCCAGACCGTCACGGTCGATAACGTGGATCCCGAGTTCACGCTCCTGTACGGCGAATGGAATATTGGTGAGTACGGGCAACCGTATGGGACCAACTACAACTGGGCAGAGACGACCGGCTACGGTGGTGGCGTGGCTCCGGCCGAGGCCGAGTGGCGTCCGAATCTCCCGGCCACCGGAGCCTATACAGTATCCATCTGGTACGTCCAGGGTGGCAACCGGGCCGACAACGCCACCTTCACCATACACCATGCCGAAGGGTCCACGCCGATAGAAGTCAACCAGCAGATCAACGGGGAGACCTGGGTCGAGCTGGGCGCCTTCAGCTTTAACGCCGGCACGGCTGGTTCAGTTACTTTGCACAACGACGCACACGCGAGCGTGGTGATCGCCGACGCGGTACGTTTCACACGCGCGACGACCACGGTTGAACTGACGATGGTAGCCAGTCCTTCCGCCTGGGGTACCACCACGCCGGCGCCGGGTGGTCCGTATACCTACTACCTCAATGAGCAAGTTCCCATCTCGGCGAATAGCTTCACGGGATACGAGTTCGATCACTGGGAGGTTAATGGTGGCGCGAACGTGGCCGAGCCCTGGTCCGCGAGCACCACGGTGCTCATGGATCAGAATAAATACGTAACAGCGACTTTTATCGAACAGTCGGCGGTTGAGTCGGAGTTCCGGGGATTCTGGGCGGACGCATTCCATATCGGATTCAAGAGCCAGTCAGAGATCGATGACATGGTGGCGCGGGCGGTGGAAGGTAACTACAACGCCATTTTGCCCGAGGTGCTGGCCTTCCAGGATACCGGGGCAAACGGTCACGGTTCCTACTGGGATTCGGATATCGTGCCGCGGGCGAGCGATATTATCGGAAGCTTTGATCCACTCGCCTATCTGGTGGAACAAGCGCATGCCAATAACATCGAGGTGCATCCGTGGCTGGTGGCGTTTCGGGTGTGTTCAAGCTGGCCGCCAGCCGGGAACGCGCTGGTCGCGGCCCATCCGGAATGGCTGATGGTTGTCCGTGATGACATGGGGGGCGGACCGGCCCAGGTCAATAGCTATTATACCTTTGATCCCGGGTCCCCGGACGTGCAGGAATACCTGATGTCAATCGTACGGGAGTTGGTCGATAACTATGAGATCGATGGTATCCATTGGGATTACATTCGATACACGACCACTGAGGCCGGCTATCCCGCGTACACCTGGTATGACTATTCCGGGCTGGAGCGCTTCAAGGCGATCAGCGGGTACGGCGGAACACCAGCGACGGACTACGGGCCCTGGAGTGATTTCCGGCGCCGTGGCATCACCGAGGTCATTCGGCGAGCACAAGCCGAAATGGCGAGCGCGGATAATCCACGTCAACCGTTGCGACACAGTGCGGCACTGATCACCTGGGGCAACGCGCCGGCGAACTTCGAGGACACGAACGCGTACCAGTATTTCCAGAACTGGCGGCACTGGATGGAGGAAGGCTACATCGATACCGCCATTCCGATGACGTATTACGATTGGGACGTTTATCCCAGCTACTACCGGAACTGGGTTGATCAATCGCTCGAGTGGCGTTTCGATCGCCACCTGGTTACCGGCCCCGCCACCTATCTCAACAGCTTCGCGAACAGCATCATTGAAATTGACTACGCCCTGAATGCCGGGGCCGATGGCATCTGCACTTACTCCTATACCGGAACCGACGGCAGCCGCACTGACTGGAATTGGTATCCATACGTCGCGGCGAATGCTTTTATTGAGCCAACTGTCACACCGGCGATGTCCTGGCGTGATCCGATTACCGCCACGCGTGGCAATATCTTTGGGCGGGTGACGGATGGCGCTACGGGCACCCCGCTTGATGATGCCACGGTCAATATCAACGGTTTCCCATTGGCGCAGACGGACGGGAATGGATTCTTTCTATTGTCTGATATCACAGCGCCGGAGGGCGGCGTGGAATTGGCGCTCAGCGCGAGTTATCCGGGCTACGCGGACGCAGCGCGGCCGTTTGTGCTGCTGGAGCGGGCGGGCTACACCGAGGCCAACTTAGCGCTGGGTGACTGGCTGGCCGGCGACTACGATGTTGACGGCGACGTGGACCTGGCTGACCTGGATCACATGATCTCGTGCCTGACCGCTCCCGATAATGGGCCGCCCGCGGCTGGGTGTGACCTGTTCGATTTCGATTTAGATCATGATGTGGATTTAGCGGACTTCGCGGTATTGCAGGCTTCCTTTGGCAGCTAGCTGGCAAAGATCCCGAGCGGGTGTTACCGGTGGCTTCTGCCATGATTACCGGACTTTCTGCGCCAGAAGCAGTGAAGCTGGTTACTTGGTCAATACCGGTGATTTTCAGCTTGAAACCGTATTAAGGTCGCGGTAGATTAGAGTCAGTGGAGAGGAAGTTGCGCCTGGAGGAGGAGGTGCGATTCCCTTGCATGTCCGGTGAAATGTGTCTTTTGTTGACGCCTGCGCCGGACTGATCCGGCAAGTGCGTCACTAAAAAAATGAGGAGGTGGACATGAAATTGTTGTTAGTAGTAGCGTTGGCGTGTGTGCCGGCGCTGGCGTTTGGCGACGTGTGGTGGCAGTCCGACATGGACACGGATGCCGGCTGGGTGATCCGCAACCATGCCGACACCGCGTATACCTGGGGCTGGGATTTCACCACCATGGGTATTCCCGCTTCGCCGGGCGGCAGCACCACCGGCCTGAAGATGGAGGCCAATATTACCGCTGGTGCGGCGGCGTATGTTTGGGCCGTCACGGAACAGCGTTTCGTTGGCCAGTACGCGGTCGAGTTCGACATGTGGATCAACGCCAACGGTCCGTTCCCCGGTGGTGGCACCGGCTCGACCGAGTTCATCGGTGGCGGCATTGGCCGCGCGGACCCGCTCTGGGCGATGAACGGCGGTTCGCTGATCATCACCGGCGAGGGTGGTTCGAGCACGGATTATCGCCTGTACAAGAACACCGGTCTCCAGTATCCGGAGAGCGGACAGTACGACGCGGGCAATGTGACGGGTGCCAATAACAACAGCCACCCATACTATGCTGATTACTTCCCCGGCCAGGCGGCACCGCAGTACCAGCAGGACAACTACCCCCAGCAGACGGGTACGTTGTATGATGGCACTATCGGATTTGCCTGGCGCCACATGGTCATCACCGTTGACAGCGCCGCCGGCACGGCCAACTTCGCCGTCGACGGGCTGAGCATCGGTACGCTGGATGCGAACATCGGCAGTCCATTCGAGCTGGCGGGTCGCGCGCAGTTGATCTACGCGGACCTGTTTACCTCGGTATCCGACAACGCCGCCCTGTCGTTCGGCGTGTTCGACAACTTCGTCATTACTCCCGAGCCAACCAGCCTGGTGCTGCTAGCCCTGGGTGGCGTGTCCCTGCTGCGTCGCCGCTAGACGCGAAAAGACATCTGATCATCGTACGTTTCAGTGGAGGCCGTCCATCTGCGGACGGCCTCTACTTTGCGCTGAGATCGCCTGACGCACGCGGTCGCCGAGAGCGCGCGGTGGACGCCACCGGAACGCCGCGAGCATGACTATGGTTGCGAGTCTCCGATCTCAGTTGCCTCGCGCATCGGCAAACTGGATTTGTCAAACGGGGCGAGTTCGAACGTATCTGGACTGGGCAGTTTCCGGGGATCGTCGTCTTCGAGTTGCTGGTTGACCTTGTAGGCGTCTGATGGGAGAGGTGAGCCGACCTGGTTCCCACGCTCATCAACGGGAAAGGTGGCGCCTGTCACTGCCGGGTAACCAAAGAGCACATTACACTGTACGAATCTCTCAGAGTCGATGGACGGCTTGGGTCGGTGGAGTGTGATTCTGGCATCGAATTCCAGGGCGATCTCGGGACGCAAACACAAATACCAGGCCGGGTCCAGCCGTTGGTCGCCCGGCTCAGACGAGAGGTAGTCCAGATACTCAGACGCGATGAAGCCGCTCTCGGGCCGGAGGGCAAATACGACCAGTTCGCGAACCCGGTCGCCGAGGAGGTCCCCTTGTTGGTCATGGAACAACCCGTGATTGTCTCCCGCCAGCATGAGTAGACCCGCTCCCGACATCCAATAGCACGTACTGACAACTCCGTCGTGCCATACCTGGTACAGCACCTTGCCGCTCAGATCGTAAACGCGGATAACCGTCTGCGAGTGACCTGTTGCAGTGAATGAGGCGACGATCTCCACGCCGGGGTGTGCTGGGAAAACATCTTTGACCCAGCAGAATGCCACACGGAAGTCCTCGGCGGCAAATCCGCGCCGGCGCAGCTCTGGAAGAACATCCCCGGCTTCGACCCGCCGTTTCCAAATCGGGTTCTCCAAATCGCCATGCACATCGAACGCGCAGAGATGACCGGGAAAGTGTTTCGTAGCCGTGGCGCCGAATGCAACCAGGGCCAATCGGCCGCCCCCCAACTCCGATGGGCGCTCAGCCAGGCGCGCGAGGGGGATGCCATAGTCTGATTCACTAGCCCATGTGTGCAAAACCCGCCCGCTGACCGATAGTAGGCGTGCCTCGCACCCTTGACTGCGCCACTCATGGCCCGCTCTCTTTTGTAGGACGATTTCGTATGGATAACTGTTGAGGAACCAGGTGAGCACGAGCGATGCGACGACGATGATCGCGCCGCCGATTCCGCACAGCGCACCGGTTGTTGCGAACGGATGCCGCACCACCCAGCACACCGCCCGTGTCCACGCCGTCGCCGGCCGAGCTGAGATGGGCTCGCGGTTCAAGTGCCGGCGCACGTCCTGGGCCAGGTCGGCCGCGGATTCGTAGCGCTGCTCGCGGTCTTTCTCCAGCGCTTTCAGTGCGATCATCTCGAGGTCGCCGCGCAGGCGTCGATCGATTGTGCCCAGCCGAGGCGGCACTTTCTCGCAGATGACCCGGGCGGCGACGTGAATCGCCGAGTTGGTCAAGTCGTAAGGCAGTCGACCGCAGAGCAGCTCGTACAGCACGACGCCGAGCGAATAGACGTCGCTGCGCGTGTCGAGGTCGTGCGGGTCGGCGTCGCACTGCTCGGGGCTCATGTACTGTACTGTGCCGATGAGCTGGCCGACCTGCGTCTGCTGGGTCGTGACGGCCAGGTCGGCGTCGGTCGCGCGGGCCACGCCGAAGTCGATCACCTTCGGCTCACCGGCCGCGTTGACGAGGATGTTCGCGGGCTTTAGATCACGGTGAATGATGCCCTTTTGGTGTCCATGGTGAACAGCGTCGCAGACCTTCGTAAACAAACCCAGCCGGTTGCGAACGGTCAGGCGCTTTTCCTCGGAGTACTCGGTGATTGTCTTTGCGCCCGGGACGTATTCCATGGCGAAGTAGGGCACGCCGGCGCTGGCGGCGTTATCCCTCGCTTGCGCTTCGGGCTCGGTTGGGTAGTGTGTCCCCGCCTCGTAAACCTGGGCGATGTTGGGATGCCGCAGCCGGCCCAGGACCTGGGACTCGAACTCGAAGCGGCGGAGCATGGACTGCGACGTTACACCGCGGTGTAGGACCTTCAAAGCCACCATTCGGCGCGGCTGTTCCTGAACGGCCACGTACACCGTGCCCATCCCGCCCCGGGCGATCACACTCTCGATCCGGTAAGCCCCGACCCGGGTGCCGATCAGCGGGTCCGGTCCGTGGGCCGCGTCCGGTCGGCTCGCGGATGATGGTGGCTCCGGCGGGCGCAGGAAATCGCCGCCGGCCCGACTATCGTGCTCCAGCAACGATTCAACCTCAGCCCGCAACTCGGTGTCATCGCCGCAGGCTTCGGCGAGCCACTTTGTCCGCTCCTCTGGCGGCCGTTCCGCCACCTCGAGGAACAGCTCCGATGCTCGTCGCAACACGTCACCGGCCAAGCCTTGGTCTCCGATCACGGTACCGCCGTGTCTCCCTTTGACAGCTCGCGATGCAGCCAAGCCCGCGCGACACGCCACTCGCCATCCACGGTCCGCGGCGACAGGTCGAGCGCTTCGGCGGTCTCGGCTCGACTCAGACCGCCGAAATAGCGCAGCACGACGATCTCCGCCTTGCGCGGGTCGGACTGCTCCAATCGACTAAGGGCTTCATCAACGGCCAGGACTTCGATGGGGTCCTGGTCAAACACCACCGGCTCTTCCATCAGCGGGACGGGCTTGCCGCCGCCGCCGCGTTTGAGCCGGTCTCTTCTACGTGCGTCATCTATGCGGATGCAGCGCATTGCTTGTGCGGCGGCGGAGAAAAAATGTCGGCGATTCGCCCACTCAGTCGGCCCGCCACCAACCAGGCGGAAGTACGCCTCGTGGACCAGCGCCGTGGGCTGAAGCGTACGATTGTGGGCGTCGCCCTTGAGCTGGTTCCGGGCGACTCGGCGCAGATCATCATAGATTGCGGACCAGAGCTGTTCCTGCGCATTCCCATCGCCCCGCCCGGCGGCGGCCAAGAGCTCGGTAATCGGCCCCGGCGTTGGGGTTGCCATGCTGGATGTCTCTGAGATTGCTCGAATCGGGTACCACGATTCCCTTGCATTCTGACGAAATCGCGGCGCGAAATCAAGCGTGCGAGCCGGGACCTGGGCGCAACACCTTCCGTATGCGCGAGTTAGAGGACGGCGCGCTAATCGTCCGGAGTTGTGTCGAGTTTCTCTTGCGCTTCAGCAGCCGGTTTAGCGTCCATGCCTATGGTGCTGACCTGAGCGGTTCAGAGATCAGCGACCAGGAAGAGGCTATGGTCCTCGCCTCGGAGGCCAGGCAGAAGCAGGACGGACAGGGCGACTGTGCGCAAAGTCGCGAGCCGTCCGGCTCAAGGGAGACAGCGATGCGCTACCCGCAGACGACAAGATTGGTGGTTGTTCTATTGAGCCTGGGATTCGCAGGGTTCGCCTGCGCGGACACCATCTACGTCAACAACATTAGCGGCAACGACGATTGGGACGGCCTGTGCGAAGAATGGGACGGCGGCACCTGCGGCCCGAAGAAGACCGTCCAGGCCGGCATCGACGCCGCCTCCAACGGAGACGAGGTCATCGTGTCCCCCGGCACGTACAACGAGGTCATCAACTTCATTGGCAGGGCAATCACTCTACGCAGCTCTGACGGCCCAGAAGTCACGATCATCGACGGCGCAGGCCTGAATGACAGCGTAGTGAAATGTTACGCGGGTGAAGACCGTGACACGAGGTTGGAGGGTTTCGCCATCAAGAATGGCACCGGGGATCCAAACAATCCGGTTCCCGCCTGGCTCGGCTACCACGAGGGTGGTGGGATGATCAACGTCGGTAGCAGCCCGACCGTGATCAACTGCATCTTCGATTCGAACCGCGTCACGGCGCCCGGCTCGGACGGTGGCGGAATGGCGAATTGGGAAAGTGCTCCGTGCGTGGTTGATTGCGTCTTCATCAACAATACGGCGCGCGGTGTCGCAGGCGGAATGGTCAACGCGTACAGCAACGCAGAGATCATCAACTGCTATTTCATCTCGAACACGTCGGACACTCACGGCGCCGGAATCAACAACGTGTTCAGCAGCCCCATCATCATCAACTGCTGCTTTGCCGGCAACCGGGTCACTGTCATTGGCTACTGGGGTGGTGCTATTGCCAACCGTTGCAACGATAACACCAGTTTCCCCCAGATACTGAACTGCACGTTTGTTGCCAACGACTCCCCCCAGCCGGGTGTAATCTGGACCGATTTCGGATCCCATCCGACCATCACCAACTGCGTTTTCTGGGACAACTTGACTGTGCCGTTCGGCGGGTCCGGAGCCCCCATCGTTACCTACTGCAACGTTGAGGGCGGCTATGCTGGCGAGGGCAACATCGACGCCGATCCGCAGTTCTTCCGCGACCCCGCCCCCGGCGATGACGGTGAATGGGGCACCGCTGATGACGACTACGGTGACCTGCGCTTGATGCCGTTCTCGCAGTGCATCGATGCCGGTGATACGACCGCAGTGCCGGCGGATCTGTTCGTGGACTTGGATGGGCTCGGCCGACGCATCGACAACCCGGACGTCGATGACACTGGAGTCACGGTGGGCTTGATACCGGTTACCGTCGACATGGGGGCGTACGAGTACCATCGCCGCAACGGCGACATCAATGGCGACGGCGATGTCAATGCCTACGACATCGACGGCTTCATCCTGCTGGTCGGCTGGGGATAACGTAGAACGCGGCCCGGGGCATATCGAATGGGCAGGGAAAAAGTGCCGGACACCAGGGCTCGCAGTGGGCGAAGCCGCGGTGTCCGGCGTTGCGTTTCAACGTGACCGCTCGCTCATAGATAGGGGCGGCCAGTACGGGCGGGGCCAGGCTCGGTAGGAGCTTCGCCCTCCCTGCCATTGACAAGATAAAGATTTGAAATCGGGTTGCTGGCTTGCCGGTCCGGTCACTTCGCAGGTAGGCTGTGCTCCGAGTAGTGAAACTTCAACACATCATGTACCCGGTCGTTAATGACACTGGGACGATGGAGCACCAAGCTATGTATCCAGTAAAGGTCAGGCCGCGATGGATCCCGATGATGGTGGGAGTGCTAGCTTATGCGGCATGGGCGGGTCCGCCAACCGGCGATATGTCATACAAACTCCAGGGTGAAGTTCTGACGGGCATTGATGTGCTGGCACGCGATGAGTTCGCGGCACTGGCGGGGCAAAAGGTCGGGCTGATTACCAACCACACCGGGCTGGATCGCTTCGGCCGCTCCACCATCGAATTGCTGCACGCCGCGCCGAACGTGGAACTGGTGGCTTTGTTCAGCCCCGAGCATGGTCTGAAGGGTGTGCTCGATCAGCGCGTGGCCGATTCGACCGATCCGCTCACCGGCCTGAAGGTTTATAGTCTATATGGCGAGACGCGCCGCCCGACGGCGGAGATGCTGACCGGTATCGACACGCTGGTGTTCGACATTCAGGACATTGGCACGCGTTTCTACACCTACATCGCCACCATGGGGCTGGCGATGGAAGCCGCCGCCGAACGTGACATTCGTTTCGTGGTGTTGGATCGGCCCAATCCGATTACGGGAGTGCGGGTGTTTGGTCCATTCAACGATCGCGATGGTCAATTCACGGCGTATCACCACACCCCGCTGGTGCATGGCATGACGGTTGGTGAATTGGCGAGGATGTTCAACGCCGAGCGCGATATCAACGTGGATTTGCGGGTTATTCAAATGGAAGGCTGGCGACGGGCCATGTGGTTGGACGCCACCTTGCTGACCTGGGTGAATCCCTCGCCGAACATGCGCTCGCTGACCCAGGCCACCTTGTATCCGGCGATCGGCTTGATCGAAGCCTGTAAGGTCAGCGTGGGTCGCGGCACGGATACACCCTTCGAGTGCTTTGGAGCGCCCTGGATCGACGGGCGACGATTGGCAGCGCGATTGAACAGCCTGGGATTAGCGGGTATTCGCTTTGTGCCGTATCGTTTCGTGCCCGCGGCCAGCAAATTCAAGGGTCAGGAATGTGGTGGCGTGCAAATCATATTGATCGACCGGGACGCGTTTAATCCGATTGAGACCGGCCTGGCGATCGTGCGCGAACTGCGGACACTCTTCGGCGACGCCTTCGATGTTGACAAGGTGGACAATCTGATGTTCAACCGGCAGGTGCTGGAAAAGGTCAAGGCCACATCCGAGCCACGGCAATATGAGGAGTTGTGGCAAACAGAAATGCGCGAGTTCATGGCGCGCCGGGCTACGTATCTCCTATACGAGTAGTGCGCCTCCAGCGTCGGCCGGCGAGCCGCGGGCCGCTACATTGGGACGGCCGACACGGAGGATCGGCCGCTACGGGTAAATCTCTCCGGTGTAGACGGTCTGGAACTGCGTGAAGTCGTGCAGGTCCACGTCGTCATCGCCATCGCCATCTTCATCCAGGCAGAAGTGCCCACCGGGGTAGGTCACATCGGCACCCTGGAAGCAGAAGAGGAAGAGATTGGCATCGTACCAGTCAACATCACCGTCCTTGTCGGCGTCGAACGGCAGGGGCCCGATGACACCTTCCAGGTAGAGGATGATGCGTTCCATCAGGGCCGCGCGGGTGGTAGCCGAGGTTATTGCCTCGAAGGGGAAGCCGAAAGTTACCACGCGGTATACACCGCCGGCATGTTCGTATATCACGCCCGCGTTACCACCGCTGCCACCCTGGTATGCGATGACAGTTTCGCCGTCGGGCTGGGGGCCGATGCGATCCGTGAAGTCGGCGTCGTACGGGGCGCCATTGGCGGGATCGAAATCGAAGTTGCCAACGTCGGCGAACAGGCTGGTACCACTGGCCTGGTAGGTATTGGCACTATCGCTGACGTAGTTAACGCCCAGGGTGTTTTCGTAGAAGGTCTGGCCGTTGCCCTGCTCGACGAGGTCGAAGCCGATCTCGGCTCCGGAGATGAACAGCCCGCCACCATTTTGCAGGAAGGTGGTCAGGCGGGTTTGTTCGCTGCTGCTGAGCGTGGCGTCTTCCGTGCTCTCCTCGCCGCAGATCCATAGGACGATGGCGTAGTTGGTCAGTTGGATCCGGCCGTCGATCACGGCCTCGTTCGTGCAGGAGTCGCAGCCATGATCGGTGGTCGCCAGTGCTTCGACGTATTGCACGACATAATCGTAGGAATTGGAAAGTCGCCAGATCTGCCGTTCGTTGGTATCACCCGCATATGCCGGTGGGAAAGTGAACTCCATGACGTAGTTCTGCTGGCGGCGCAGGCGATCGTAGCCGTTGACGATCAGTACCTCGGCGATACCCGTCGGAGCACGCCGCAGGGCCAGCACTTCAGAGGGCATGGACTCACCACCAGCGTTAGTGGCGGCGACGCGGTAGTAACGGATCTGGCCGGGAGCCGGCGCCGGGAGCGTGGCGGTTTCGACGTTGCCCACCACGGTCGGATTGCCGAAGCCATAACCATTGCTCGATTCGTAGATCACATAGCCGGTGGCCGGATCGCCGCGAGCTTCATCGCTGAGGGGTGCCAGCCAGGACAGTGTGACGCTGCCATCGCCGTTATCGACCACCTGGACGTCGCGTGGGGTGTCGGGCGCGAAGGCCAGGGGTACCTGGGTATCCGGGAACAGGTCGGTATCGCCCAGGAACTTGATGATGGCATGGATCTGGCTGCGCGCGACGGCGGCGCGTACGCGGCAATCGCGTAAAAGTTCGGCGTCTTCCTGATTGTCGTGGAAGGCGACCTCGATCACCGTGGCGTCGAACTCATTGCTATTGTTCGTCGTGCTGATCGTGCCGTAGGAGCCGGTATATGTAGAGTAAACGCGATCGACCCAGTTATGCTCGAACTCGTCATCAATGATTTGCATGTCCAGGTCGAGTTCGTCGGAGACCAGAGCGGCGAATTCTTCCTGGTTTGTCGTGCTGCTGCCGGTGATCAGGCCGACGCTGCCACGGGCACTGCACGGCGGTCCCCCAGCACACCCGGCGGCGTTGCTGTGGAAGGACAGGTAGACCCGCCGCCAGCGGTCATCGTGCACGCCGCCGGCGGGTACGCGGTTCATCTCGCGCGCCCAGCGGGCACCGACCCCGTGGTTGTCGCTGAGGTCGGTGCTGTAGATATCCCAAATGTCGGAGTCGTAGTTGACGGCGTTATTGCCCAGTTCACTATGGCACCAGTAACGGGCGGCCTCTTCGTCGCGCGGGTAGCCGCTGACGGTGCCCGGCCCGGGACGGGAGACGTCGCCTATACCCGAACCCCAGCGGATGGCGTCGGCGATCACCACGCCGGACTGCGGTGATTCATTGGTGATCTCGACGAAGTTATCCCCGCCGGCCTCGAAATAATATTCGCCGAGCCAGATCCAGCCGTTACCGACTTCGTGATGGTCGACGGCGACCTCGGTGGTTCCGCCACTGTGGCTGATGCGATAAGTCTGCAGGACGCGATCGGTATCGGCCTTGGTAAAGCAGTAGACCGGGTAGAAATCGGTGACCGTGATGTTGGGGGTATAGCGGGCGACGGCGGTTTCCGTGGTGCTGGTGGCGATCCACTTGTAGGGGATGCCCGAGTTGGTCACGTTGTTTTCGTAGTATTTGGAAGTGGTGGTGCTATTGCCCCAACCGCCGGTGAAGGTTACGCCGGGATCGTCATTGTCCAGCACGATCTCGATCGTCTGCCAGCCTACCGGGCGGAAGGGTACCACGGTGGCCCCGGCGTTGAAGGCGTAGTGCACGAAGTAGTTCACCATATCGAGGTTGCCGTAATCCTCGTTCATCTCAAGTAGATCGCTGTTGCGTTGCAATGCCCAGGAACTGGTACCCGCGGTCCAGCCATGGCCGGCGATGGTGTAGATCGTCACGCCGGACAGTGCCCCGTTAGGCTGCCGGCCGGCATTGGCGGTCGGGCCGCCTAGCAAGGGCTCGGCGTGGTGGTTGTTAACACCAGGGGGAGGCGGCGCAGTGCCGGTCTCAGTCTCGGATGTCTCGGGCTGGACGAGCGGTAGCGGCTTGAATTCCTCCAGCATCAGGTAGGGTTCTTCCGCGGAGCAACGGGCGCGAATTATGAGGCCGGCGAAATTCTCATTCGATTTGAACGGCTGCGCCAGCAGATCGAAGAGCAATTCCAGGTCGACCGGGGTAGTGTGCCAGGGCGTTTCCGCCGGGGGCAGGGTCAGATCGATGTGAAGAACGGTGTCTTGCCATTCGATGTGATCTATCGCGGTATCGGCCGGTAACAACGGCTGTCCATCCTCGCCGATGAAAGTGCCGGCTTCCGTGACCAACTCGGAGATGAGTTCGGCAGTTGGCGGCATCTGCTTTTCTGTCAGGCCGGTGCTGGCCAGGGTTGCCGCCAGCAGGAGTGTGATGGCTGGTAGCGATAACCGTCGTATATGTGGATTCAAACTAATGCGCATGGTTAGATTCCGCTCCTTCAAGCTGCGTTGAGTATCATCAGACTGCGATTCGGCATATCGGACGTTCAATTGCCGACGCGCTCGCCACTGGTAAGCGGCTCCAGTCTAGCTCATTTGCCACGTCGAATGCAAGATAAAGACCTGGCCGCCGGACTGGTCCTGCGTAGGTATCGGCTGTTCATTACGGTTTCGCCACGCCGGCGGACATATGTCGTCATTGGCGATTGCGGATATGATTGCGGCTCGGCGTGAGTTACTGGTGTGGGTGTAAGCCGCGTCTGGAGGTTCACCGATGGCTGCTGATTACGATGTCATCATACGCAATGGCACGATCTACGACGGTACCGGGGCAGCGGCGGTGATTGGCAACCTGGCGGTGGCGGGGGATTCGATCGCGCAAATCAATACGCCGGCGGAAGCGCGCGGGCGGCTGGAGATCGATGCTACCGGACTGGCGGTCGCACCAGGTTTTATCAACATGTTAAGCTGGGCGAACGAGGCGCTCATCGCCGACGGTCGTTCGCAAAGTGACATCCGGCAAGGTGTGACGTTGGAGGTCCTCGGCGAGGGTCGCTCGATGGGACCCTGGTCGAAGGCCATGAAAGCCGAGCAACGCGAGCAGCAGGGGGATATCCAGTATGACATCGAATGGACCACGCTGGGGGAATATCTCGAATTTCTGACGCGCCGGGGGGTGTCGCCGAACGTGGCTTCGTTTATCGGGGCGACTACGGCGCGGATACACGAGGTCGGGTATGAGAACCGGCCGCCATCGGTGGATGAGTTGGAGCGTATGCAGGGGCTGGTCAGTGCAGCCATGGCGGAGGGAGCCATGGGAGTGTCATCGGCGCTGGTATATTCGCCGGCGGCTTATGCCGGTACGGATGAGCTGGTCGCACTGGCCCAAGCAGCGGCAGCCAGCGGGGGTATGTACATATCGCACATACGAAATGAGGCTGACGGTCTGCTGGAGGCGTTCGAGGAGTTGTTGACGATCGCCCGGCGGGCCCAAATCCGCGCCGAAGTCTATCACATCAAAGCCTCCGGCCACGACAACTGGCACAAACTCCCTGAATTACTGCGGCGCATCGAGGCGGCGCGGGCTGAAGGTTTGTCGATCACCGCCGATATGTACACCTACCACGCCAGTTCGAGTGGTCTGGATGGCACCATGGCACCGTGGGTGCAGGAGGGGGGTCACAAAGCCTGGGTGGCTCGTTTGCGTGAGCCGGCGGTACGGGCTCGGGTTAAACAGGAAATGACCCAGGCCAGCACGGAGTGGGACAATTTTTACGCCTCGGCAGGTTGTCCGGAAAACATCCTGTTGGTGGGATTCAAAAATCCCAAGCTCAAGCCACTGGCGGGCCGGACGGTGGCCGAAGTAGCGGCCGAGCGTGGCACGTCGCCGGAAGACACGATCATGGACCTGGTTGTCGAGGATGACAGCAACGTCGGGGCGGCGTTTTTCTGCATGTCCGAGGAAAACGTGCGCACCAAGATCCGGACGCCCTGGATCAGCTTCTGCTCGGATGCCCAGTCGATCGCGACCGAAGGATTCTTTCTCGATCGCAGTCCGCATCCCCGGACATACGGCTCGTTCGCGCGGCTGTTGGGGAAGTATGTCCGCGAGGAGGAACTCATACCTTTGACCGAGGTGATTCGCCGGCTGACAGCCCTGCCGGCGGAGAACCTGCGCATTGCCCGGCGGGGCCGTTTGGCACCGGGCTACTTCGCCGATATCGTCGTGTTTGACCCCACGACCATCACTGATCAAGCCACGTTCAAGGAGCCACACCAGTATGCTACGGGTATGCGGCATGTTTTGGTCAATGGCGTGCCGGTTATCCAGGATGGCGAGCACACCGGTGCTAAACCCGGCCGCGTGGTGCGTGGTCCGGGTTGGCGGGGTTTGTCAGCACCGATATGATTAAATCACATTTGTAAGGTGCCTGCAAGATTCAACCAAGCTGGCGGTGTTATGGACAGCTCGGTGAGTTGTCCGGCTCAGGGACGAGTATGACCATGTCATCAGGCGAACGGGCCGACGATCCGCAGCGTCAGAAACTCGACGAGCGGCTGGCGGAGCTTGCGGAGCAGAATTCGGCGTTGCGGGAGGCTGGCGAGCGTGAGCGCCAGATGCGCCGCCGCCGGGAAGCCGAGGCCGACCGGTTGGGGGATACCGCCGGGCAGTATCGGGCCGAGCTGATCGAGCGCGAGTCGGGGATACGTTATCGACTGGGTGATGCGTTCGTGCGGGCCGCGCGTCCTTCGATGGACACGTTGAAGCTGCCGTGGCGTATCATTGCGCTATTATGGGAAGGTTGTACTCGGCGGCGCGCCCGGCGGCAGGCCGCCAAACGTACGGCTGATAATGTAATTCCGCCGGCATTGCCGGGCGATTCATATCCGACCAGCCACACACCGCAAGGTTACGATCCTGAGAGCTGTGCTGTATTGACGGCGCCCTTTACCGAAGCGCCACGGGAGTTACGGCAACGTGACGATGTGCGTGTATGCGTGGTGTGTGATGAGTTCTCGTGGCGGGCCTGGCAGTTTGAAGCTGATTGCCGGACGTGTATGCCCAACACCTGGCAGGAGGTTCTGGAGCAAAAGCCCCCCGATGTGTTACTGATCGAATCGACCTGGCGCGGCGCGCAAGACAGTTGGCGCTACCAGCTTTACGATCCCGGACCGCGCGAGCCGGCCGTCAGCTATCACGCTCTACCGGAAATAGTGGCCTGGTGTCGGCAGCGTGAGATCCCCACGGTGTTCTACAACAAGGAAGACCCGCCCAATTTTGAGGTGTTCATCGAGGCCGCCCGGCAGTTCGATCATGTCTTCACTTCGGATGCCAATTGTCTGCCGGACTATCACGACAGGCTGGGGCACGAGCGTGTTTACGCGTTGCCCTTCGCGGCTCAGCCGCGGATTCACAATCCGCTGATGAGTGGACCTCGCGCCGGCAACGTCTGCTTCGCCGGTACCTGGTACGCGCACCGCCACTTCGCGCGGCACGCTGATACCGAGAGCATCCTGCGACCGGCCCTGGATTACGATCTGCATATATATGATCGTATGGCGAATAGTGGCGATCCGAACTACCGCTGGCCGGAGGCATATCAGTCGGCGGTACGTGGGGCTTTGCCTTATGGTCTGATGCTGGCGGCCTATAAGCGTTACAAGGTGTTTCTGAACGTCAATAGCGTAAAGAACTCGCCGACCATGTTTGCCCGGCGGGTGTATGAGCTGTTGGCATGTGGTACGCCGGTGATCAGCTCGTATTCGGAGGGTATCGAGGAGTTGCTGGGAACCGAGCTGGTGCCGATGAGCACGGATGAAAGTACGACGCGGGCGTTAATCGAACGCTTGCTGGGTGATGATGACTATCGCCGCCGGCTGTCATTACGCGGTCAGCGCGCGGTTTTCAGCAGACACACCTACACCGAGCGCTTTCAGAGCATATTGGATGCAATCGGTTTACAGCGCTCGGCGGTCGCGCCGCCGGTGCTGACCATGATCGCCGCGGTGGAGGACGCAACTGAATTGGCGGCGGCTTGGGCTAATTACCGCCGACAGACGTATACACATAAACAGTTGATTATTTGTACGCCGCGGCCGGCGGTGCTGGCGAACCTGGGCAGCGTGACTGGGGACGATCAGTCCGTGCGGGGCATCGCGGTGGAAGGGGCTTCCTGGGGGGCACTGCTGCGGGAGGCCCTGCAAAGCTGTGTGGGAGGTTTCGGGGTGGCGCTCAATCCGGCGGATTACTACGGGGCGGAGTATCTGACAGATTATGCGCATGCCACGCTTTATGTGTTTGATACGCCGATGGGCAAAGCCGGCTGGCATCGGTTGGATTCTGACGGGTCTTTGCAGGTTGCCGGAACTGAGGCGGAATACCGCTTTGTCGAGCGGGTGCATCCTTGGACGTTGTGTCTGTCCGCCACACGGGCGGCTGAAATGGTTGGAGTGGCTGATGGGGCCGGTACGCCGGTGGAGTGGTGGGATAAGCTAGCGGTGGGTCCGGGAGCGGCTTGTGCCCTGGACCACTTCAACTATGTTCAGGTCGCAGAGGGGGCCGCGCTGGATGGGACCCGGTTGGCAGCCGCGCTTGTGTAGACGCGACTCGCCGGCTATTTGGCACTCCATCCCGACGAGGAGTATGAAGCTCCGACAGGTTGGGCGACCAACAGGTGCACATCGCTCGTGTCGGATTCCAGGTGGTCGAAGAATACGTCCACATAGACGACCGTGGCCTTGGTAGTAGCCAGTCCGGTGGTGCTACGGCCGTAACTGCCGGCGAAGAATTGCATGGGGCGATCCGTGTCTTTGTCCTTGGAGAAGCCTGAAATTCCGCGGCAGGGTACCGTGTCACTTTTTTCGCCGAAGTAGTAGTGCAAGGAGAGATCGGGCGCGAGCAGAGTAAGCGGCTTATCGGCGGTTTTTTTCACGCGCAGCGTAACGACCGCCCCCCGCAGCTTGTCGGGTTCCGCACAGTTGTAGACATTGGCCACGCCGGCATATTCGGTGACGAAGGTCATATCCACGATCTCGAAGCTGACGTTCCTGGTGTCGAGCAGTTCCGGGATTGGGCGCGTTTCTTTCTGGCCTTGCTCCATCCCCGTGGCCAACACCAACACGGGAACCAATCCCAGCATTAAGATACCAGCAGGCTTCCACATGGCTTTCTCCTGATGATGAATTGACGGCCGAACTTCGAATCGCGCCGGGGCGCATGGTGAAGCTATACCAGAACCCGGGTGGTTCGACCAGTGCTGACGGACGTGGATGGTGCTTAGCGCTCTCGGCCGTTACGGCTCGGCGGGAGCCTTGCCCTCCCGATTACGACCGACCGGGACGTCGGCCGCTACTAACTAAACGGCCGCCACGGAGGGCGGCCGCTACGTTTGTGCGTTTCTAGCGCTCGCGGACTATGCCGTCGCCGGCGTAGCCAGTCAGGAACAGGAACTGCGTCTGGGTGATGACCGGGATGTACATCGCTTGGGCCCGATCGATCATTCGGCGGAACTCACTCAGTTGGAGCAGTTTGCGTTCAGCCTGGTCCCGGACGACATCACTGGCGTCGGCCGCCACGTCGGGAACGCGGGGAGCAATACCGATGACCACATAGTCGACGGTTTCATCCAACTCGGAGACAACCTGCCCACCCCATTGTCGAATGATGCCGCGGATCTTGTCGGGGCCGTCGAAATCGACCAGTCCATCGTAATTGATGTCGAAGTCGCCGCGAATGACGAATTTGGGCTTGCGGCTGCGCTCGTAGGCGATGTTCACGACAATATCGCCTTCGATGATCGGCTGGCCAGCGGCGGTGCGAATGACGCGGCATTCGGCGGTATTCTCGCTCAGGGTGACAACCTCAACGGAAGCCTTGCCGCGCAATGAGCGGGCCGCCGAGCGGGTTTGCGAGTAAATCTCGAAACCCATGCCTACCTTGATATCGTCTTCGGTACCCAGATTTACGTAGATCACGTCGCTGCCCGGGATGGCGCGCAACACGCGGCCGTCGGCCTTGGTAAGGATGGCTTCCGGATCGAAGCTGCCGGGCTTGAGATCCTGGATTTTCTTCTGCAGGTCACCGATCTGGCGTGTCAGGCGCGCGATAGTCAGGTCCAACTCGCGTTTTTCGGTATCTCCCTCGCGGATGTACTGCTGAAGCTGCTGTTCCTTGACTTCGAGTTCGTTGGTTAGCTCGGTAAGCTGAGTCTCCTTGGCGGCCAGCTTATTGGCGAAGTCTTCTTCATTTTGCTGGGTTTGAGTTTTCAGCTCGGCGACCTGATCGGTATACAGATCGCGGGTTGACTTGAGATCCTGAGTAAGTGATTCGACCTGGCTCTCCTTACTGGCGAGCTCATTGGACAGATTGCGGTTAGTGTTACTTTCCTGTGTCAGCCGCTCATCCAGCTTGCGAATGGCCGTGAGCAGGGTGTCGTTGGGATTGATCACGCCGGCTTTGGTCTCGGCGATCTGGTTGAGAAGTTCGTTGGCCTGGGTCTCGACAGTCTGCCCGTAATTACCCTTGGTGCCCGTGATCAGCTCGGCCATGGTGCTGATGTCGTCGGTCATGACACTGGTGACAGTCGTGTTCCGTGAGCGGGCTTCATCGGCATAGTATGAACCCAGTACGCCGGGCGGAGTGCCAAGGTCGTCCAGGCGGCGCTGGTTGTTGGCCGCGCGCTGCTCGGCGTCCTTAACCTTGGTCAATTGGAAGATGAAGCCGCCCAGGGAAGCGACACTGACGACCACAAAAGCGATCAGACCAATGTGCAGGCTGGTCAGGCCGCCGCTACGGACCATTGCAGGTCGACCGGCCATCCGTGTACTCCTCTGTAAAAAACACTCCCGGAGTAACTTTTGCCTGAGTCGCTGGAGGGTGCCCGGGATACACCACGACGCAGGTACAGGGCTCGCAAAGTATGAAAGATCGAGGGTGGATTGTCAAAAGACAAAACCATACCCAGCTTGACCATACCCCCGAGGTCCGGTCATGATGTTGGATACCGCGGACGGTGGCGGGGTGTCCGGCCCGAAGCGCAGCAGGTGGTACCGGCAGGTGACATCATGGCTAAATCCATCAAAAACATGAAGTTCGAGGAAGCAATGCGGCGGCTGGATGCTATCGTCGAAGCGATGGAATCCGGCCAGACAGGTATCGAGGAGTCTATTGCCCAGTATGAGGAGGCTACGCAATTGGCCGCTCGTTGCCGACAGATTCTGGATCAGGCCGAGCAACGTATCTCGAAGATCCAATTGGATACCGAGGGGAAGCCACAGGCTACGCCTTTCAGCTCCGAGCAAACTACGCCGGAGGAATAACGCCAAAATTGCCCAGGTATCCACAGGTGGCAGCTTGTAGCCCAGTTATGTAACAGTTCGGGCGTGGGCCACATATACAGTTATCGGCCCCAGATCAGATGTGAGGGTGAGGCATGTCCGCAAGCACGAGCAAGGCGTTGCCGCGGGCTCTCTGTGATGCTTTCCTGCCACAAACTTGTGTCATTTGTGGAGAATGGATTGCAACTGGAACTGGATCGGCTTGTCGTGGGTGTCGTCAGGAGTTGCGTGAGATCACACGCCGGTCATATTGCCCGCGTTGTGGTCGAAGCATGCCAGCCACGGCCATCAAGGAACGTCACTGTGCGCGTTGCCGTACGGAGCGGTTCTGGAACATAGCCGGTTTGGCGCGGATCGGGGCTTATGAATCACCGCTTCGTCAACTGGGAGCCCGACTGAAGTATCACGGACGTGCGCGAAATGCAAACTTTGCCGCCCGATTGCTCGCGCGGGCATTACGAAAAAAAGCATGGCTCTGCGAGGTCGAAGCCCTGGTACCGGTACCGATGCATTGGTTACGGCGACAGCAGCGGCCCGTGGAGCATACGGATCTTTTAACAACGGCACTCGGACGCGGTCTGGATCTGCCAGTTTGGCGGGTGGTCCGACGCGTGAAATACACCCCCAGCCAGACACAGGTTACGTCACAAGCGCGGCGTTTTGCCAATATTGATGGATGCTTTGCGTGTGCGGGGGGCGTATCAGAGCAACTGAAAGGTCGTTGCGTCTGTATCATCGACAACCTATTGGCGAGTGGTGCGACCATCTGCGAAGTATCAAAAGTCTTACGCCGCGCGGGGGCGCGAAGGATTTATGCCGCGGTCATCTCTCGAACGGTGCTGGCTGGTGACATGCAAGCTGGCCCTGGGATGTAGAGGGGGTCATACTTTGGTTCGTGAGGATCGGGGTCGGATTAAAGTGGTTCATCCAGTTCGGCGGTTCGTTTAATCCGGAGGGCACGATGCCCACGAATGTGCCCGGGCGAACCAGCAAATTTATTGTGACCGGCTACCTGGAGGATCAGGTCAGCCGAAGCGCGCTTGTCGAGCGGGAGCAGATCGCCGGGCTGTAAGTCGCGCAGTTCACTAAGTTTAATACGTGTCTGGCCCAGGAATGCGGACAGATCGACACTTGAAAGTGTCAGGTTGCGCATCAACTTGCGTTGCTGCGTGGGGGTGGCATCCTTGACACAGTAACCAAACCAGGACTGGGTCGTAAGCTTGCTGAGGACTGATTCGATCGTGTTGAAGGGGATACAGATGCTCATGGTCCCGGCACTTTGCCCCATTTTGATCTCGAAAGTGATGAAGACTACTACTTCCGTAGGTGCGACGATGTGCACGAGTTGGGGGTTGCTTTCAGTGTCGACCACCTCGAAGCGCGCGTCGACCAGGTTGTGCCAGACTTCGGACAAATGCTCGAGGGCCCGCTCGACCAGGCGATTGATCAAACGCCATTCGATTGTTGTCAGGGAGCGCTGAGGGATGAACATAACGGTGTTGTTGCCACCCAGCAGACGATCGACGATCGGATAGACGATCAATGGGCTGAGTTCCAGGCACATCTGTCCTTCCAGGGGTGGCGCCTGGAGAATGACGAAGCAGGTCGGATTTGGTAGTGAGTGGATGAACTCGCCGTAGGTCAACTGTTCCACGCCAACCACGCGCACTTCAATAATAGTACGCAGGAAGCCCGAGAGGGTAGCGCCGAAATTTCGAGCGAAACCGTCGTGAATTGAGCCCAGTGCTCGAATGTGGTCCTTGCTGACACGCTCCGGGCGTTTGAAGTCATAGGTTGAGATATCCACCTGTGGCTGTGATGTGGCTTTCAGAGGAATCCCTGTCGCTGGATGGCCAGCGGTAAGCTCGTCTTCGGAGGAGACGGCCGCGAGTAGGGTGTCGATCTCGCTCTGGTCAAGGACGTCAGCCATGGTCTCGATTTAGCAGATATAGCGTAATTCTAGGCGCTCTAGTGATTTGCGGTTGTCCGCATTTCCGTGCAATACTATCGGAACGTCATGAGTGTGGCTTTACCTCGGGCGGCCGGGCCAGGGTGAGCGGGCCACTGGTGGGCAAATGCTGCGCGATATGCTGGTGACAGGGCCTGATGTTGGCGATCAGGGGGACGGAAATCTGGTACCAATCCAGCCCTTGACGGGCAGACCCCGGCCCAGTTAGTATTGTCGTTTCCGCGGAGTCCGCCTCCGCGGGTCAGTACCACTGTGTGTATTCGGAGTAGGGCAGTACGTCCCCGGTGGCTATATGCCGATGCAACGGGGCCGGAAAACTCACGAGGAGGTGACGTTTGGCATCCCCTTTGGTCCGTGATCTGCTGGATGCAGGCATCCACTTCGGCCACCGGTGCGCCCGGTGGAATCCGAAGATGAAGCCCTTCATTCACAGTAAACGGAGTGGAATCCACATCATTGATATCCGCGAAACGTTGCGCGGCCTCTTGCAAGCCAAGAAGTTCATCAGCCGCGTGGTCAGCAGTGGTGGTGACGTGCTGTTCGTCGGTACTAAGCGTCAGGCTCGGACCGTGGTTCAGGAGCAGGCGCTGCGATGTAAGATGCACTATGTCAGTGAGCGCTGGTTGGGCGGTACGCTGACCAACTTCCGGACGATCCGTTCCCGACTGCAACGCCTGGATGAGTTGGAGGCGCTGGTTGACAGCCCTGAATGGGAGACCGGCTACTCCAAGAAAATGAAATCCATGCTCGCGCGCGAACTGAAAAAGATCCGCCGCAATCTGGACGGTATCCGGCGGATGAACCGCTTACCCGGCGTGGTGGTTTTGATAGACGTGCACCGTGAAGCTAATGCGATTCACGAATCGCAAGCTCTTAAGATCCCCACTATCGGCCTGCTGGATACTGACAGTGATCCGGATCATGTCACCATTGCAATACCAGGCAATGATGACGCCATCCGATCAATCAACGTCATCATCCACAATCTGGCGGATGCGGTCGAGGAAGGGCTGCGTGCTCGTCCCGAGCCGCAAGAAACGACCGAAGGACGTAAAGGGCGGGAATTCGGCACACCGCAGCGTCGTCGCGGTCGCCGACCAGCGTCTACGCCGCACTCTGAATCCCCGGTTGGTGCCAGCCCAACACCTGCTGAAAGCGGCTCTAGTGAACCTGCCGTGGCCGTAGCCGGTGCAATCGAGGAACCTTCAACCGCGCCGCCGACTCCAGCGCCGGCCGAACAGCCCTTGGTGGGGCAGCCTAAGCAGATGGATATACCGACCAGCACCGATACAGGTGGGGAAAATCCGGCGAACCAGGGCTGACGGTCGTTCCCTGACAGCTAGTGAGCACGTCGTTGCCGCGGTGTGGTCCACCAGGTAACAATTGTCTTATCAGGACGAAGGAGTAGGTGATGGCGATTACGGCCGGGATGGTGATGGCACTTCGCAAGAAGACCGGCCTGCCGATGATGGAATGCAAGCAGGCGCTCGAAGAGGCCGGTGGCGATGAACAAAAGGCCATTGATCTCATGCGCAAGAAGGGCATGGGGCAGCTCAGCAAGCGCGCCGATCGGGAAACCTCGCAAGGCCTGGTAAGCTGCTACGTGGATTCGGATACCGGCCAGGGTGGTATTGTCGAGTTGCTGTGTGAGACCGCTCCGGTGGCGGGTACCGAGGATTTTATGAATCTCGCCGCTCGGATTACTCGTCAGGCCGCGGCCATGGACGCGCCCACTCCGGAGAGCATTCTCGAGCATCCGTGTCTCGATGATGCTTCCAGGAAGATCAGTGACGTTGTGCATGATGTGGTCAACCGACTACGCGAGAATGTGAAAATCGCGCGGGTCGGGCGACTGACCGGCCACCTCGGGAAGTACACGCATCATAATAGCCAGGTCGGTGTGCTGGTGCGGATGAGTGCTGATTGTCCCGCCGAAGTTCGTGCGGATGTCTGCATGCATATTGCCGCCATGCGCCCACAGTGTACGCGCCGCGAACAGGTTGACGCGGAGAGCGTCGAGAAGGAACGTCAGCTTGCCATCGAGCAGGCCCAGGGCAAGCCGGAAAACATCATCGAGAAGATCGTCACTGGCAAGTTGAACCGCTGGTACTCTGAGATCGTGCTGCTGGAACAGCCCTTTGTCAAAGATGACAAGCAGTCAGTGGGGCAAATGCTGATGGGCGTGGCACCGGAACTGACCGTGCAGGATTACCTGCGTTTCGAGGTTGGCGGAAGCTAGCTCGCGCTGTTACCGCATGATTTGGGAAACTTTCCCGGGCAGACTCGCGATGAGCGTTCTGCCCGCTTGAATGCGCACTTTCTGCGCGGCAGGTGTGTGTTTCTGGCGTCGAATTCACAACTTCGCGCAAGTGTAGACGATATGACCGCTTAGCAGCGGAAGTAAATCTCCGGTGCTGTCGCGTGCCACGGAGGGCAGCGGCCAATGCGGTCGAGCCGGCACCACTGACCGGCATGATGCCAGTCAGCAATTCGTCGTCGCAAGCAAGGAGGCTGGTGACGGGGAATTAGCCGCTCGCCGCTATCGTACTCGGCGCGGTGTCTTTGCACCGCGCTAACGCGTTTGATTCACGCCCTGGGCGTGATTGCCGGATGCCAGGTTACTACGGAGTCTAGTATCCATCTGCCGGCTATCTTGGGGGAAGTCTTGCACGCCGCACTGTTCGTCAGACTACTATCAAGAAACCCGACCACGCGTATAATGTGCGGCACCCGCGCCGGGCTTTGCATGAGCCGGCCGGGAGAGCCGCGAGCCCGCCAGACGCCGACCTCCGCGTTCGGGTGCCTATGTCCGAGGCAGGTATGACAAATTCCGACCTGGTTACAAAACAGTCTGATTTGGAGACGCATTGTCGCATCTGGCGTTCAGCCGGTAGCCTTGCGTTCGACACGGAATTCATTCGGGACGACACCTATGAATCAGCTTTGTGCCTGGTCCAGGTGGCAGACGGCTCCAAAGTGACGTTGATTGATCCCACCTGCGGCCTGGATATGGACGTCTTCTGGGATCTGGTTACTGATGAACGCGTGACCGCGGTGTTACATGCCGGCAAGGAAGATTTCGAGGTATGCTTGCGTGCCACCGGCCAACCGCCACGGAATGTATTTGATGTGCAGATCGCGGCCGGGTTCCTGGGGCATGGCTACCCGCTCAGCCTGTCGCGTTTGGTGGGCGAGGTGATCGGGCGGCAGATCAGTAAGGGGCAAACGCTCACGGACTGGCTACGTCGTCCATTGACCGACGCGCAGATTCGCTACGCCATCGAGGACGTGGTGCACCTGCCGGCTATATATCAGCAGTTGTCGGCGGGCCTGGTCCGCTCGGGACGCGTCGAATGGGCCGCGGAGGAATTTCGCCGATTCGAAGAGCCGGATTATTACCAACCGCCGGTGCGCGATCGTTTATTTCGAGTCAAAGGCACCAAGCGGCTGGATGGCCTGGGACTAGCGGTGCTGGAACGGCTCCTGGATTGGCGTGACGAATGGGCCCAAGCCCGTAATCGGCCGATTCGCGCGCTGATGCGGGATGACGTGATGGTCGAGATCGCGCGCCGCCGACCGAAACGCGAATCTGACCTGCAAGTATTACGAGGATTTCCCCAAGCCCACAATCCCAAGATAATTGGCGAGATACTGCGGATTATCAAGGATGTGCGGGAGACTCCCGAGAGCGGATGGCCCAAGCCATTTCGGCCGCCCGAGGAACTGCCCATGTCCAAGGTGATGGTTGACATTCTCTCGGCGGTCTGCCGGGCGGTGTGTTATGAGCAGGGGGTCAGCCACGAGTTGCTCGGCAGTGCCCAGCGGTTGCGTGAACTGCTGGAATACTATTCCGGGCGCACCGCGGAGCGGCCGGCGTTACTATGCGGCTGGCGCGAGGAGTTCATCGGCCAACGCTTACTGGATCTGCTGGAGGGTCATAGCGAGTTGCACATTACCGGCTGGCCCGACAATCCCCATTTGGAGGTCGTGACCCACTCGACCGAACCATCCAGCTAGAGCGGAATCAGGCATGACCTGTTGCCCCGGGAGGGCGAGCCTCCCGGCGAGCCGCGGCTCGGCAGTGGCCTCGCCCTCCCTAAGACGCCAGAGCGGTTCTGAACCTCGCGAGCATCTCCGATTACCAATCATGCACATTGGATCTGGTTCCTTATATAATATGCTTGCGGAGACTGTGATCTGTGGTTATTCAACTCACCGAGTCTGTCCATGGCTGACCCGCATGATAATTCGGGCACTCCTCGGCCGTCTGCCGAGGAGTTGCGGCTACGGTTGGACTACGACGATACACGCCTGCTGGCGGAATGTGAGGTTCATACCTACCGATCCAGCGGCCCCGGCGGCCAGCATCGCAATAAAACCTCGTCGGCCGTGCGCCTGCATCACCAACCTAGTGGCCTGGTTACCAAGGGGGCGGAGAGCCGCTCGCAACATCAGAACAAGGCTCGGGCGCTCCAACGGCTGCGCGAAGCCCTGGCGGTGAATATCCGCCAGCCGTTGCCAGCCGAGATTGAATGGCCGGCAAATGTGAACATCGTTGCCCGACGGCTGAAGCTGGCCAGCAGTAATCCCGCCATTCCACATGTCATCGCTCTGGTGCTCGATGCGCTTGCAGACCACGGCGGTAAGCTGGCGGACGCGGCGTGTGCCTTGGGAATCAGCGCCTCCAGCCTGACCCGCTTTCTCGCCGACCAACCGGCCGCCTGGACCACGGCCAACCGCATCCGAACAGCGGCGGGACTACCGGCGCTGAAGAAATAGCTTACGTCACACTGTGGGGATGTATCGAGATTTGACGCTGGGGCGATCGGCCGGTACGGTTCTGGATCATGTTTTCGGTATTGCTAAGTCATCGTGTGGTATGTGGCACGTTCCTGGGGCTGGTTGCGCTGGTTGCGCTGTTGGCGGTGGGGCAGTGGTGCCGCGGGCAGGACGCTGTGCCGACCAGCGCTCCCGCTTTTACAACTTCCGCGCTAGCAACGACATCTACTCCGGCCACCACATCTGCTCCTGCTAAGCCTCTAACCCCGGCCGAGAAAAAGGCCAAATTTTACTATGCCTGGGTGGTTGTTCCGCCCTTGCTGACCATCGTGCTGGCGATCTGGTGGCGACAGGTGGTGCCGGCGCTGGCGATTGGGGTGCTGGCAGCAGCGTATATGTTGGCGGGTGCCGAGGAACAGCCACAATTCGGCGGCATCACACTCTCTGGCTTGCGTTTGGCCGTGGAAGGCTACTTCCTCGGCGCGCTGGCCGATACGGATCATCTGCGGATCATCGTCTTCACGCTCAGTATCGGCGGCATGGTGGGCATTATCGCCGCCAACGGTGGTACTCCCGCGATCGTCGGTATTGTGGCGCGCTGGGCCTCCAGTCGCCGCCGGGGGCAGATCGCGACGTGGTTCGCCGGCCTGATCGTGTTTTTTGACGATTACGCGAACGCCATGGTGGTCGGGCCGGCGATGCGCCCGGTCAGCGATCGGTTGAAGATCAGCCGCGCCAAGCTCGCGTATCTGGTGGATTCGACGGCGGCGCCGGTGGCCTCGATCGCCTTGATCGGCACGTGGATCGGCACGGAGATTCTCTACATTCAGCAGGGACTGGAGGCCATCGGGCAGAAGCCGGCGTTCCTGGCGGACGTGACGCTCGACTCGGGATTTGCGTACGAGGTGTTTATCCGCAGCCTGGCGTATCGCTTCTACCCGATTCTGGCGCTGGTCATGGTGCTGCTGATCGGCTTGTTCGATCGTGATTTCGGGCCCATGCGGCGGGCGGAGAGTGACTGCGTCGCCGGTAAGGACACGGCGAGCACATCCGTCGCCGGCGAAAGCACGATCCGGAGCACGAAAGCCTGGTATGCCGGTGTGCCGGTACTTGTGCTGCTGGGCGTCACAATAGCGTTGTTGATTCAAACCGGCTGGACCAGGATGAACGCCAAGCTCGAGTTGAAGCGCGAAGCATATATCGCCATGTTGGTGGACCAGCCGGGCGATATGACCACGCCGGCGGTCAGCGCGGAGGAGGCTCATCCGCTGCCGAGCGGGACGGCGCTGGTCCGAGAGGTTATCACCAATGGTGATGCCTATCGTTCGCTGTTGTGGGGGGCCGTTACCTCGCTGATCCTGGCCACGGTGATCTCGCTAGCATCCCGCACGCTGAACCTGGGCCAGTCCGTCGAGGCCGCCACGAGCAACATGGCGCGGATGTTCACCACCGTTCTGATCCTGGTGTTTGCCTGGACGCTCTCCACGGCGATGAAGGACCTGGGGCTCGGCTTTGTGGCGCGCGACATGCTCGCGCATGCGAAATTCGATCCGAGTTATCTACCGCTACTGGTATTTATCAGCGCCTGCGTAGTGTCGTTCGCTACCGGGACGTCGTATGGCACGATGGGGATCCTCTGTCCAGCGGTCGTTCCAATCGCCGCGGGTTTGATGATGGATATGCCCGCCGCCGAGGCGGAGCCGATCTTTTACGCCGCCGTCGGGGCGGTGCTGGCTGGCTCGGTCTTTGGCGATCATTGCTCGCCGATCAGCGATACGACGGTGCTCTCAGCGCTGGCCAGTGAGTGCTCACTCGAATCCCACGTCTGGACGCAGATGCCCTATGCGCTAACGGTGGCGGTCGTGTCGGTCGTCTGTGGCGACGTGCTGTGCCGCTATCTCAACCAACCCTGGTGGATTGGTTTGATAGCGGGCACCGTGGCGTTGGTGCTGATCGTGCTGATCGTCGGTCGCCGGCCGCGCGCGCCCGGCGAATCAGAGCCTGTGGCGCCTGTGCGGGTGAGTACGCCGTAGCGTTGCTGGCGGGGGATTAGGAGCTCTTGACGGTAACCCTCGCGGGCGCTGCGGATTCGGTTTGGAACCCGCTCGCTGGCGCTCGGGGCTCGGATTGGGGGGGCGCGTGTGGCGGGGAGCGTTCGGCGTGGTACCATACTGCCCTTACGCGACAAACAATGATGACCAGGAGACGATGACGTGCCTTTGTCATACAACCAGCGGACGTGTTACTGCGGCGAGGTGGGTACCGACCGGGTTGGCCAGACGGTTACGCTGGCTGGGTGGGTGCATGGTCGTCGTGATCTGGGCGGTCTGATTTTCGTGGATCTGCGCGATCGTGAAGGGCTCGTGCAACTCAATTTCAATCCGGAGACCGATCCGCAACCACACGAGGTCGCCAGCCGTATCCGGCCGGAGTATTGCATCGTCATCAGTGGCGAAGTGGCGCCGCGGCCCGAGGGTCTGGTCAACAAGAATATGAAGACGGGTGCGATCGAGGTGCTGGTTCGCGAAGTCGAGGTGCTCAGCCAGTCCAAGACGCCAATTTTTGAAATCGCCGACGAGATCGACACGAACGAAGAGACGCGCATGCGCTATCGCTATCTGGACCTGCGCCGATCGCCCATGCAGCAGGCAATGGTGACGCGGCACCGCATTACCAAGGCGATTCGCGACTATTTCGACGGTGAAGGTTTCATCGAAGTCGAGACCCCCTTTCTGACCAAGAGCACGCCGGAGGGGGCGCGGGATTTCCTGGTGCCGTCGCGCGTGCAGCCGGGGACGTTCTACGCCCTGCCGCAGTCGCCGCAGTTGTTCAAGCAACTGCTGATGATGAGCGGCTTTGACAAGTATGTGCAGATCGTGCGCTGCTTCCGTGACGAGGATCTGCGGGCCGATCGCCAGCCGGAGTTCACGCAGCTCGACATGGAGATGTCCTTCGTGCAGCCCGACGACGTTATGAACGTCATCGAAGGCTGCATGCAACATGTCATGAAGGTCATCCACGGTGTTGACATACCACGGCCGTTCCCGCGTATGTCATACGCCCAGGCCATGGCCGACTACGGCATCGACCGACCCGATACGCGTTACGACCTGCGCATCAAGAACATCACCGACCTCGCCCGCCGGATGGAATTTCGCCTGTTTACCGAGCCGATCGCGGCCGGCGGCGTGGTCCGCGTCATCCGCGTGCCGGGCGGGGCCGAGATGACCCGCAAGGAAACCGACAAGCTGACGGACGATCTGAAGGGCATCGGGGCCGGCGGATTGCCGCTGGCCAAGGTCGTCAAGGGTGACGGCGACCAGCCGGCGCTGCAGACCGGGGTGGCCAAGTTCTTCACCCCCGAACTAACTGCCGAGTTGATCGCCGCCACCGGCGCCGAGGTCGGCGATATCCTCTTCTTCGCGGCCGATACCGAAGCGAATGTCTGCAAATACCTCTCGTGGCTGCGCGAGGTGGTGGCGCAGCAGCGTGGGCTGATTCCCGAAGGCCAGTGGAACTTCCTGTGGGTCGTCGATTTCCCAATGTTTGTGTTTGACGAGGAGGCACAGCGCTACTTCGCCGTGCACCACCCGTTCACCGCGCCGCTGGATGAGGATCTGGAGCGGTTGGAGAGCGAGCCGGGCAAGTGCCGGGCCAAGGCGTACGATATCGTGCTGAATGGCATCGAGCTCGGCGGCGGCAGCATCCGTATCCACCGCTCCGATGTGCAGGAGCGGGTTTTCAAGCTGCTCGAGCTGACGCCCGAGGAACAGCAGGCCAAGTTCGGCTTCCTGCTCGAGGCCCTGCAATACGGCCCGCCGCCGCACGGCGGAATCGCCCTGGGCCTGGATCGCATGGTCATGCTGCTGACCGGGCAGGACAACATTCGCGACGTGACGGCGTTCCCGAAGACCGCGCGGGCGGTATGTCCGCTGACCGCGGCTCCCAGCCCGGTGGCCCAGGCGCAACTAGACGAACTGGCCCTGCGCCTGACCACGGCCCAAGAACCGTAGCGGCCCGCGCCCCGCGCGGCCGGTAGGACGAAGATCATCTTCGTCCCTAGCACGTAGCGTCGGCCCCCCGCGGCCGACGTCGCCGACCGGAAACGCCACGGCCTGACGATGTCAGACCGCGCCACCCGGCGCGCCCCCGGATTCCATGCGCCTGAGAACGCGCACAAAAGAGGCCGCCACGGTGGGGCGGCCCCTGTTTACGGTCAACTATTCAGCAGCGCGTTAGCGGCGCCGGCGAGCCAAAACGAGGGCACCCAGGCCGAGCAGCGCGAGCGTCCCCGGTTCGGGCACGATGTATTCGAGCGAGCGGGCATAGTCGATGAAGACGCCATCGCCGTGTCCCGTGGCCCACGCAATCGTTTCGTTGGCATCGAGGAAGTCGCCGTCGTCGTTGAGGTCGAGCAGGCGGAGAATGTTGTCTGACGCGTCAACCCCGGCCGAGGCGACGAGTAGTTCACCGCCGGGGCCGATGGCCAGCGCCCACGTCGCGCCCAGCGAGATGCCGGCGGGCATGCAGCTTTCGTTCCAGACCTCGAACACCTCGGAGGCATCGTCGATGTTGTTGCTCGCATTCAGGTCAGTAAGTTGGAAGACCTTCTGCGGAAGGGTATTCGAGGCTTCCGCAATAAACAAGCTGGTGCCGTCGTTGACAACGGTGCCGCCGACCTGAATGCCGAAGCTGCCCTCCGTGGCGAAGACGTTGAACTCGCCGACCTCGATCACTCCGTTGCCGTTTATGTCCACCGCGCGGTGGATCTCATCCGTCCCTACCGTGTCGGCAAAGTAGGCCGCGTCGTTCATAATCGAAAGCTGAAAGGGCGCCGTGTCTAGAAAACTGTATATGTCCATCCACAGCGTGGCCTCGTTCTCATCGTTGGCGTCTCCGTCGCCGTTCAGGTCCACCGTGCGATAGAGCGCGTCCGCCCCACTGGTCAGGGTGCCGGCGTTAAGGATGAAGGTTGCGCCGCTGCTGTCCTGGAAAACACCCTGTGGCGACGGCAAGAGGAAGCCGTGGTAGTTGGCGGCCCCCGAGAACCACACGTTCGCCTCGCCGGCGTCCTGCGCGTCCCAGTCGCCGTTCAGATCGCGCATGCGATACACCGTGTCGGCCGTCCCGTCGCCATAGAACTGGTACCCGCTGATTGACTGAAAAATCGTGTACACGGAGTTGGTGGGGGTCGGAAGCCCGGACGCGTTCGTAGCGTCGAGATACACCCAGTGCTCGCCGGCATCCTCCGCGTCGCCGTCAGCGTTCAGGTCGCGCGTCAGATAGATCTGGTCCAGTGTCATGTCGCCGACGAGGGCTCCGCCGGTCTTGGCGTCGAGCGGCGGCGCCTGCCCGAAGAGCGGTGCAGCGGCGCACAGACCCACGGCCAATGTCAATACTGCAATCCAGTTAGACCAAGGTATCATAGCTTGTCCTCCTCCTTTTTCACGGGCCCCGGCGCCAAATCGACCGGGCGCCAAATCGATATGTGTCGCCCCCGCTGGGCACTCATGCCCCGTACCCGGGTAGCGCGCGTTAACTAAGTCCCATAGTAATCACATCCTGCCTCCCGTGTCAAGCAAAAAAAGCTCTCACTGCTCGGCCGCTCAGATTGGAAATACGCGAGACCTGCACGTGACGCCACCTTTAACCGGGTAGTGCGGGCGTTTCGCTCGCTGCGGCTCGGCAGGGATCTCGCTCCCCCAAAGCAATAGAGCATTCCTGAATCCGGTTTAGCCGTGATCCTCATACTCAGTCTTCGGCTCCCCCGGGGCGTGAAATGCGTGATAATATTGTGTACGGTACGCGGGAGACCGGGCGCGCGGACCGTCTGGCGGCCAGCGGCTCGCCGGCCGAGGAAGCTGGGTCAACTGACCGTTGAAAACTGGTCCCACAGATGTAGCGACCAGGCTCTGTCCCGGCCGACACCGGTTACAAACCGATCTCACCTGGTTGATCGGCATAACATTCTTTGGAGGCGTGCTGATGATTATTGAGTTCAGAAAGCGTCCGTGGTCCGGTTTCCTGCTGGGGGCTGGCACGGTTCTGTTGATCGGGCTGATGTGGTTGAATCTGGCGCCGCCGCCGGCCTACGGTCAGCTCGCGGATAGTGCCGCGCAGCGCAATGAAATGATTAAAGAGCTGCGCGGCGTGAACCAGAAGCTGACGGAGATTACCGGGCTGCTGCGCGAGATCCGTAACGATGCCCGCCAGGACAAACCAGATAAGGATAGCAAAAGCAAGCAGCCGTAATGAGGTATCGCCGCCTAGCGACCACGCCGGCGGTCCTTGCGTGGTGTAAAAGGCGGGATGCCTTCGAACGTGCCCTCGGCGGTCACACGCTGTTCAGGTGTCATGTGCATTTCCTCTTCCGTACCCGGTTGGCCGGCCAGTGAGCGGTCTTGCTCGAAACTGGTGATCAACAATTCAGCGGCCTCGTCTATGTCATCGGTGATGGTGTACAGGTTGAGGTCTTCCGGCGAGATGTTCGCGTGCGCGTCGAGCATCGTCTGGCGCAACCAGTCATCCATCGGCTCCCAGAAGCTCTTGCCGATCAGTACGACCTGCATCGGGCGGATCTTCTCGGTCTGAATGAGTGTCATCGACTCGAAGAACTCGTCCATCGTGCCGAAGCCGCCGGGGAAACACACCATGCCGATGGCGTACTTCACGAACATGACCTTGCGTACGAAGAAGTAGTGGAAATCGATCGAGACGTTCTGGAAGTCGTTGGCCTCCTGCTCCATCGGCAACCAGATGTTCAAGCCGACACTCTTACCACCAGCCTCGAAGGCGCCCTTGTTAGCCGCTTCCATGATGCCCGGCCCGCCGCCGGTGATGATCGCGAAGTTGGCCTGTACCAGGCGCGCGGTCAGGGCGGTAGCCTGTTGATAGAAGGGGTTATCGGGCGTTGTGCGGGCCGAGCCGAAGATCGAGATTGCTGGCCCAATCCGCGACATCACGTCGATACCTTCGACAAGCTCGGCCATGATGCGGAAGATCCGCCAGGTCTCTTCGGCGGCGGTACGATACGAAAACTCTCCAGCAGACATTACTCACGTCCTTTCTGGTGGCGAACCGCCGCCGGCCTGACCCCATCCGCCAGACATCAGCCTCGACCATTGGCGCAAACCTCCATTATACCGCATAGCGTAGCTCAAGCGAAACGTACTTGCCGGTCGGGTGACCCGTCGCTCGCTCTCCGGGCTCGGATTGGATGGGTGGCCCATCGCTTCAGCGGTGGGGGACGCGAATCGAGGATCGAGGATCAGTAATCCACCCTCATCTTAACTCTTACTAAGGGGAGCGGTTAATGTTGGACATGTCCGGAGGTTGTTTCACGTCGCTCGCCTGGGAAACCGTGCTGTAGCCTATCCAACGTTTACTGCTCCCGTTAGTAATTCTTAAACTCGCTCCTCGCTCCTCGCTACTAATCACTCGACAAGCGCCAGAGAGCAACAGGGGGCGTCAGTTTCCCACCCTCGGACTTGCAATCCTAGACTAACTACACAAGCGGTCTATGCTTGAAGCGTATGTCGGATATCGGCCCGCGGGCCGTCGCCACCAGGAGGCAGTTTCGTGCATAGTCCCAATCGCAAGAGTGTCGTCGGTGTTTTGCGGGCCCTGGGTTCCCTGCTGTCCGGTCGACGCCGATCGGCTGACGGTCAGAGTCGTGTCGTTCGTCCCTGGCGGGCTGACAGCACACACACCTACCCGACAGTCGGGCTCACCCCCTCTCGTCTGCTGACGTTCCTCCAGGCCGCGGATGGCGGTACCCCCCAGATGCAATTCGAGCTGTTTGGCGAAATGCTTCAGAAGTGGCCGCGTCTGGCCGCCGTGGAAGGCACGCGCCGCCTGGCAATGCTTGGGCTGGATTGGGATGTGACGCCAACAGCGGGGGCTCAATCGCAGCCTGTCGCCGAATACTGTCGCGAGACACTACGGCGGCTGGATCGTTTTCGTGATGTATTGGCACACCTGGCCAACGGGGTCGGCTACGGCATTGCGGTCGCTGAGTTGGTATGGGAAGCCGGACGGTTGGCGGACGTCGTGCCCGTGCCATACACGCGGCTGGTCGCGGATCCATACGAGCCCTGGCGACTGCGGGTCCTGACCGAAGAGCAACCCAGCCGGGGCGTGGCGCTCGACGAGCACCCGGTGAAATGGATCGTGCATCGACCACGAGCCATGGCCGGTCGGCACTTCGATGGCGGTCTGCTCCGGGCCTCGGCGCTGCTCTATCTGGCGCAAAACCTGAGCTTCAAGGACTGGCTGATATTCTCGCAAGTCGCCGGCATGCCGGTACGCGTGGCGCAATTTGAACCGGGAACTCCGGAAGAAGACAAGCGCGAGCTGCTGAGGATGCTCGAATTATTAGGCACCGATGCAGTGGCGGCCTTTGGCAAAAATGTTGATCTGAAGTTCCTGGAAGCGCAACGCAGCGGCCAGCGTCCTTACGAACCATTGCAAAATTACTGCAACACAGAGATCACCATCCTATGGCTGGGGCAACATCTGACCACTGACATTCAGTCCAGTGGATCGAAGGCGGCGGCGGAAGTTCATGACCGCGTACGCGAAGATCTGCTGGTGAATGACATTGCCGACGAGAGCCGCACGCTCGGTCGGGACCTATTGGCGCCATTAGCGCGAGCGCGCTTTGGTGACGATGCACCGGTACCCGAGTTTCGGCGCTGCCTGGTGCAATCGGTGGATACGAAGAATCTCGCCGAGATGCTGGCGGTGGCGATCAACGAGTTGGGGCTGGCCGTGCCGACGCGCTGGCTACACCAGTCATTGGGGATTCCAGAGGCCCAGCCGGATGAAGCTGTCGTGGTAGCGGGGAGGCCGAGATGAGCCGGTCAAACGCTGGTATACAACCTAAACGCAGGTCAAATGGGACCTCCGCCCGGGTGGTAAACACCGCGTCCTTGAACATCAGGATGGTGGGGACCGAGGACCTGGTGCCTTTGAGCTTCTTTTTCGATACCGCGCTGCGCAAGGATTACTTCATGCGGCGTGGCCAGCTCCAGGACATCCTCGGCGACAAGTACCACCAGGTCTATGTCGCGGAGATAGATTCGATCCTGGTGGCCGTGGCGATTACCACGCGCGGCAGTCGGTTAGTGAACGCCTTGGTACATCCAGCCTATCGGGGGCTGGGGATCGGCCGGGAACTCGTACGGCGCAGTGGCGTCACTGAAGTACGCGTCAAGACCGATGCCAGTAGCGGAGATCCGCGCGGCTTCTACCGCGCGCTGGGCTTCAAACCCACCGGTCAGTGTAACCGCAAGGGCAATATCGAAGTAATGCGGTGTCGACCCGCGGCCGTGAATGGTCGCCGGCGGGCTGCGAACGGAAAGTGAGGTGTGTACCGTGAATCGTGCGGATAAGGAAGACGAGGCGAAAATGATGACGGCTTTTGAGCAAGTAACTCGCGAGCGGATCCAGGCCAGCCTGCGCGAGGTGTTGACGGCTACCGAAAAAGCGCCTCTCGTGGATCTGCGGGAGAGGTTGGCCGAACTGGCGGACCGTGCCGCGGCGTTGGAACTGACGCAGAGCACAATGTCAGTCGCCGATAAGAGCGGCAGCGTGTCATTGCTCCGTTCCACGGCGCTGTCATCCGCAAAGGGTGAGCCGGCCAGCGAGTTTCTGCTGATTCCCTTCGGGGAAGTCGTGGTCGAACGTCCCTCGGCGGGCAGCAGCTTTATCTTTACGCGCCAGCATGCCGAGTCGGCCAGGCGCTGGTTCGAAGGCCTGGGGCGCAAACTGGCCATCGACTATGAGCATCAGAGTCTCGACCGCTTTAACACGCGCAGTGATGGTCTGCGACCTGCGGCCGGCTGGATCGGCAAGCTCGAAGTGCGTGCCGATGGTTTGTGGGCCACCGACGTCACCTGGACCGAGCGGGCATGCGAGTTGTTGCGCGCGGGCGAGTACCGCTATTTCTCGCCGGTAATTTTCTGGACCGACGAGGATCAGAGTGATGTCGCCGCGCTGGGGCCGGTGGCCTTGACCAACGATCCGGCGATGTGTGGCATTCAACCGCTGACCGCCGCGCGACGCCGGGCGGACGAGACACCAACGCCGGTCGATGATGCCGGGCAGGTGGAAACAGCGGCAGCGGCCGAAACATCCGTATTGCATGCCGAACTAGCGGATTCGCGTCGCGAGCTGGAACTGTTGAGGCAGCGTTTAACGGACCAGCAGGCGGATGTCTTCATCGGCATGGGCATGCGCCAGGGCAAGATTCTGGACAGCACGAAAGATGATTGGCGCGCTGATTTTCTGCGCGATGCCGAGCAGGCCATTGAACGGCTCAAGCGGGCGCCGGTGCTCCTGCCACCCGGCCGCGTGCTGACACTCGATCAGCATGGAGAAGTCGCGCTGCTGAGCAATCAGGAGCGTGAATACGGCGCGCATGCGGATACCTACCGGCGTTGGGGTGTCGGACCGGAGGACCTGGGGGCTTATGAACGAGCGGTGGCGGCGGGACGTGTTCAATTTGGCGGTGCCGGATAACCGACGCCAGGGAAGAGTCCCCTCAAACTGAATTTTTGTTACATGTACAGGAGAACGGACAATGGCACTTACAGCCGATCGGGAGGTCACGCTTTATACATCACAAGAGCTGATCGACCTGCCCGTGGATGACAATGTGAAGATCTACAAGGGAGCCCTGGTGGGGCGCAACCGCGCCACGGGCTATTTGCGGGGACTGGTGGCGGGTGATGAGTTTGTTGGCATGGCCTATGGCCAGGCGGATAACACCGTCACCGGACATGTGGCGGGTGGTGTCGATGTGCGTCTGCATCAGAGTGTTGACGCGGTACACACGCTGGCCGGTGTCATTCAAGCGGACTTGGGCAAGGACGTCTACGCCAGTGACGACGAAACCCTGGTGCTTACGCCAACGGGTAACAGCCGGGTGGGACGTATCGTGGCGGTGGAGTCGAGCGGCACGGCGCGCATCCGGCTTCAGCCGATCAACCAGCTCGATGGGCTGTTGGACAACCGCCCGGTGGTAACGCTGTCGGACGCGAATGCCACGCTGACCCTGGACCACCTGAATCGCGTGCTGCTGATTGCAAACACCGCGGCGCGCACCTTGACCCTGCCGGCTGTGGCGATGGCGCGGGCTGGAGCCTGGTTGCGGATAGTGAAGACCTCGGCGGATGTGGCGGCGGTGACACTGGACGGCAGCGGAGCCGAGACGATCGATGGTGCCGGTACGTATGCCGACATCGACGCCCAGTATGACGCGGTGCATCTGGTGTGTACCGGCAGCGAGTGGATTATTCTGAGTCGTGACATCGCGTAAATAGCCTGGCCTAAACGTGGGGCGGCAGGCGGCTGACCACTTAAAACGACAGGAGAACACAATGGCGATTGTTGATACGGGCTTAACCTCGCGGGCCATCATCGGGCGTTTCTATCGGCGACTGGAAGAGTATGCCAACAGTGCCTGGTGGACCGCGCTGGCCATGCACTTTTCAAGCTCACAGGAATCGGAGACCTACCGCTGGCTGGGCATGGTGCCGCAAGTGCGCCAGTGGATCGGTGGCCGACAGGCGCGACCGTTACGCGCGAGTGGCGTGACGATCGTGAACAAGGTCTGGGAAACAACCATTCGCGTGGACGCCGACGAGCAGCGTCGCGACAAGACCGGCCAGATCATGGTGCGCGTCAATGAAATGGCACGACGAGTGGCGACACACCCGAACAAGCTGCTGACGACGTTGATGCTCAATGGCGCGAGTACAGCGTGCTACGACGGGCAGTACTTCTTCGACACGGATCACGAGGAAGGGGATTCCGGCTCGCAAAGCAACGACGTCACGCATGACGCCGTGACACCCACCGCGCCGACCGATGTGGAGATGTTCGAGGCAATTGTCAAAGGCATCGGGCAGATTCTCGGCATCAAGGACGATCAGGGTGAACCGATGAACGAGGCGGCCCAGGGCTTCTTGGTGATGGTGCCGATGCCGTTCTGGTCGGCCACCATGGTGGCGTTGGCGGACCGCAATGACAACACGCTTAATCCCCTCAAATCGACGCAGCCGTTCGACGTGACCTGGGTGGCAAATCCGCGCCTGACGTGGACGGACAAGTTCGCGGTTTATCGCACGGACGGCGAGGCGCGGCCCTTCATCTTCCAGGAAGAGCTGCCGGTGCAGGTCCACGCCCTGGCCGAGGGGAGTGAACTGGAGATCAACGAGAACCAGCATCAATACGGCGTCAAAGCCATTCACGAAGCCGGCTATGGCTTCTGGCAGAACGCCTGCCTGGTGACCTTGACCTAACGAGACCTCCCGCGACATCAACGTGGCGGAGCGTTGGCGGGGTCCCGGGGAGCCGAATGGGACCCCGCCAACCGGACTAACCTGAACCTCTGATTCTTCCAGGTTCGGAGTGTTCGTGGCGGGAAGCGGAAAGGAATAAACGTAGATGGCGTACATAACTACATCGGATTTGAGCCAGCGACTGGGGACCACGCTCTATGCCCGGCTGACGGATCGGGTCAGTGGCACCACGGCCAGCAGCACCGTGGCACAACAGATCATCGACGAAGCCCATGGCCTGGCGAACAGCTATTTGTGCAAACGTTATGCCACCCCGATCGACCTGGTGAGTCACCCGGAGCTTAACAGCTTGCTGCAATCCCGTGTGCTGGATATTGCCGAGTACCTGGCGTGGCGCGGCTCACCTTTTGTGAACGACGTGCCCAACCGGATTCAATCCCTGTACGACGATGCCCGGCAATGGTTTGAGTCGGTGGCGGCCGGTGAGATTCATCTCCCCGCGGACAGCCCGCCCAGTGGGCGTGTGGCGGAAGATGATTCACCACGCTTCAACAGCCGACCGCGCGAGTTTACGGCGGATGAATTGGATGGGTTGTAGAAAAGCACAGGCTGAAGCCTGTGGCTCCGTGGTGCCGTGCCACCCGGTGGTGATGGAAAGGTTGATTGATGCTAGAGGAACTGCTGCAACAGTTGCCATCGTTGGGTGTCGCCGGACTGTTGTTTGTGATGTGGTGGCATGAGCGGCAGGAACGCCTGCGAAGCGGAGTGTTGACCACTGCGGCACAAATGCGGTCGGAACAGGTGCTCGGGATAAACGATCACCTGCTCGACGTCATCCGGGGCAATACCGAGGCGCTGGTGGCCTTGCGCGAAGAGCTGCGGGCCTACCGCGAGACCCAGACAGCCTGGATGAATCGTCTGGCGGGACAAATCGAGAAGTTGAAATGTGCCTGATGGAGATCGGGTGAATAGTGGCGGTATACCGCCGACCAGTTTGTGAGGAATAGTTGAAATGAACATTGAAGCATTGGCAAAACAACTTGACGCGAGTACGGCGCGGGCCTTTGTGACCGCGGCGCGACACGTGATCGACGCGTTGATGATCGAGGCCGAACAGGTGCGCCAGACGCAGACGCCGACGGCGCGGGACTATGACAATGCCGAGTTGCCGCGTGACATGCCGGGCGGTGGCTGGTTGTCACATGACGAGTTGCGCAACACGACGCAGCGGCTGGCCGAGGCGATCGCGGCCGAGAAGTGGACTGACGGTGTGGTCTTTGCCGTGCGCCTCTTGAGCGCGTTGGGAGGTGGGCTATGAAGTCGGCCCGAATGATAACACTGTGCTTGCTGTTTGCCGTGCTGAATATCGTGCCGGCGGGCTGCACGCGCGAGTCAGTCCGTGTCGCTCTTGAAACGCAACGCCGGGCCGACCAGGTGCAGCAAGCGGTATTTGAGCGGCAGCATGAGTCGCTGCGAATTCTGCTGTACCGTGACCTGGTAAACCGTCTGGAGGTGGATGGTGAGGAGCTATCCGCCGAGCAGCGGGAAGTGCTCAACCAGGTATGGAACGAGCGCGACTTGTTCGAATTCTGGACGATCCAGCAGGAGCGTGCCCGGGCTTTGCGGCTCGTGGGTGTTGACGCCAAGCTGGCCAGTGACCAGTCAATAGTGGATCTGTTGATTAAGGGCTTGGAGGCGCGCGCGGAACGCGTCGAAGAGGCCCTGGCGACACTTGCCGGCACCGCCGTGGCCGAGCAGGCGAGTGATACTTCGACGGAAGAGTAAGTGCTACAGATTTAACACTGGCAAGATGCCAGTGCCACATGCTTTGACCGGTTACAAACCGGTCCCACAAAGGTAGTGGCCGAGAGTGGACAAAATGTAGCGGCTTGGCTTTGTCCCGACGGGGAGGGCGAGGCTCTTGCCGAGCCGCATGTGGCGGCCGCCCTCTGTGGCGGCCGTACCGATGAGCAAGACAACGGTCCCAGAAATGTAGCGGCCGACGTCTCGTCGGCCGGGCAAACTGGAGAAAGTAATGGAATCCAAAGTAACCGGTTGGCGTAAATGGTTCTGGCCCTTACGCAGTCGCAAGGTGCAAGTGGCGGTCGCGACCATCGTCACCGCATATGCCGCCCAGGCGGGAATTATGCTCAACGAAGAAACCATGCTAACCGTGCTGGCCATGGGAGCGGCGTTGATTCTGGGAATCGCCCACGAAGACGCCGGCCGAGCCCGGGGATCGGGGCGTTAGTGTGTTTCACCACAAAGTCCGGGTGGCCCATCGCTTTAGCGGTGGGGGCCGGGTGGCCCATCGCTTCAGCGGTGGGGGACTCGAATTTGGGCGTCTGATTCGTGTTCCCCAAGGCTGAAGCCATGGGCCACCCATCTGTGTCGATCATGACGAAACAACATGTCGTTTCACAGTATTTTTCGTGCCTTGGTGTCTTCGTGGTAAACGGCACCGTGAGAAAGGCGAACCAGTTAATCAATCAGATCACGGCCTGCCCACGCCTGGGCGTTGGTGTTTATTTACCGGCGTCCGGGCAGGCTTCATAACCACGAGCGGCATGATACACCGCCTGGTCGAAGAACATTGCGATGCGGCGACCCAGTTCGAGACAGCGATACAGGTCGATGGGACGCTCGCGCGCGCTATGGCTGAGCGTAAAGTCCCAGATATGCTTCTTTAACAGCGTCAGGACGCTGATCGTCTCGGTGAGCGCGAAGTTCTGGTCGCGGCGTTCGGCGCCGATGGCGCGATAGAAATCCCGGACTTCCTTGATAGCTTCGCTACCTTTGAGCCAACGGCTGAATTGAGTAATCGCGGTCGTGGCACGCTCGGTCAGATGTGCGGGATCCAGATGGTGATACGCACGAGTGGTCGGACTGTTGCGGACTTCCTCCAGCCAGTGGCCGACTATGTCGGGGCAGTGGGCTTCGATCATGGTCACCAGGCCGTCCGAGAGCATGACCTTATCTTCGCGGGCTTGCAACGTGACAAAGGAATCCTGAATGGCCCAGCTTTCGAGATGGGTCTGGGCACATATTCGCAAGGCCCTCTCGTTTGAGCTGAAGGGCAGGGGCGGACATTGACTGAGCGGGAAGTAGCGCACTTCCTCCGCGTCATCGCCGGGTAGCTCGGTGCCGGCGATTTTGTGAAGTTCGAAAGTTACAATCAGAGCGTCGCCCAGCTCATCGTTAGGTAGCGAGTCGACCTCCAGCAGGCGTACCACGTGGCCCTCCAGGCCGGTTTCTTCACGCAGTTCGCGGACGGCGGCGGCGGTGATCGTCTCGCCCGACTCGACGAAGCCCATCGGCAGACACCAGTCGCCCTGGTGCGGGGCCCGCTTGCGCTTGACGAGCAGAACCTGCCGGCGTTCATTCAGCACCACGGCCGCCGCGACCGGGATTGGGTTGTCGTAGAAGACCGTGTCACACTGGGGACAGACCAGTCGTGGATTCCCCGCGACCACCCGCGATTCCACGGCGGCGGCACATTGCGAACAATATTTGGGCGTCGGCGGCACACGTGTCTCCTGTCGGAGCGGGCTCGGATATCCGCGACCGCTCACTTTGGATGTGATCCCGAACCTGATCGCCGAATGCACATGGTAGATCAGGTCTCGGACGGCGGCAATCGGTGTGGCGGCGATAAGATTGGACGGATCATTTTTGCCGCACGAGTACGGAACGGATAGCAATATACCGGTCATCTCGGGTGATATTGGTGCCTGGCACCTGCGCCCTGTCCTGATTGATGGTGGTTTGACCGTGCAAATGTGGTGTGGTTTCGCTATCTTGAGATATTGAACGCGGCACCTGAGAAGAGGAGGTGAACTCGGGGGCCATGTCTGAGCGCGAACTGGAAACCCTGAGCGGCGACGCCCGTGACGAGCGTATCGGTGAGATTCTCAATGAATTTCTCGATCAACGCGCGCGCGGCGAAGCCGGCTGCGAGGATGAGCTGCTCCGCCGCCATCCGCAGTTCGCGGACGAGCTGCGCATGCACCTTGACGTGCTGGGCGATATGCAATCGCGTACCGACACGATCGGCACGCTCATCAGGCAGGGGCTGCTGGATGCTTGTGCCGATCCGCGTTACGCAGCGGAGCTAGGGGCGTACAAGATTATCGGGATGCTGGGTCGCGGCGGGATGGGGATTGTGCTTAAGGCGTACGAGGAGAGCCTTAACCGCACGGTGGCGCTTAAGATCCTGCGGCCGGAACTGGCTGGTGACTTGAATATCGTCAGGCGCTTCGAACGCGAGGCCAAGGCCGCCGCCGCACTGCGGCATCCGAATATCGTCACGGTCCACGCCGTCGGCTCTGAGCGGGGCACGCATTTCATCGCCATGGAGTACATCAACGGCCCCAGCCTGGCCCAG
>JBDRDH010000012.1:0-2539 GCA_043820985.1 Planctomycetota bacterium
GAGGATTCGATGTGGATGTGACCGTCAATGAAGCCCGGACAGATGTATTGGCCTTTCAGGTCGACCGTCTGTTGTCCTTCGTAGTCGCCAATCCCGACGATGCGCTCACCGGCTATCGCCACGTCGCCGGCATGGATCTCGTTCGAAAAGACGTTGACGATGCGCCCGTTTTTCAGCACCAGCTCCGCCGGGGCCTTTCCAGCGGCGATAGCTACACGTTCTTCCAATTCCATATTGCTCTCCGTCGTCAGCCGGTCGGCGGTGCGGGGTGATCAGAGTCCGCCCGCTCTGACTCCTCCGGCGGTGACTCATCCGCCAGTGGAATTGTCGGCAGGTCCTCAAGTGGCGGCGGTGGCTCCCGGGCCGCGACCAGATCCGGTTCACGATTGTCTTTTATAGGATAGCGCGATCGGGTTGTTCGGGAATCCTGCTTACTAATCGCCGCCAATGTGAAAATAATCGTGGCCAGACCGTAGCCGACCGCCAGTGGATACGCGCGGTAAGCAAACACCACTGGCCCGGACGGCTCACCTTCAGTTACCGGCGTGGTTTGCGTCGTGGGCGCACTCGCTACCGCCGGCACCGCCTGAACCTCGGCGGTCGGATCCGGCTGCCAGATGAAAAACTCGCGAATAACATTGCCCTCGACACGGTAGGAGTGCAGCAGCCCAATCAGCGTCAGTACCGTCGCGGCTCCGCACCATATTGCTCCGGCCTTGTAGCGCTTTTCTATAAACGCTACTCCCATCGCAGTGAGGATCAACGCCGAGACCATCCAGCCCGCGTTGGCCCCGAACAGCGCCAGGATGCCAGGAAGTTCGGGGATCTGTGCATCCGGTCTGGGATTGCTGAGGAGTTCAGCCAGGGTGATACTGGCCGCGGAATCATGCATCAGTCCCAGGAACTTGACCACCAGCAGAGCTACGAGTGCTGGAAACAGCGAGATGGCCACGGCCGGTGCATGGGTCCGCGGCGTGGCCTGGAACGCCTGAGCGGTGATGACGATGCCGATGTACATGACGATTGCCGCCCCCGCCTCAATCGGGATGAGTTCCTTGAGAAACGTGCCGCAACCGAACAAGAACAACAGCGTGAAGAACAGGCCGTTCAGGATCGAGTAGCCGGCCTTGGCGCCCATCGACTTCCACGCTGGGTGGCCAATGTAGATCGTTGTCGGGAAGCACGAGCCGAACAGTCCGGCGGCGATCGTGCCCAGCCCGTTAACCGCCAGGGATGGTGCCGTGGCGTACTTGTCGCCACCAGCTTCGGCGGATTCGATGTTCTGGAGTGAGCCGAGAACGTTCAACAGCCCCATCGGGATCGAAACCGTCAGGAAAGGTATCAGAACCTGGGGATTCGAGAGTACCGAGAGGACTTCGTTTCCACAGAACACCGGCTGGATCCAGTGTACCTGCTCGAGCGCGGCACGCAGACGCCCGGCCGACATTTCGACACCACCGAAATGCTCGATGCCCAGAGCCGACAAACCCCACGCCAGAGCCGTACCGAAGATGACCACCAAGAGCCCGCCCGGCAGCCCGAAGGGAAAACGGTAACGCCCAAAATAAGCCAATAGCAGGATGCCCAACGGTAGCAGGCCAACCATGGGCTTGGCGTAGATTCGGAACGCGAAGTCGGAGGCGATCAAAGCGATGCCCACTCCGGCAAGCACGCCAAGTAGTGCCGCCCGTGGTGTCACTCGGCGTAACTTCTCGGCGAAGAAAGCGCCCAGAAACTCGATCACGCCACTGACCAGGCAGGCCAACATACCCGCCTTCCAGGCCAGTTCGGCGGCATCTTGTTCTACCATTCCCTTGGCGACGGAGACGTGATAGACCGGCCCCATCACGAACAGGGTAAACGCGAAAACTGACGGCGTGTTGATGCCATACGGTAATGCAGTCGTATTGGGGCGGCGGTACTTCCGCGCGATATAGTGGGCTTGAATGCCGTAGAACAGGTTGCCGATCAGCAGGCTGATAGCCACGCCGGGCAGCATGCGCGTGAAGATCAGCTCTGCCGGTATCCCACAGACCGTGGTGCAGAGTAGGATAATCGTCAGCACCTGGACCAGGTTGTCGACCATCAGGCCGAAGAACCCGTCCAGGTCGCCACGGACCCAGATCGGATAGCGGAAGGGCTTGTCAGACATGTCGCGCTCCCACAAGACCAGTTGAAAGAGTATCTGGCGGAATCGTACGGCGCGGTTCGCCCCTGCTCAAGCGGTCACGGGGGCCATGTCACTGCGTACGGTCTCCCAAACCCGTCCCCGGCACCCCGTCTGACACAAGTCGCGCCTGGTAGCGCATAAAAAAAGCAAGGCCACCGAATGGTGGCCTTGCGACTGCAAATACTTGGAGGAGGTTTAGTAGCGGGCGCGTCGACCACCACCACCACCCCCACCACCGTATCCACCACGGCCGCCACCGCCCCCGCCGCCGCCGCCGCCGGTGCGTGGCGCGCGTGGCTTGGCTTCGTTTACCGTCAGCGTCCGGCCGCCTTGCGACTGACCGTTCAAGGCCTGGATGGCCGCATCGGC
>JBDRDH010000013.1:0-26102 GCA_043820985.1 Planctomycetota bacterium
GTCACGCACGTGGGTAGCGATGATTCAGCGGCGGCCGCGGCGCGCGGGCAAACCCGGCGCTGGATGGACGAGCTGATGCAGGATGTGGATCATCGCCGGGAGCGGCCGCGCGATTTGTCATTCGTGCTCGACTGTCTGGCGCGGGAGGCCACGGCTTCGGGCTGGCTCGACATGGAACGGATCGCCGTGAGCGGGCATTCGTTGGGTTCGTTCACGGCGCTGGCTTTGGCAGGTTTGACATTCGAGGCTGGGGGGCATGGCAAGCTGAACTGCCGGGACGAGCGCGTGCGGGTGGTGATTGCCATGTCACCCCAGGGTACTGATATTCACGGGCAGCATGCCGGCTCGTGGGCGGGGATCAACTGTCCGGTGCTGGCCCTGACTGGCACGCATGATATCGAGTATGGCTTCGGGACGGCGGCGCGTCGCCGCACATCCTTTGATCGCTCGCCCGGCCCCGATCAGTACCTGATGACCATCACGGGGGCGACGCATGGCGCGTTTAACGATCCCCCGGAGTTGCGTGTGCGTGTCAAGCCGCCGGACCCGTTGCATCATGAGATCATCCTGGCGACATCGACCGCTTTTCTGGATGCATATTTGAAGGACAGCGTTGCCGCGCGCGGCTGGCTCGGTGGCTCCGCGCCGGCGCGGATGTGGGGTGCCGGTTGTAAGCTGGAGCATAAGCGCGTGACGCTGGTAACGTGAGGTTTCCGCCGCGATTGAAGCAGAGCGGGAGATAACGAGGTGAAGTTGTGTATTAGGGGCCGGATGTGTGTGTTTCCGGCGGTAGTTCTTTTAGTGCTGGCGGGTGGTTGTCCACCACCGGTGCCCGAGCCTGATGGGCGGGAATACAAGTTGGGGGCGGGGCCGTACTCGCTCTCGTCGCGGGTTGGCGTGTGGCATGATGTGCGCCGCTTGCGAATTATCCCGTATGAAGTTTTTGCGCCGGAAGAGAATGAGGTAGGTGAACTTTTCCCGGTGATCGTGTTTTCGCATGGTCTGGGTAGCGCCGGCGCGGACTATTCCTATCTGGGGAGGTACTGGGCCAGTCATGGTTACGTGGTTGTGCTGGTCGATCATCCGGGGACGGATCGCGAATCGCTGTCCGAGGACGGCGGTTGGATGGCCCTGATCTGGCAGGCGATCATGGAAGTCTCGCACCGCTGGAATCGTCCGCTGGATATTTCGTTCGCGCTGGATCGGCTGGCGGAAGATCCCCAGTGGCGGAATCTGGTGAACATGCAGCGCATCGGCGTCGCTGGGCATTCGTTCGGCGCGCATACGGCCCTGGCCATGATCGGGATGCATTTGAACCTGCCGAGTGAGTCGGATGCCAGCTATGCCGACGCGCGCATCAGTGCGGCGGTAGGCCTGTCGCCCCCGGGAGTGGGGACGTTGGATCTGGCGGCGGATGCCTGGGATGAGCTCGACCGGCCGTGCATGACCATGATGGGTACGCTGGACGTGGATCCGGCCACGCGGATAGCCAGCAAGCGGCGCGCGGCGTACGAGCACTCACGCGCGTCCGATCAATACCTGGTTACATTACAGAACGCCACACATGGTGTTTTCCTCGGTTATAATGAATTGCTGACAGAGACCCTGGTCCATGATCAATATCGTGCGTACATCGAGATGTTGACGTTGGCGTTCTTTGATGCATATCTCAAGGGTAGTGCCAGCGCGCAGACCTGGCTGCAGAGCGGTTCGGTCGAGGCAATGTCGGCTGACAACGTAACGGTCGAGTACAAGGATGTGATTCCACTGGATATGGAATAGCATGTTGGTGGACCGCGTCTGGTGGGGTGGGCTGGTAGTGATCCACAACGCAGTGGGAGCCGGACCATTCCAGCGAATGGTTACAGCGAGATAAGTAGTATGATGGTGCCGAAGAACAGCCAGATGACACCGAAGGCGACAAGTATTTTGGCCGTGCTGTCGCCACAGATGTGCAGGTAGACGATGTAGGGCAGGGTAAATCCCGCCATGGGGAAGATCAGACAGAACAAGCCGGCCTTGGGGGTGAGCAAGGTGCCCGTGATCGCCATGGACAGCCCCAGCAGCAGCATGACGGCCCCGATGATGTTCATCTGTTTTTCAAGCTTCGCACCGCGTTTCAGGCGGCGTTGTCCCTCCGCCTGTGAAGGTACGATCACGTGCTGGGGACGACAACCGCATTCCGGGCAGCGCAATTCCGGCAGGCCCAACAAAATATAGCCGCACTGTGGGCAACGCGGGGCTTTGTCGGGGTCATTGCCGAACAGCGCTGGGCGCCAACCCGGGCGCACCGGGTCCTGTTCCTCTGGCGGCCGGTCAACCGGCTCGAACTCGAACTCGTATTTTTTCTCGTCAGGCATGGCAGGTGTCGCCGGCGCGGGAGACGCGACCGGTATCTTGCTTACTTACGCTTCTTCTGCGGGGCTCGGGTATAAACCTCGACACTCTGGACGCGGTGATTCCGGATGCGGAACTGACCTTCGAGACGGGTGCCGTCGGGACGTTCGCATACCACCAGCCGCTTGCCCGGCCGTCGTTGGATGGACCAGGTCCCCACTTCCGGTATGTTCTTGATGGCGGCCTCAAGCAAGCGCGGCGCGAGCCAGTCTTCCGGGTGCGACTTGAGCTCGCCGGCCTCGGCGGCGGCCAGGAACTCGTCCATGTTGTCGAAGAGTTGGCGCTGGCTGAAGGCGCGGGCAAAGTGGCTGGTGAGGATCGAGACCACGATTTCGGCGCGTAATTCCTCCGTGGGATCCTCCGGCAGATTCAGCCAGTATTCCTCCCAGCGCTGCTGGAAGGCTTCCACACTGTTGCCGAAGGCGCGCGACCAGGCTTGCTCCCACGATTGCCCGTGGCTGACGCCGCGCAGGAAAATTGCGAAGGCATCCTGGTAGTGGCCGTGGTCGGCGTGCGCCAGGAAGTGGATCATGGACCAGGCTTGCAGATAGTTTAAGCCGGCCGAAGCGTGTGCCAGGTTGATCTCGGCATTCCAGACATCCTGTCGCAGGCGCATCATCTGCCGCAGGGGCTTGAACTGATCGTCCTCGATGGCTTTTTTAACCTGGGCCAGCCGCGTGGTGGGGATCAAACCGGTGTAGAAATTGTCGCCGGTGTATACGCCATGACCGAAATATTCAGCCAGCCCCTCGTTGGCCCAGGGCGGCAGTTGTCGGCCGATGGCGGCCAGGGCGAACTGGTGAAAGGCTTCATGCTGGATGACATGCCAGCTTCGGGCGGATAGTTCCTCGCCAGCGACCAGCATCAGGCGCGTGCCGTTGAATACCCCCGCGGTGCCGGGCATGCCGCCGGCGGCGTAATAATCCTCGGCGTGCTGGAAGACATGAATCGGCAGGCGTTCCTGTACGGCGCCGGCAAAGCCGCGCGTGCGCTGGTGGAACTCCTCCGCCATCTTGGTCACGTGGCGCGAGATCTCCTGGACGCCCTTGGCGGACAGATCGGTGCGGAGCACGTAGTAGCGCGTGTCGTAGGTTTTGAAGAGGTCCTGAGCCCCGGCGGAGGCGATCAGCCAGGTGGTTGCCAACAGTGGAAGATAAAAGAGCGTGCAACGCCGCATGTGTATCCCCTGGGTTCTCGGGCGACTGGTAGCGGGACGCCGTACACCAGATTCTAGGTCAGTTTGTCGTCACATTGGCAATTCATTTTACCGCAGCCGGGACAGCCCTTGGTGAATTTGTCGATGGCCTGCTCGAGATCGATGCCCTCGACGTTGGCCAATGTGACCAGCCAGGCCAGCACGTCGGCGAATTCATCGGTCATATTGGCCCGGTCTTGTTTGGCCAGAGCGCTGGCCAACTCGCCAACCTCCTCGGCGAACCAAAGAAAGGTCTTGGCCGAGCCACGTTTGCGATCCTTGTCGGAATACATGCGGTCGATGAGTTCCTGAAACTCGCGAATGTGCACAAATAGCCCTCACTAAGTACACTGGCTCTCAAACAGCGACGCCGGGCACGGCTCCGATCATGACTCAGAAAGACCGACAACCTAAGGCGGCGGCGGATTTATATGATCCGCCACTCGAATTATGGCCCACGGGTGGAGTCTACCAGCTTTGGGTGTGGGTGTCAGCGCGGGTGTGGGTGCGCGTCGGGCGGCTGGGGCGGTGTGAGTTTTCGCCGGGCTGGTATGTGTACACCGGCCGGGCAGCGCGGGGTTTGGTCGCCCGCGTCGGGCGGCACGTGAACGGTGCCCGGCGGCGGCACTGGCATATCGACTACCTGCTGGCACGGCGCGAGGTGTCAATCCAACGGGTGGTGTTGGCGTCGGACGATGCGGAGCAGGAGTGTGCGATCAACGCCGCCATGGGGTCGGAGGGTGACTGCGTGGTGCCAGGATTCGGATCTTCCGACTGCCGCGCGGGCTGCGCGGCGCACTTATGGCGGCGGTTACATGGGGTGTCACGTGGAACTGGGTGGCGTTAGATGGTGGCGTCTTGCTGGCTGGGTGCTTTCGTCGACGCCGTGGCGTAGTCCTCCGAACGCCTGGCTGCGAAGCGTGAACACGTGGCCCAAGCTCGCCGTCGTCCACATGCTTGTCCTGTTGTACGCGGGCATGCTACTTCCTGGCCGGGTCGTTTATTGGAGTTCGATTATCAGCGCCCCACCTCTTCTCTTTGCTGTCTGATTCACAGCGCGGCCAACGGTCGCGCCAGGTCTTTGTGGTAACCGACGCGGTGAGAAATGCGGGCTAGTCCAGGGCAACAGAAATCTTCATTGACGATCGCCTGCCGTGGTTGGGGAGATTGGGAGTGTCTGCCGCCGGCGCCAACTCAGTAGCAGCCAGGTGATGACTCCCGCCAGGATGAAAGGTCCGCCGACTAAGGTGGCGTTAGGTACCCGCTCGCCAATGATCAAATAAGTCCACAATGGATTGAGCAAGGTCTCCAGCAGTACAATCAACGCCGCGCGATACGCCTCGACTCGTTGCAGCGCCCAGGAAAATAACACGTAGGGCAAAGTAAACTGAACCAGACTCAGCAGGATGACCAGCATCCAGGCGCGCGACGTCATGGCGAACGTACCGCTCGCGGCCACGAGCATCACCAGGATCACGCCCGAACCCAGCGCATTCATCGTGGCTACCACAAACGGATTTACCCGGCGCAGCCCGCGCAGTGTCACGGTTAGGGTGCCATAACCCAGTCCGCTGCCCAAGGCCACGACCAGCCACACAATCTCCCCGGTCGGGTGATAAGAGAAGATGATGCCGATACCGACCAGGGCCAGCAGCAACGCCAGCCCCTCCTTCCACCCGGGCTTCTCTTTCAATAGCAATGGCGATAGCAGAAACACCCAGATTGGCGACGTGTACTGCAATATGATCGCATTCGCCGCCGCCGTCTTGGTGGTCGCCACCACAAAGCAGACCGTCATCAGTGTAAACATCAGCACCGAGCCAATTGGCCAGGCTGGCGAAACCAGGCGAAGGGTACGCAGACGGCGCAGAGCTAGCGGCGCAAAAACCAGCCCGCCAATCAGCGAGCGGTAGCAGGCAATGGTCACCCCCCCAACGCCTTCCTGCCCGATCAGCTTGATCAGTGGACCGTTCAGGCTCCACACCGCCGCACAGACGACCAGTGCCAACACGCCGAGCCAGTAGTGTGGGTGCCTTTCTGAGACTTCGTCGGTCATACGGCTGATCCCACGAGCTGGCTGCGGTTACACGCGGCACGAGCCATGCCGGTTACTGGGACTTTTCCCGCACGCTGCGGATCTTATCGTCCATCGTTTGCGACCGGTCCGTGCGTGTGCCGAAACGGAGGGTCGATGAGATCCGCGGCGCGCCCATCTCGTGTATGACTTCATGGCAGCGCTTGACGGCGGCGAAGACCGCCTCCCACTCACCCTCAATATTCGTACCATAAGCGTGTAGCCTGGTTTGCAGCCCGGCGTCCTTCAGCACCCGCTCGCAGGCCGCGACGTACTTCGAGACGGAGACACCCACTCCAATCGGAACCACGCAAAAGTCAGCAATTACATACATATCTTCAGCCTCCTTTCCGGCCAAGCCACCACATATATTGTATGCCGCTTTACGGCTCGGGCGGGACATCCGGGACGAACGCGCTTGAAGGACCATAGCCGGCCGCTTGCAGCTCACGCAAATGCGTATAAATCGTCTGTAGCTCGGCGGGACGCAGACGAACGACCTCCTCCGGCAGGCGGGTATCATTGATATTCAGCGCGGCGACAAAATGCTCAACGGCGATCCGGGCGGCCTGCGGATCCTCGCTTTCCTCCCACCACATAAACCAGCTCTGACCGGCGGATATGCGTAAACGCGGATCGGTTGGATACCGCGCGATCGCCTCCTGCCAGTGGTTTACCGCTCGCTGCAGGGCCTGTACCGAATCGTCCACGCGCGCCGCGTTTAGATACGCCTCCTCCTGGGCCAGACAGACCCGGGCCAGACCGGCGTGCACCGCGTACGTCCGCGGATTCCGCTGCCGGGCCAACATCCCCAGATCCTCGGCCTGCTCCAGCATCTCCAATTGAAAATCGTCCGGCAAACGTGCGTTAAGCCCCATGGCCAGAGCCCGGCCGGCGATCTCGCGCGCCGTGGCGGCATCTATTGGATCAGCCTGCAGCGCGTTGTGGCCCCATGACATAATCGCGCGGCAAGCCTGAGGATCGTCCTGATTGAATGGGCTTGTCTTGATTTGCTCCAACCAGAACGTGGTGCGCATGGTTGGAATAGTCACCAGAATCAGATGACCGCTGACCAGCACCATCCCCAGCAATGCGGGAACCAACCGAGCCGGACGTGTCGCGCTTAGTGTGCTCGCGCGCCGCAAGGTAAAAGCACATACCGTGATGACCACAAAGATACTCTGGCCGCCGGGTGTCAGTAGGGCGAAGTCAATCAGACCATGTATCAGGGCGGCTAACAGAGCCGCTACCAGCCCAGCGCTCAACCAGTGTCCGCCCGTCGCCGGCAGTTGTTCCAGTACGCGGACTACCAGGGCCAGCGTCAGGATCCAGACACTGACCAGCGAGACGGCCCACAGCAGTACCGTGGCGGCATTGACCAGCTCGCCCCAGAATACCGCGTGAATCAGCAGGGTCATGGCGGTGGCGGCGATCATCTGGCCGATTGTGATCGCCCGTGGCGGGCCACGGTTGACATTGGGATTGCCAAGTTGTCGCAGCGCGCCCCACACACAGCCGAGCAGCAGCAATACCCCGCTTGCTAGTCCCAAAGGTCCCAACTCCACCAGCAGCGCTACCCAGATATTGTGCGGATCACGAACCTGCTCGGTACTTTCCGCCGGTTTGTGGAGCAGATAAGCGTCATTGAAATTCAAGCGACCCACTCCGGTCAGTGGATGGTCCTGGAAGGCCGACAGTGCGGCGGTCCAGTAATACCAGCGGAACTCCAGCGAAGCGTGTGGAAATGCGTCCCGGCTGATCCGGTAGCCCGCCGCGCCCAGAACAATGACGCCGTAACCGACCACCAGCAGTAGTGTGATCCGCCCGGCGCGCGGCGCGATCCGGTTACGCAATATCCCGCCGCCGACCAGCAGTACCAGGCCGATCGCAAATGCAGCTAGCGCTCCGGTGCTATGCGTGAACCATAAGCCGATTCCCAGCACCACGCAGACGGCTCCCGCTAACACCGCCGCCGCGACACGCTCCGCCGCCGGCTGTTGGACGCGCCCAAACAACCAGCCCGCCAGCAAACCTGTAGCCACCAGCAGGCTCATCATCAGGTATGAGCCGGTGATATTGGGGTGCGATTGATACCCAATTGCCTCGGCCGAACGCAGGCGGCGCTCAAAGTTGATCAGTGTCGGCGTCTCCAGGTCCGTGCCGGCGGCGGCGAGCTGCGCGCGGCTCTCCTCCCATTGCTGCAACATGTCATCATATTCGTAAGCTTTCTGGGTGATGCATTTGGTGGCACTGGCCACGCTACTGGCCAGCATCGCGGCCAGCAGCAAACGCGGCATCCAGGGTGCCCGCATCAACTGTACCAGCGCCGCCCCGGCCAGCACGGCTATCAGCAAACTGAAGCCCGCGTTCAACGCCAGGCGCTGATCGCCGGCAAACACCACCGAGATGCCGATCGCAATTGCCAGCAGGGCAACACCCGCCTGAAGCCAGCCACCACCACGAATGTGACCGACGCGGCGCGCCAGGACGGCGACGGCGGCCGTCAGTGTTAACGAATCCAGCCAGGTCGTCGTGGCTGGGGTCGTGCCGCCACTGGCACCCAGGCTGGTTAGGAAGGAAAACTCGAAGCGCTCGAACGATTCGGGAATCATCGGCCGCGCGCACAGCACGCCCAGCAGCACGAAAAACAATACGCGTTCATAGACACTGATATTGTCAGCGCTGGCGGGTGGCTGGGAACTGGCTGGCGCGGGAGCGGGCATTAACTGTCCTTGCGAACCGGGGATTCCAGAATGGCCACGATTGCCAGCACCATCAAAACCATGATCACGATCGTCACTGTCCGCGGTAACGATGCACCCGGTAACAATGTGGCCGACAAGCCGGTCGTGGCCGTCGCCAGGTAGATGGTCATGACGGCGAAGCGGCGACTGAGCCCGTGATCGACCAGGCGGTGCGAGAAGTGCCGCTGATCACCTTTCATCGGATTGCGTCCCTCCCTGATCCGAATCATCAATACACTGGCAAAGTCGTACAACGGCACCACCAGCACTACCAGCGGCATGGCCAGCGCGTACGGCGGCACGTTGCCCCCGCTTTCATAATAGGTGGTCATCACCGAGACTACCGCCAGCATATAGCCGACCAGCAGGCTGCCGGCGTCACCCATGAAGATCCGCGCGGGGGGAAAATTAAAGACCCAGAAACCGCCAATGGCCCCCAGACAAACACAAGCCAGCGCGGGTATCAGCACCTGGCCGGCCATCAAACCACAGACGGCGAAAAACGCCATGCAGATCCACGCCACTCCGGCGCTGAGCCCGTCCATGTTGTCGAGAAAATTGAAGGCGTTGACGATCACGATGAACCACAAAACCGTCAGCAGGATGGATGCCGCCGAACCCCACATGGCCACCAGCCGCACGTCCGCCAGAGTAGCCACCAGCACCGCCACTCCGACGATCGCCAGCAGCTTGACAGGCGCGCCGAGCGGCCGCAGGTCATCGACCAGGCCGAGGATATGTATGATGACCGCCCCGAGCAGAATGATCAGCGCCTGCCCGGAACGCTCCTGAAGACCGCCCACATAGGCCCGTAATGGCTCCCCCAGCACTTCCGCCAGCCACTGCGGCGAAAGTAGGGCGGAGAGCAACAACATCACACCCGCCGGCAGCAGGGTCGCCAGAAAAATCGCCACGCCCCCCCCGTAGGGAATCGGATCCTGGTGGGACTTGTGCCCGCCCGGCTGATCCACGAAGCCAATCCGGCGCGCGATGCGCAGCGTGACGGCGGTCAGGACCAACGCCAGCAGCAGAGTAAGGCCCACGGCCAGAGCCAGCAGCAGAATCAGCGTGGCGCGGCTCATGCCAGATCCTCGTCAAACGGTTCGAGCCGTTCCGCCCACTGGGCGCGCTGCTCGCGGTAACGTTCGCGCACTTGTGTAAAGAAGGCGTGATAGTGCGGTTCGCGGTAGTCGGGATAGGTCCACGGCCAGGTTTGCCACTGCCCGTCCTTGAAGTACAGCGTGACCTCGGCGTGGATCCCCAGACCGAGGTACAGCCGGTGCGCGTGATCCTTGGTCGTGGCCAGCACCAGTTGGGCCAGGTTCAGATAGCCGGGATCGAGGTTGACCGGCCGGGGGCGATCCGGCAAAAGGCACTGTTTGGTCATGAGCTCTTCGAGATCATTCGTACGCAACTTGATCTCGGCCAGGTTGTCCGGGCGGATCAAGCGCTCAAAGCCGAGAAACCAGCGCGTCAGGTCGGGCCCCATCTCCGTCTCATAGTAATCGGTCTGGGTAAACGGCCAGAAATCACTCTCCAGGTCAACCGGACCATAAGTGCGCTTGAGCAATTGTCGCGCGCGGCGCAATAGATCGATGTCACCGGCCAGCAGGCCGACGATGAGTTTTACCGGTGTCGGTTTGCGCGGTCGAGCCATGGTCAAGAGTGTATCGTCGGCGGGCATATTGCTCCACGCCGACCTCGATGGAAATACGTATCTGAAGGTGGCCCTGTTCGTGAACCGCGAACTTATATGCTCGGCACAGGTGGTGGCCCAGCGAAACCTACCGATCAGGTTTACCTGCCAGGAGACTTGCCGCGCGATGCCCACACGCTACACTAATCTGTATACAAGGTGCGGTCTGCTTGGCGCGGATCGAATGGAATGGTTCGCCGGACCCATCAGGTGTCACATGAAAAGGATGCAAACCATGTATCACCGCCTGTTACAGTTTACCGCGTTGTTTTCAGGCCTGTTGCTGATCACCGGCTGTAGCGCCACCAGCGCCGGACACACGGGCTTCAACATCGGCAAGAATTTGATGAGTAAGGATACCAACCTGCGCGTCTTCCTGGATGGCGAGCAGGCCAAGCAGAGCAAGCTCAAGAAAGGGCTCACCGGCTACGCGTCTTTCAAGATCAAGGAAGAGGTCAGCGGCGCGCCGAAGTTCAAATATGAGATCATCGAGCCCAAGAAGTTCGGTTTCATCAAGCACGTCACGCTACAGGTGCACCAGGAATTCGAGGCTGATTTCTCCGATATCCCGGATTACGTCATCCACCCGCGCGACATGAATGACCGCGATGCCAATATGGCCCCCGGCGTCGAATACGATCTCGGCGCCCTGGGCAGCCAATTCCGGATTCTTGACAAGCAGGACCGTGAAGTTGCCGGCGTCGAGTTCGTGCCCGGCATGGAATATCTATTGGTTTTCACAATTTCCGCCGATAAGAGTGAGTCGATTCAGATCTACTTCAAGACCAAATAGCGCCACGGCTGGAAACAGCCTTTGTTATACATCCGACGAGGTGGTCAGCCCCCAGCCGACCACCTCGTCCGCGTTATCACCCAGGGAGGGCGAGGCTCCTGCCGAGCCGCGGTGGGTGGCCCACCTCTTTAGAGGTGGGGTACACGAATCACATTCCCATTCGCGTTCCCCACGGCTAAAGCCATGGGCCACCCATCCCTCCAATGTAGCGGCTGGGTGGCTCGCCGGCTGGGTGGCCCATCTCTTTAGAGGTGGGGTACCCGAATCCCATCCCCCATTCACGTTCCCCACGGCTAAAGCCATGGGCCACCCATCCCTCCAATGTAGCGGCCGGGTGGCCCACCTCTTTAGAGGTGGGGTACCCGAATCACATCACCCATTCGCGTTCCCCACGGCTAAAGCCATGGGCCACCCATCCCCTCCAATGTAGCGGCCGGCGGCTCGCCGGCCGTTAACCAACCGGCACCGCAAAATGCTTGAATTGCAGCACTACCAACGCCGCGTCAGCGACTGCCAGAGTCACGAGACCGGCGATCATCAGGGTGTAAATTATCACATGAGTTACCCGCCCGCGCACACTCCACAACAACCACGCGCTCAACACCGGCGCGCTACTCAGCCCACACAACATGAACGCGGCTTTCATCGCCGCAAAATGTGGCAGGCGTAAAGTCTGGAAAATCGGTACGAACAGCGTACCAAAAAAGTGTAACCACAAGAGCGTCAGCGCAAAGCTGTAATGCAGGCGGCGTATTGCCAACACACTGCCGGCCAGCACCGCCAGCGTCAGTGGTAGACCCGCCACCAGCGATACAACCGCCACCCGCCGAAACGCCGGCGGCATCTCCGCCTCGGAATAATCCAGTAGCATTTCCCAGCGCGCCCGGTTCCATATCGGGTATTCCTCCCGGCAGCGCTCCCAGAGTGCGTCCCACGGCGGGTAGCCGCTCTGCGTGGTGTTGAAGCCCTCGTAATCAAACCACAACCGCCCGTACAGTGCGGTCCAGACACTATCCATGTGCGAAACATGCACCCAGGGACGGGCTAACAGCGCTCGCGGACGCAACGAGAAAAAGCTCGTTTCACGCACTGATCCCGGCGGCAAAAAGCGCATCGGCGAATCCTGCAACTCAAAATTGTCCACTTGGAACTGATCGAAAATCCACAAATTACGCACGGTCGGCCAGATTCCAACCAACAACGTCGCACTAACCACCAGGATCAGCGGTCGTTTCAACTCCCGCCGCCAGCGCTCCAGCCCCTGCTCCGCTGTCCTGGTAAACAGCCATACCGCCATCCATGCCGCCATGACCGTCATCCAGCCATAGCCCTTCGACAGCACTGTCAGACCAGCCAGCCCGCCGGCGATCAAACAACCACGCGTCAGCCAACCGGCGGCCTGAACGCGCAAAAGCGCGTAAATCGCAACACTCGCCACCAGGTAAGTGAAGGCATCGTTCGTCGCCATCGCGGACATGTAGATATGTCGGGGCAGCAGGGCGATCAGCGCCATGCCCAGCGCCTCATACGCCGCCAGTCGCCGAAAACGCCTATAGATCCCCAGGCAAACGTACAGCGTCGCACATCCCGCCAGCATGGATATGAATTGCTGGGTCCGCCTGCCGAGGTGCTCCAGTTCCTCCGGCGTCTCACCCGCCAGTCCCGGAATCTGCCGCGCCACCAGCCAGCCGGCCGCCGAGACCACGTAATACGCCGGCGGCTGGTAACATTCCCAGCAATCCGCCGCATCCGGCAGCCGACCTTTTTCCAGCATGACTTCGACCGGCTCGAAGTGATTGTCGTAGGCCCTCTCCGGCGGCGTGGCCAGTGCCAGTCCCAGGCGCAGCAACACTCCGAAGATCAGGACCGCGTGAGTTGGCCAGCTTGCGCGTTTTCGCATACCAACAGCCTAACGTAAGTTGGCAGTGTTGGCAGGCACTTCAGCCCCCGGTAAATGTGGTTTGCGGCTACAATCATGCACTACCTGAATGACAACTGGTACTCTGGAACGGCTCTATATGGCCCCGCGTGACACAAGCTCCAACCCATCGCCTGCCTGGGACCATGACTCCCTGCGCGATCCGCATGGACGTACCGACAAGGCCCAGCGCGTCCAGGCGATGTTTGATGCCATCGCGCCGACTTACGAGCGAATCAACAACATCGCTACGTTCGGGCGCGACGCCGTGTGGCGCCGGCGGGCCGTCGCCGCCGCCAATGTACAGGCAACCGATGTAATCCTGGACGTCGCCTGTGGCACCGGCGATATGATCCGGGCCTTCGCGCGCTGCCAGCCACCGCCGGCCCGGATTGTCGGCGTCGATTTTTCGCGGGAGATGCTGAGCCGGGGCAACTACATGGGTATCAACACACCGATCGAGCTACTCGAAGCCGATGCCCTGGCGCTGCCGCTGCCCGTCAGTTCCGTGGATGTCATCAGTTGTGCGTTTGGCGTACGCAACTTTCAGGACCTTGACGCCGGTCTGACTGAGATGCGGCGCGTCGCGCGCCCCGGCGCGCGGCTGGTGATCCTGGAGTTCGCCCCGCCCGATCGGCGTCTGTCGCGCTGGGCCTATGAATTCTACTGCCGGGCTGTTTTGCCCTGGCTCGGATGGTTGATCGCGCGCGATCGCGTGGGCGCCTACCGATATCTCTCAAGATCCGTGGAAACCTTTGTATCGCGGCGTCAACTGGCCGCTCGCCTGGAACAGGTCGGCTTTCAGAATGTGACCACCAGGTGCATGAATCTGGGCGGTGTGGTACTGTATCGAGCGGAGAGGGCATAGGGGTAATGGAGGCTGAAAGTCGGTTTGACAAATAGTCGGGTGCGACTTTGGGAGGTGAAATGATCCGCCGCGTATTACCCGTATTTCCAGTAGTTTTATTGTTTCTGAGCGCTGGTTGCAGCGCGACATATCACCACGAACCGGGCCATCTGGACGCTTCTGACCTATCCCCCCAATGGCGTACACATGCCGAACGCACCGATTACGCCGAGACCGGACGTTACCCCGAAATTGTTGATTTTTGTCAGCGACTGGCGGCGGCTTCACCCTATGCACACTACACGAGTTTCGGTGTGAGCGGTGAAGGTCGTGCCCTGCCGTTATTGATTCTGTCACGAAATCGGGCCTTTACCCCGGATGCCGCCCACGCTGACGGCAAGCTGATCGTGCTGCTGCAAAACTGCATCCACCCCGGCGAATGTGCCGGTAAGGATGCCAGCCTGGAACTGGCTCGCGATATCCTCATCACCGGCACTCACGCCGCACTCCTGGACCACGTCAATCTGCTGATCATGCCGATCTTCAGCCCCGATGGTCATGAGCGCTTCAGCCCTTACAGCCGCATCAACCAGAACGGTCCCCAGGAAATGGGCTGGCGGGTCACCGCCACCAATCTCAACCTCAATCGCGACTACGTCAAGGCAGATGCCGTCGAGATGCAACATTGGCTCCGTTGCTGGACGCAGTGGCAACCGGATCTCTTCTTCGACAACCACACCACCAACGGCAGCGATCACCAGTACGACCTGTTATACGGTGCCACGCTTCATGCCGACGCGCACCCCGCCGTCGCGGCCTGGATGAAGGACGATTTGCTGCCCGCTATTCTGCCGGAGATTGTCACTGACGGACATCTGATAATGCCCTATGGCGGACCGCGCGACCGTAGTGATCCTTCCCAGGGGATCAACGTCTGGACCGGTTCGACCCCCCGCTTCTCGACCGGCTACGCCGCCATCTGCAATCGACCGGCGTTCATCATTGAAGCCCACGCACATAAAACATACCGCCAGCGCGTTCGCGCAACCTATAGCATCATGCTGCACACGCTCGCGGAATTAAACGCGCATCCGCGTGAATTACGCCGCATCATCCAGCAGGCCGACGCCGACAGCATAGCTAACCGCGGCGCCAACGATGACGGGCAAGTGGTCTTGTCACAGACCGCCACCGATGAATCCGAGCCGTTTGTCTACAAGGCCGTCAAGCTGAAAGTCCGTGACAGCGACATCACCGGGGGCCGCGTGATCGAGTATTCCGATCAACCCCTGGACGTGCAAACACGAATCTACCAGAACACGCGCATTGAACGCACCATAACACCGCCGGCGGCGTATCTGGTGCCACCCCAATGGGCAGCGGTCATCAAACGCCTGGAACTACAGGGCATCGACTTTTACCGACTGTCCCGGCCGGCAACATTGACCGTGGAAACATATCAATTCGAAGATATCAAATTTGCCACCGGGCCATATGAAGGTCGTTTCCGACCAAGTTACAAGACTGTGGTCCAGACGGAAACGCGTGATTATCCAGTTGGCACGGTTGTCGTGCCGCTGGCTCAGCCGCGGGCCAAGGTCGTGGTACACCTGCTCGAACCCCAGGCCCCCGACTCCCTGGTTTCCTGGGGCTTTTTCAACAGCATTTTTGAGCAGAAGGAATACGCTGAAACATATGCTATGGAACCGATCGCCCAACAGATGTTAGCGGCCGATCCGGCTCTCAAGGCCGAGTTTGAGCAACGGCTGCGCGCTGACGAGACATTCGCCGAAAACCCGCACCAACGCCTGAACTTCTTTTACCGCCGCTCGCCCTATTGGGATCCGGTCTTGAACTGCTACCCGGTAGCGCGACTATTGAATGAAGCTGAACTTGAGGAACTACTGAAGTGAGGTTGATCGCTGAGAGTCTGGCGCCGCTCGTCCCGGGACACGCGCCAGCGCGACCTGATTTGGAGGATTGAGATGAAACACATGCGCGCTAGCTTCCAATTTGCTCTGATTCTGCTCGTCCTGTTCTGGTTACCGGGTACGAGCGCCGACACCATCGAACTAGCGGATGGCACCCGCCTCGACACCCCGAAGGTCGAGTTCAAGGATGACCTGGTCGTTCTGGCCGATGGTCGCACCATCCCACGTAACCAGGTGCGGCGTATTATCTTCACCCGCGCCGCCGATGCTGCCGGCCCGGCCCTGGCCGCCGCGGCGACCACCGATGAAGGCGTACAGGAGCTGTTACAGCAGGCCCAGGCCGCCCGCCAGGAATACCCCGACGTGGGCGCCGTCACGCTGATTGAGACCGGCGAATGGACCCTGCGTCCGGACGGCACCCAGGTCGAGCGCATGCATTCCGCCACTCTGATCCTCAAGGAGCCCTGGAAGTCCGCCGGTCGGATCGGCATGGCTTATGAGGATGGCCGCTCGCGCCTCATACTCCGGCGCGCCCGCACTATTACCGCCGACGGCCGGGTGTACAATTTCGATCCGGCCGAACTGACCGAAGCCAAACCTTCCGGCGATATGGTCTTCTTCACAAAGTATAAAACCCTCACCGGCCAGCTTCCCGAAGTCGAGGTTGGCTCAATTGTCGAAACCATCTGGGAAACCGAGATCTACAACCCCTACGACCGGAAGCTCTTCTTCCCTCGTTGGTATTTCGGCGGTACCGAGCCGGCGCTCTACAGCCGTGTCACCGTGCGCGTGCCACGCGGCCAGGAACTTTACTTCCAGGCCAAAAACTTCGCGGATGACACTGGCAAAGCCCAGGAATCGGAAGAAGGCGACTACCACGTTTACCAGTGGGAACTGCGGGATATCGCCCACATCATTCGCGAGCCGGCCATGCCGCCACCCGGCGAAGTACTGCCCGCCATGGCTGCCTCGCTCTTCAAGGACTGGGACTACATCTTTGACTACCTGGGCCAATTCCAACGCGAACATACCCAGGTAACCCCTGAAATTGAGACTCAGGTAGCCGAAATCATCGGTGCCGCTGCCACCGACGAGGAGAAAATCGCCAGAATCTACCACTGGCTGCAACGCGAAATCCGCTACATCTCGATCAAGGGCAGCATGGGCTCCGGCTGGTCCGGCCACCCCGCGACGTTAACCCTCCAAAACAAATACGGCGACTGCATCGACAAGGCCACCCTGTTTGCCACCATGCTCAAGGCCATCGATATCCAGGCTTCGCCGGTCGTGCTCGCCACTTATGGCATGGCGGCCGATGACCGTACCCTGCCCACCATGTACGGCAATCACGCCATCACCAAGGTGAACCTGGACGGCCGCGAGTTCCATCTCGATTGCACCGGCACTTCCTTCCGTTACCCATACTTCGTCATGATGGACCACGGCGTCACGACCATTAACGTGCTCGAACGGGAGATCGGGCGCATTGAAGTGCCGCCGGCCGCCGAGAATGCCCTGGACATCAACCTGCGCATGCGGCTGGATGAGGAAGGCAATCTCAAGGCCATCGTTAAGTTTAACACCAATGGCAGTATCGAGGGCTTTGGCCGCATGGGTCTCGAGCAGATCAACAAGATGTTCCGCAAGATGGTCGTGCAGCAGGCCCTCAACCAGTTGTCCCCGGGCGCCGAACTCAAGAGCATCGAGGTCAGTGATGAATCCGACCTGAACCAGCCCCTTGAGATCAAGCTGAAAGTACTGTTGCCGGAATACCCGACATTCGCCGGTGAGTTGATGATCTTCAAGATGCCCCTCTCTGAATTGGCTAGCGCCTTCGCCACCGTGGCGGCGCTTGATGAGCGCCAGTTTGACGTGCTTTCACCCTCGACCATCATGTTTCGGCAGCATACCGAGCTGGAATTACCGGAGGGCTACGTGCCCAAGGGATTGCCCGAGAGCGTGAATTTCAAAACGCCTTACACCAGCTACGAGGCGCGTTATAACTTCGATGGGCAAACGGTGGTCTTTGACGACAGTTTGAGCTTGAATAAGCGCGCCATCCCCGCCCAGGACTACCAGCAGCTTAAGAAATTCCTGGAAGATGTCACCGACTTCACCAAGTTGCCGCTATTCCTCTATCACGCGGCGGGAGGTGCCCAATGAGACGCTTTATCATTATCAGCCTGCTGGCCGGGTTGTTCGCCGCGCCCACCCTCGCGCAAGGCATTCACGACGTGCTCTACCTTCAGGATGGCCGCGAACGCGTCGGCGAACTGATCAGCGTCACCGCGGACCAGATTATTTTCCATGTTGATGGTGCGGCCGAGCCGGAGGCTTTTCCCAAGGACCAGGTCCAGCGCATCGACATCACGCGCTGGCGCGCCGGCGATCGGGCCAGTACCGTGGGTGATTTGAAAGACCCGCTGCTGGAGCGGCTGATCGCCGAGCAACCCAGCGCTGCCGCCTTCCCGGACTCCGGCCATGTAGTGCTTCACCGCATGCATGAATACACGCTTGCGCCTGATGGCTCATATACGCTGCGCGAGCGGCGGGTGGAAAAGGTGCTGCTGGAACGCGGCAAGGATCAGGCCACCGTCGCCCGGTATTTCCGCAAAGGTGAAGAGACGCTCGAGATCGACTTCGCCCGCACGATTAACCCCGACGGCTCCCTGACGCCCATCTCCGACGCGGCGGTCGATATCGCCAGCACCAACGCCGGTACCCCCGAGTATGAGAAGCTGCATCAGGTCAAGTTTGCCATGAAGCAGGTCAGGATCGGATCGCTGCTGGACTATCAGATCACCATCCATCGCGCCAGCACCGATCCCCTGTTTCCCTTCTATACCAGCCTGTTTTTCCGCGATAGTGAGCCGCTGTTGGAAGCTGAACTGCGCATCAACGTCCCGCGTGGCCACGAACTCAAGTACCGCCTCGACCGGGCTGATAAGCTGGTCGAGCTGACGCGCGTGGAAGAAGGCGACCAGGTCAGTTACCGCTTTCAGGCTCACAACTGCCCGCGGATCGTGCCTGAATCCATGATGCCGCCGGCCGGAGATCTATACCCGCGCGTGACTGCCTCCCTGGCCACGGGCTGGAACGAGATCGGCGAAGCGTTTGGCGCCGCCATGCGCGCCAGTGGACCGGTTTCCGCCGAGCTCAAGGCCCGCGTCGCGGAGTTGATCGCGAACACGACCGATCCACAGCAGCGTGCCCGCGCAGTCTACCACTACTTCAACAAGACCGTCCTCGACCAGGGCATTCGCCCCGAGGAGTACAGCTACGCGCCGCAACCCGTCGCCGACGTATTCGCCCGCCGGGCCGGCGGTACCATCGACCGGGCCGTGCTGTTATGCACCATGCTCGAGGAAGCCGGCTTGTCGGCCGGCGTGGTTCTGGCTTGCCCGCAGTATCGCGGCTGCCTGCTCGACGACCTGCCCAACATCCGCCAGCTCGACAGTGCCCTGGTGGCGGTCACCTTGCCATCCGGGCGACAGTTTCTACCGCCGGCTGACGAGGCCGTGCGTTTTGGCCAGATGCCGACCAGCTTCCAGGGCACGCGCGGCCTGCTGGTCACCACTCAGGGCAGCGAACTGGTCGAGATCCCCCTGAACGAACCGGACGCGGAGATGATCGCCGCCGATTATCAATTGCTGGTCATGCCCAATGGCGATCTGCGCGTCACCAAAACGGAAACACTTACGGGCAATAACGAGATCGCCCGCCGGCGCGCCTGGAAGGATCTCAAGGATGAAGAGTTGCGCCGCAATTTCGAGATGGCTCTGACCGGCTTGCATCCCAAGGCCCATCTCGATGATTACACCATCGAGAACCTGCATGATGTGACCCAACCACTCACATTCACCCAGAAGTTTACACTGGAAGATTACACCATGCGGGCCGGCGATGAATTGCTGGTCTTCAAACTCCCGGATATCGACTATGACGCCGCCGCCGTCGGCAAGCCAACCCGCGAATTCCCCCTGCGTTGGTATGGACGTACCCGGTTGACCAAGTCGATGACCGTCGAGTTGCCTCCCGGCTTCCGTATCTATTACGCGGGCAAGGATTACACGGCTGATTGTGGCGTGGTCACCTTCAATGCCACCTTCAATGCCGCCGGCCGCGAGATACGTTATGAGGACGTGTTCATTCGCAACGAACTCGAAGCGCCTCCCGAACAGTATGCCGATTACAAAGCCGCCATCGAAACCCGCGCCCGCGTAGCCAAGGAGTGGATCGTCCTCGAACGCATAACCGAGTAATCCAACGGGTGGCACGGCCGTCTCGGCTGTGTCTATGGATGGGTGCCATGCCCAAACGCCAGCGCGGGCATGCCGCCATTACACGCCCGCCTACAACCACGGGTGGCACGGTCGTCTCGGCCGTGTAAAAAGGGTGCCATGTCCAAGCGCTAAAGCGCGGGCATGCCGCCATTACACGCCCGCCTACAACCTATACGGCGTCCGCTTCGGCCGATCCAACCAGCGCGCGGCTTGTTCGTCCCCGAGCAGTTGCTCGCTTTGTGGATCCCAGCGGAGTGGCCGCTTGAGCCACTGCGCGATGTTGCCCAGGTGGCAGACCGTCACCGAGCGGCAGCCGACCTCCACGTCGCAGATCGGCCGCCGGCGCGTCCGTATGCACCGCAGCCAATCGGTGTGATGTCCCGGACTGCGATACAGCCGCACATCGTTCGGACTGATGGGCTGTTGTCCGATCTTCTCTGGCCAGGTTCGCAGATGTCCCCGATTGACCTCCACGCGTCCACGCGTGCCGACGAAAAGAACGCCATTCGTGCCATCCTTGCAAACTCTAACGCCATTGGCGTAGTGATAAGTCAGCGGCGTACCGTCACTCTCGTTCGGCGGGACAATCTCGACCGGCCCGGAATCATCCATCCCCAACCCCCACTGCGCGATATCAAAATGGTGCGCCCCCCAGTCGGTCATTTTCCCGCCAGAGTAATCGCGAATCCGCCGCCAGCCATCCTCGTAGTAGGAACCGCAGCGCGTCACGTGGTACGGCTGCCACGGCGCCGGACCCAGCCAACGCTCGTAGTCCAGACCTTCCGGGATGGGCTGTGCCGGCAGATAGAGTTCACTCGATGGCGGCCCCACCTCGACGTGTACTGATTTAATGTCCCCGATGCGCCCGTTACGCACCAGTTCGCAGGCATACCGAAAGTTGGCACTGGAACGCTGCTGACTGCCGGTCTGGAATACTACCGCGTGACGCCGTGCCGCGCGCACCATCTGGCGCGCTTCTCGTATCGTCAACGACAAGGGCTTCTCGCAATAAACGTCCTTGCCCGCCCGAGCCGCGGCGATGGCGATAATGGCGTGCCAGTGTTCCGGGACGGCGATCACGACCGCGTCAATATCACGCCGGGCCATGATTTGCTCGTATTCGTTATACGCGGCACAGCCGGCGACGCGGCCATCCGCGCGCTGGGCGGCGTAGTACTCGTTTACGTTTCGCTGGGCTTCCAGCCGGGCCGCTGTATCGACGTCGCACACCGCCACGATCCGTACATCGCCATCTCGCAACATCGTATGCACGTGCCCCCGACCCATCTTCTTCAAGCCGATGATCGCCAGGTTGATGCGTTCGGATGGTGCCGCGCCCCCCGCGCGCCCTAATGCCGTGGCTGGTATGAAATATGGTGCCGTGGTAACCAGCCCGGCTTTTTTAAGAAAGGCACGTCGTGAAATGTTCCGTGTTGCGGGCATAAGCAAATTACTTCTTGGGCTGTTTCAGGGGTACGATCCAGATGTTGCGATACTGCACCAGATTACCATGATCCTGCAATAGTATCGGTCCGTCGGTTGGCCCCTCCGGCTGTCCCGCCCCGGTGCTGTCCGGCACTTCTACATTATGATGGATACGCGTCCCGTTGTGATAGACGGTCATGCGCGCGTTCGTCATCTTCCGACCACCTTCAACCCAGCGCGGCGCGGCAAAGATAATGTCGTACATCTGCCACTGGCCGGCGGACCGGGCCATGTTGTAGTCGGCGGCCTTGACTTTGTAGATCGCCCCACAATTGTCATCGAGCGGTTCCTGCCCCGCCGAGTTGAGAATCTGCACCTCGTAACGCCCCTGGACATACACACCGCTGTTGCCATTACCCTGCCCCGCCTTGCTGTTCGCGCTGACGTTGAATTCCACGTGCAGATGGCAATCGCCAAACGCCTCGCGTGTCATGATACTCCCACTGCCGGGTTCTATCTGAAGCACCCCCTCGGCATACTTCCATTTCACCGCCTCGTCACCGCCCTGAACGTGCTTCCACGCCGTCGGCCCATGTTCCGCACCCAGCAACACCACGGTTCCCGGCGGTGCCTGCCCGATTGGCGGTCCCAACTCCCGCAGGCGAATGTTGCGCCAGCGAACTTCGAGCGGCTCCGGGCTCTTCGTCCCGTGTACCTGTAGCGCGATGAATCCGGTCAGCGTCAGGTCATCCTTCAAATCGGCCGCCTGCACGCCATTTATCCAAGTCTTGATGGACTTGCCGCGCGCCACAATGCGGTATTCGTTCCACTCATTTTGTCTGAAAGCCTCCCGCGCGGCCGCGTTATTCTTGAGATCACAAAGCCAGCCGCGCCGGCTCTCATCATATATGCCCGCCGACCACGCCCGCTCGGATGGATCGATTTCGACCTGATAGCCATGCACCACGCCGTTTTTGTACCCAACCACGCTGTTACTGCGAATCTGAATCCCGGAGTTCATGCGCGGATCGACCTTGAACTCCAGCGTCAACTCAAAATCGCCGTACTCACGCTCGGTGCACAGGAAACTATTCGGCGAATCCGGCACGCTCCGGCCGACGATCGCGCCATCTTCGACACTATAGCGCGCCTGACCACCCCGCCGCACCCAACCCTTTAGCGAGTCGCCCTTGATCAAGGAGGTCCACTCAGCCTCATCAGCGGCGGATGTCTTGGCGCGGGAGTATCCCACGCACAGGACTATTGCAATCAGTGTAACCAGGTGGTTTCGATGACATGCTCTCATTGTCTCGTCCCTCGCTTAGCTTATGGGAGGGCGAGGCTCCTGCCGAGCCGCGGTTCGCTGGAAGGTTCGCACTCCCGAAGAAACGGCCTGTTCCTGAATCCATTCTGGTTTCGCAGTATAACCGACCAGCCCACACCCGCCGAGCAACCACCTCCAGCCGCGACACCTCTGGCACAACTGGTTTCCCCGCTATATTGTTACTTCGCCGACAGTTGACAGCCATAATTCGAATGGACTAAAGCTACATGCCCAAGGATACGAACTCGCACGCCGTCGCTGGGGAGATCTCACCGGATGCGCTTTCAGCTCTACTGGCGGATCTGCGTTCCAGCACCAGCATGGAAATTCGAGACGATCGTCTGACTCGCACGCTCTACGCCAGTGATGCCAGTATCTATTCGATTACACCCGATGCCGTGGCGTTCCCACAATCGGTCGCGGACGTACAGGCTGCTGTCCGGGCTTGCGGCCAACACCAGATTCCTCTGACACCGTGCGGCGCCGGCACCGGACTGGCTGGTGGCGCTGTCAACTGTGGCCTCCAGCTTGATTGCTCCCGCCATTTGAACCGTATCCTGGAAATCGACCCGCAAAACCGCACCGCGCGCGTCCAGCCCGGCGTTGTGCTCGACGAACTCAACGCCGAACTCAAGCCCCATGGCCTGCACTTTTCACCCGACGTCGCCACCGCCAACCGCGCTACCATCGGCGGCATGATCGCCAACAACTCCGCCGGCGCACATTCAGTGGTCGTTGGTCGCACCTGCGATCACATCCGCGCCCTGGACGTCGTGCTCTCCGACGGTTCGCTCGCTTCGTGGGGTGCCGGCGAATCCGCGGATCTGGCGGATTTTGCCCAAAATTGCGAAAAAAACCTGGCAGCGGTCATCCAGGAATACGCCGATGAGATCGAAGCCCATTTCCCCAAAACATTTCGACGCAACGGCGGCTATGCCCTGGACCGCTTGAAAATCGACAACGGGCATCTTAACGTCGAACAGCTCATTGTCGGTAGCGAGGGCACGCTGGGTATCGTCGTAGCCGCCACACTGAACTTACTGCCCCTACCAAAAGAGCAAGCCATCTGCGTGGTACACTTTGACGATCTGCTGGCCTCCCTCAAATCCGTTACAACAATTCTGGAACACCAACCCTCCGCCATTGAGCTGATTGATAAGCTGATCCTCGACGGCACCAAGGAAAATCCGGCCATGCAGCGCCGCCGCTGGTTCCTCGAAGGCGACCCCCAGGCCCTCCTGATCGTCGAGTTCTACGAGGAAATCCCTGAAAAACTCACCGAGCGACTGCAAGCCCTGGCCGCCGACCTGCAAGCCCGCTTACTCGGTTATGCCTGGCCAATCATCACTGATCCTGATCAACAGGCCGATGTCTGGGAAGTGCGCAAGGCCGGCACCGGCTTGCTGATGTCGCGGCCGGGTGATACTCAACCTTATGACTTCGTTGACGACTGCGCGGTCGATCCGGCGCACCTGCATGAATACATCGTCCGCCTGCACCATATCCTGGCCGACGAAGGCATCGAACGCACCGGCTACTACGCCCACGCCAGTGTCGGGCTGCTGCACGTCCGCCCGGCTCTTAACCTGAAAACCCAGGCCGGCGTCGAAAAACTGCGCCGAATTTCCGATCGCGTCAGCCAACTCGTCCGCGAGTTCAGCGGAGCCCTGACCGGCGAGCACGGCGAGGGCCTGGTGCGCTCCGAGTGGATCGAACGCATGTTCGGACCCCAGCTCGTGGAAGCCTTCCGCCGCGTTAAAGCGACCTTTGATCCCCAGGGTATTTTCAATCCTGGCAAAATCATAGACCCGCTGCCAATGGACGCCAATCTGCGCTATGGCGCGGATTACTCCTCAGAAAATCCACCCACCGTCCTGGATTTCTCCGCCCATGGCGGGATGGCCGGACTGGCCGAGATGTACAGCGGCATCGGCGAGTGCCGCAAACGCCTGGTTGGCACCATGTGCCCCTCTTACATGGCCACTGGCGACGAGACCCACACCACCCGCGCCCGGGCCAGTGCCCTCCGCGTGGCGCTGTCCAATCGCGATTTGCTCGCGGGCCTCTCCGATCCGGCCCTGGATGAAGTCTTTGACCTGTGCCTGAGTTGCAAGGCCTGTAAGACCGAATGTCCCACCGGCACCGACGTCGCCAAGCTTAAGGCTGAATGGCTGCACGCACGTAATCAGCGCCAGGGTGTACCGCGCCGCAGCCGCCTGATCGCCCGCTCGATCCAGTTGGCCCAACTCGGCTGCCACTTCGCCCCCTTGAGTAATCTCTTCATGCAGTCGAAGGTCGTGCGGGCCTTCATGGAACATCTCTACGGCCTCGACCGTCGCGTGCCCCCGCCGCGCTTCGCCCGCCAAACCTTCCGCCAATGGTTCGCAAACCGGAGTAACACCAGCCAGGGTGGCACTAGCGCGGGTGGCACGGCCGTCTCGGCTGTGTCTGGTACCTCCCCGGGCATGACATCCCTCCTCAATCCTCAATCCTCAATCCTCAATCCTCCCATCGTCTACTTCGTCGATACCTGGGTCAACTGCTACATCCCCCAGGTCGGACAGGCGACCGTCAAAGTGCTCGAAGCCCTCGGCCATGAGGTCATCGTTCCGCCCACCGTCTGCTGTGGCCGCCCACTGATCAGCAAAGGTATGCTCGACGAGGCCAAGACACTGGCGGAGGATAACGTCGAAATTCTCGGTCCCTACGCCCGGCGCGGCATCCCGATCATCGGCACCGAGCCAAGCTGCGTCTCCGTCCTGACCGATGAACTGCCGCAGTTCGTCCGTACTCCCGCCGCTCGCCGCGTCGCCGAGATGGCTGTGTCGATCGAGTCGTTCGTCGCCGACGCCCTCCAGCGCGATCCCGACGCTCTTAAGTTCAAACCCGACGCCGGTCCGCTGATCTTCCACGGCCACTGTCACCACAAGGCTCTGACCGGCACCGGCGGCGCCCTGCGCGTGCTCTCAGCCTGTACTCACGGCCAGGCCAAGGAACTTAACACTGGTTGCTGCGGCATGGCCGGCGCTTTCGGCCATGAAAAAGAGCACTACGACGTCGCCAAAGCGGTCGGCGAACAGCGTCTTTTCCCCGCCGTCCGTAACCGTGGCGACGCCGACGTCGCCGTGTCCGGCTTCAGTTGCCGCCACCATATCGAACACCACACCGGCGTTGCCCCCAAGCACGTCATCGAATACGTGGCGGAGGCCCTGGAGTGAATGTGCGCGCGCGAAAGCATACCTCCGCCGGCTGGGTAACGTTCACAATAGTCCTGTTCTGGTCGATTCTGCTGATTTCCGGCTGCCAGTCCTCAATCCCGCGCGGCACCACCGGCCAGTATGACCAGGGGGCCATCATCCGCGGCGACACCACTATTCCACACATTGCTCTGATCTTCACCGGCGGCGAACACGGCGAGGGTACCGAATTCATCCTCGATACCCTCAAAGCAAAAAATATCCCGGCGGCCTTTTTC
>JBDRDH010000014.1:0-69675 GCA_043820985.1 Planctomycetota bacterium
CTAGTGTAGTTTCTCACACTGTTTGCATCTTATCGAGGACGGCCCGGGCGCGGCGGACTTTTTCCAGGATGGTCTCGGCCTTGGCGGTCCAGGTGAACGACTGCGGGTTTTCGTTGTGCTTGGCAAGATAGTCTTCAATTGCCGCGATCAGTTCCTTGACGCTACGGAATACGCCACGGCGGATCCGTTTGTCGGTGATCTCGCGGAACCAGCGCTCCACGAGGTTGAGCCACGAACTGCTCGTGGGTGTGAAGTGCAGATGGAAGCGCTTGTGCCGCTTGAGCCACGTCTTCACCTTGGGATGTTTGTGCGTCGCATAGTTGTCGACGATCAGATGCAGGGCGAGATCGGCCGGCGTCTGACGGTCGATCAGCCGGAGGAACTTGATGAACTCCTGGTGGCGGTGCCGTGGCATGCAGGTGCCGATCAACTTGCCTTCCGCCACGTTCAACGCCGCAAACAACGTGGTGGTGCCGTTGCGCTTGTAGTCGTGCGTCATGGTTCCGCAACGACCCTTCTTCAGCGGAAGCCCCGGCTGCGTGCGGTCCAGCGCCTGAATCTGGCTCTTCTCGTCGACGCAGAACACCAGAGCCCGCTCGGGTGGGTCCAGGTATAAACCCACGACATCGATCAGCTTCTCCACAAACCGCGGATCGTTGCTGACCTTGAACGTCCGTGTCAGATGCGGCTTCAGGCCGTTCGCCCGCCAGACACGCCACACCGTCGATCGGCTGGTCCCCAGCACTTTGGCCAGGCTGTTCGTGCTCCAATGGGTGGCATTCGTCGGTTTGCACTGGGTCGTGTGTTCAACGATCTTCCGGGCCAAGGCGTGGTTGGCGGGTCGGCCGCCGCGCGGCGTGTCTTTCTCCAGCCCGGCCAGGCCCTGCTCGGCGAAGCGTCGGCGCCACCGTCCCACGACGGTCCGTTCGATGCCGAACTGCTCGGCAATCTGGATGTTCTGTTTACCCTCGGCGGCCAACAGTACGATCTGCGCCCGCCGCACCAAGCGCATGGGCGTCGTGCGTCCACGCGACCAACGCCGCAGCGTCGCCCGTTGTTCGTCGGTCAACGTCACCTTTGGAGCCACTCGCATCGGTACCATCCTCCTTCCAAAGAATGGTACCGACAAGCAGGATATAAGTTGCAGTAATTATAAGAAACTACACTAGCGCGGTTCAGGGATGAATGGCATGAAGCAGCCTACATGTTCGCGGTTGAGAATCATGAGATTACGCATATCACGCATTACCCGGGCGGCCTGCTCGGGAGCCAATTGGCGTACCAGTGGCAACAAGGCGCGCAGCAGAGGATCCTGATCCAGCCCGGTCTGCATGGAGATCTCGTACTCGTCCTCGATATCCATGCCCATGAGTTCGGCCATGATTACTTCGAAGAAATCCTTCTGCTTGGGTAGCACGTACAGTTCATAATCGTCGCCGAGCTTGACTTTGTCGGCGGTGAACTTGAGCGCGTCCGACAGGCCGCCGATGCGGTCGATCAAACCGATCTCGAGCGCTTGGCTACCGGTGTAGACGCGCCCACCGGCCAGGGGCTCCAGGTCGCCTTTGATGCGCTCGCCGCGCGATTCCATGATGCGGCCCTTGAATTGTGTGTAGATGCTGTCAAGGTAGCCTTGCATGAATTGGCGTTGCTCGTCGGTCCAGAGCCGGTTCATGCTCATCAAGGCGGCGTTTTTGCCACGGGGGAATTCGGTGGTGGTGATACCGATTTTATCCTCCCACAACTCACTCCAGACCAGCTTGCCGCCCAACACGCCGATTGAGCCGGTAATTGTGGCCTGCTCGGCAAAGATGACGTCTCCGGGGATGGCGACGTAGTAGCCGCCACTGCCGGCCACCCCGCCCATGCTGACGATCAGGGGTTTTTCCTGGGCGCAGCGGGTAGCCGCCTTCCACATGATGTCGCTGGCCAGAGCCGATCCGCCGGGCGAGTTAACCCGTACCACGACCGCTTTGATGTTGTCGTCCAGGCGCGCGCTTTCGAAAGCGGCTCGGATGGTAGTGCTGCCGGCCGAGGTCCCACCCAGCAAGCTGGGCTCGTTCTTGCCGACCATGATGCCGCCTTCGATGTAGATCAGGCCGATCCCGTCCTTGGCGGGCTCATCGGCTTTTTCCATGATCTTGCCGAAGAGTTCGAAGATCGCGAAAGGATTGTTGAAATCGATCTTGAGCTCGTCTTCCTTCTTGATCTTCTTGAGCACCTCGACGTCCTTGCCGTACTCCTTATAGAGGCGCTGCTTGAAGGCTGTGAAAGACGAGACGTCATCCACCAGCTTCAATTCCAGGGCTTTATCGGCTGGAATCGGCGCCGAGTCGACCGCCGCGCGGATCTGCTCGACGGACAAGCCGCGCCCCTCCGCCATCAATTGCAGCCAGCGCTCGAAGATCCCGTCGAGCAGCCAGTTGATATTCTCGGCGGCCTCCTTGCTTGGCTCTGTGCGGATGTAGGGTTCCACGGCGCTCTTGAAGGCCCCGCAATGCAGCATGTCCGCTTGTACCCCGATCTTGTCGAACATGGTTTTGTAGAACGATACCGCCGCATTGAGTCCCAGGATCCCCAGTTCACTATGCTCGGCCAGGGTGATGTGGTCGGTGGCACAAGCCAGGGCGTATGAGCCGTTACCGGCATGATCCATATAACAGTAAATCTTCTTGCCGCTGTCGCGGAAGGCTTTCATGGCGCGGGTGAACTCTTCGATCTGCGCGAAACTCATTTGCGGATGCTCGATGATCAACGCCAGACCGGCGATCTCCGGATCCGCCGTGGCCCGCTTGAAGGTGTCCAGCCACTGGTAGAGCGTCCGCGTCTTCTCACCGCTCAACAAGGACAATATGTCCATTTCCTGCGAGGGGGCCTCGGGAACCGAACCCTTCAGCCAGAGGCGTAAGAGCTTGGTTTCCGCCAGGGCCGGCCGCGGGCAGAGGGCTGCCAGTCCCACCAGGAATACCGCGCCCCACACCAGCTTTTTCGTGACACAATTCATTACATCTACCTCCTGCGTTTGAGGGTGCGTGCATGCCGCTGTGTGTTACTCTCACGTAGCGACGTTCTGGCCTCTAGACGCACCCCATGTCTGCTACTTACTCGGTCGCAATTATAAATGCGCACAACCTAAGCGCCTGTCGGAACTTGTCGGAACTTGGCTGGTAGCGCAGGATCGCGAGAAACTGTCTCGGGCCGCACGTGAGATGTTCTCATTTGCCGGGTGACGGCTTGCGTTGTGGCGTGGCCGCTAGCGGCCTATAATCGACGAACATGAGATGCTCTGACCAAATCCATCGATTGGCGGGCCTGGTCATTTTGACAGCCCTGGTAGCGGTTCAGCCTGTCCTTGCGGGCCCTGGGATTCATACCAGCCTGGTGTTGCTCGAAGGCGATGGTACCACCCAGGAGCAGCAGTATCGCGAGCGGCAGGTGCTGGAACCCGAGTCCGATGACTGGGTTACCAAGGCCGCCGATCCGACGGCGACACCCAGCGGAACTCTCGACGAGGCCCGCTCGCTACTGGCGCGGGGGAAGCCGGGTAAAGCGCGCAAGCTATTGCGTGGATGGATCGAGGACAACCCAGACCACGAGCGCTACTACGAGGGCCAATTCCTGCTGGGCGAAGCCGAGTTCGAACGCGCGGATTACTACCGGGCCTACGAGCACTATGAGGTCGTCGTCGAGAACACCGCCGGTGAGTTGTTCCGGGCAGCGTTGCGGCGTGAAAAAGATGTGGCACTGGCCTTTCTCTCCGGTGAAAAGCGGATCGTTTGGAAATTCATGCGTTTGCCGGCTCGTGATGAGGCCATTGACATTCTCGATCGTATCTGGGAGCGCGTACCCGGCACGCGGCTCGGCGAGGAAGCCTTGCGGATCAAGGCCGATTATTTCTTCGGGCGGGGTGACATGGATCTGGCCCAGGATGAATATGCCAACCTGGCCCGTGAATATCCCGGCGGGCGTTATGTGCAACTGGCCATGCTGCGCAGTGCTGAAGCCGCGGAAGCCGCTTTCCCGGGAATCCGCTTTGATGATCGTCCGCTACTGGAGGCCGAAGACCGCTACCGGCAGGTGAACCGGGCCTATCCGGCTTATGCCCGTCGTGAGAATGTCGAGCAGCGTCTGGTGGGGATCCAGCAGTTACGGGCCGAGAAAGATCTTGATATCGCCCGTTGGTATGAGCGCACGCGGCAACCGACGGCGGCCGAGTTTTATTATCGCCTGGTGATCCAGGATTGGGCGGATACGTTAGCCGCCGCCGAGGCCCGCCAACGTCTGCGAGCGATGGGTGTGGACCTGGAGACCGAGGAGTCTGTGCCGTGAAGCCTCAAAACCTGATCATTGCCGCCTTGATAACGATAATTGGATTGAGCGGCTGCGGTTACCGGGCCGGGGCACTCCATCGCCCTGGTATCGAGACCGTGCATGTGGAGCTGTTCGCGTCGCAGGAATTCCGCCGCGATCTGGAGTTTAACCTGACCGAGGCCCTCAAGAAGCGTATCAATCTTGACACCCCATATCGGCTGGCCGCGAAGGATAAGGCGGATACCATATTAAAGGGTGAAGTGCTGGAAGTGCGGCAGGCGGCCTTTGCCACTGATTATCTGTCGCGACTGCCGCGTGAGAAGCAGCTCACCCTGGCTGTCCGGGTGCAGTGGAAGGATCTGCGCAGCGGACGTGTACTGATTGACCAGCCGGTGGAGTTACAGGCCGTGGATTACCTGACGCCCACCGGCGAAACCGAGAAATTTGCCCAGCAGCGGGCCATTGATCGCCTGGCAGCCAAGATCATTGCCAAAATGTACGATGAATGGTAGGACCCCGGTGGATAGTGGCTAGCTAGGGCGTCAGGGAACGACAGGCCGATGGCCAACGATCAGCAACCACCATCAGATCCTCGTAACGGCGGCGGCGGCAACGGCGGACCGCCCAAGCCTCCGGTGCGCATGTCGCGCGGCACCTTCAGTTGGCTGATCATTTTCTCTCTGGCGATCATGTTGTTGATCATGTTCAGCCGCAACATGGGTTCCGGTAACAAGATCGACATCGACGAGTTCTGGAACTACATTCGCAACGGCAAGGTTAAAGAGCTTGTCGCTCGTGACGATATGCTCACGGGAACATTTCACGAGCCGCAACCCAACCTGCCCGAGCAGTCAGATGCCTTCGAGTGCCGCTACCCGGGTCTGCGCGAGAATTTTGACCGCTTTGAAGAAAAGTTGCTGGCGACGGCCAAGGGCCAGCCCATCAAGTACCGCTATGAACCCAGCAATAACCTGCTGGTTAACCTGCTGATTTCAACCATCCCCTGGTTATTGTTGATCGCCGTAGTCTGGTTTTTGCTGTTTCGGCAACTGCGGCAGAGCGGCGGCGGGGCCGGCATGCTCGGCAACTTCGGGCGTAGCCGGCACCGGATCACGACCAAGGAACACACCACGATTACGTTTGCCGATGTGGCCGGGATTGAGGAAGCCAAGGAAGAGGTCTACGAAGTTGTCGAGTTCCTCAAGAATCCGAAGCGCTTTCAGCGGCTGGGCGGACGTATTCCGCGCGGCGTGTTGTTGGTGGGTGAGCCCGGCTGTGGCAAGACCCTGCTGGCCAAGGCCATCGCCGGCGAGGCCGATGTGCCCTTCTTCTCAATCAGCGGATCCGATTTCGTGGAGATGTTCGTCGGTGTCGGAGCCTCGCGCGTCCGCGACCTGTTTCGCCAGGCCAAGGAGAACTCACCTTGTATTATCTTTCTCGACGAGATTGATGCCGTCGGGCGCCGCCGCGGAGTGGGCTACAGTGGCGGCGGGCACGACGAGCGTGAACAAACCCTCAATGCCATCCTGGTTGAGATGGATGGCTTTGAGAGCAATGACCAGGTAATCGTTATCGCCGCCACCAACCGAGCGGATGTGCTCGATCCGGCGTTAGTGCGGCCGGGGCGTTTCGATCGGCAGGTGTTTGTGCCCTTGCCGGACGTGAAGGGACGCTTTGAGATCCTCGGGGTGCACGCTCGCAAGATCAAGATTCAACCGCCCATCGATCCCAAACTCCAGCGTCTGGCGCGCGCCACCCCCATGTTCAGTGGGGCTGACCTGGCGGCGGTTATTAACGAATCAGCTTTGTTGGCAACTCTGGCCAGTAAAGACGCGGTTGACCTGGACGACCTGGAAGAGGCGCGCGACAAAGTGCGCTGGGGACGGGCCAAACGCAGCCGAGTTGTCGAGGAAAAAGATCGCGAGTTGACCGCCTATCACGAAGCTGGTCACACCCTGGTGCAAACATTGATCAAGGAAGCCGATCCGGTGCACAAGGTCAGCATCATTCCGCGCGGCCCGTACGGCGGCGCCACCTTCTCACTACCGGAGAAAGACCGCCAGACCTACAACCGTTCGTATACCGCCGCCTTGCTGCGCGTTCTGTGTGCCGGGCGCTTGGCGGAAGAGCTGGTCGGCGAGGACATTAACTCCGGGGCGGCGGGCGATATCCGCCAGGCTACGCTCATCGTGCGCCAGATGGTCACCGAATGGGGCATGAGCGATCTGGTCGGATTTGTGTATTGTGGTGATGAGCCCCTGTCGCCGCGCGGCGGTATGGAGTTGGGTCTGGGCAAGGAAGTTTCGCCGAAGACCGCCGAGCTCATCGACCAGGAAACCAAGCGCATTATCGATGAAGCTTATGCCGACACGCGCCGCTTGTTGCAGGAGAACCGTGCAGGGCTCGATGCGATCGCCCAGGCCCTGCTGAAATACGAAACTTTGGATGGCGACGAGGTGCGTCAACTGATTGCGGGCGAAACCCTGGATCGACCGACCGTGGCGGATCTGATCGAAGCCGAGCAAAACCGCCGCCAGGATGCCCCCCCGGTCGCGCGGCCGGTCAAGCAACCCCCACCAGACGAAGAACCCGGCACCCTGCCCAGCCCCGCCTGACAGTACCGTTTGTCAGCCCATACGTCCTCTCCCAGTCCCCCCATCTGGGAGGGGTGTTAACATTGTGATACAGATTATGTGTGTCTGATTATTTGTTAACCGTGTGGAAGCGGGAGATGTTCTGCCCGGCAACAGCAGTTGGCTCCACGGTCCGAGATGGTACGGTGACATTGATGACCGGAGGCGGTGTTTGTGCTGGAGCGCCAGCTTGAGGTGCTGATTCAATTGTCGTGTGTGGGCAGCACACTACCCGATTACAACCCTGTTGCTTGGCCCGGTACATGGCCTTGTCGGCCGCGTCAATAAGCTGATGCGCGGTCCATTCCGGTTGCCATTGCGCCACACCAAGACTGGCCTGGGTCGGCAGCGGCATGTTGCGGTAGATCGGGGCGTCCGAGCGAATCGCGTCCAGCACGCGCTGGGCGACCTGCTGGGCGCCTGCCAGGTCCGTGGCTGGCAGTAGAATCACAAACTCATCTCCGCCAACCCGGGCCGCGGAATCGAACTGGCGCAGGGCTGAGTTGATCCGACGAGCCACATGTCGCAGCACCCAGTCGCCGGCGGAATGCCCCACGCGGTCGTTTACCGCCTTCAGGCCGTCAAGATCCGCCAGGATGGTGGCGAGCGGATTGTTGAAACGTTGCGTACGCCGGATTTCCTTGGTTAAGGTTTCAACTACCCAGCGATGGTTGTAGAGACTGGTCAGATCATCCACGCGGGCTTCCGTCCGCGCTCGGTCGTAAGCGCGGGCATAGCGCAGGGCTCGGCCGATAAACGCGAACACCGGCTCGTAGGGTGTTGCCAGGGGGGCCAGCTTCAGGTCACGGTGGCTGAAACTCAGCATGCCCCAGAGCTGACCACCACTAACCAATGGGGCCAACAGGCAGGTCGCGTCAGCGTATTGGCGTTTTTCGTCTGGCGGGCGCAGCCCGCGCAGCTTTAATTCGTGTCTCACATCGTTGGTCAGCAGCAGTTTGCCACCGCGGGCCACTTCCGCCAGCAGATGGGTACGGTTGTCACAAGTGCTAATGGCCAGGTCAATCGGCCGAGTGTGGGTGGTTTCAGCCAGCGTCAAGAGGCCCTCGTCCAGATCGTGCAGGTACATTGAGACATCGCGGTATCCCAATCTGGCCGGTAGGCGGCTGACACATTTGCGGCATAACTCACGCAGGCCCAACTCGTGAAACTCGGGCAACCAGGCTGGCAGCCCGTCGGTCTGATGATTATATGCCTTTCGCTTTTGCGCCTTGTTTCCGCGCTGGACGCCGGCCCAGAGTACGCGCGCAACCGTGGTGGTGCATGGCTTGCGGATAAAGAGTCCGGGCGTCAAGTTTTTGCCAGAATGCTGGTTACGCGAATGGAAATAAACTCGCCGATTACCGGGAGGCAGCCCCTGCAACAGGCCACAGTCCAGGTCAAGCCAGACCTCAACCGACCTGACCATTGATTGCCAGCCAGCCAGCTCCGCCGGTGTGGCGCAGTGCAAACTGATATCAGGGGGCTGGTGTCGTTGGACCGTCTGACGCAGACGGGCGTCTGTAGTTACCAGCAGTACGTTGGTTTTGCTATCAGGCATAGCTGTTCACTGGTCGTGTTTGTTCTTACTCTCGATATCGGAATTGCCGGGCTGGGAACTGTAGGTTACTGACCGTCCGATATCAGAATGACTCGGGCCCACTTTTCATACACCGCGACGAGCGCAAATACCGATAGAGAAGTGCAATAACAAGCGGTGGACAGGGATTCCCTGCCCCAGGCAGGAGGCCTTCACGAGGCTCAGGATGAGCATATCCGATATTGGACGTCAAGCCACGGCACTTTTTGCCGGTCGCTGGCAGATCCCAGTGGCGCTGGTCGCGGCACTGGCGGGGGGGGTATCGCTCTATCGGATGCTGCCAACGGACACGCCGCCGGATTTTGACTCACTATTGGCGGATGTGGATTTGCTCGAGCAATCCGGGGCCACGACCGCTGCCGCCGATGTACTGGCCAACCTGTTAACCACTGAACCACCGCTGCCGGCCGACCAGCGGGCGGTGTTGCATGACCGCCTGGCCGGCCTGATCTTCCAACGCGAATCCGAGCGGGTGATTCACAACGCAGAGAACCTGCGGTTAGTACTGGAACACCATGCGACTGCGATGCGTTTGGGTTGTGAACCATCCGCGACCCGGTCGTTGCGTGGGGCACAGGTGGCCGAATGGCTGGATGACAGTGACACCGCGCTGCCGGCGTATCGTTCCGTGCTGGAGCAACAACCATCCGCCGAGGAACGCCGCCAGGCCCTTCAGGGGTTGGTGCGCCTGATGGAGGGGGATGCTCGGGCGAGCGCTGAGTGTCAACGACTGCTGGATGAGTTGCTGGCGGACGAAGGTGTCAGTCCTGGCTATCTGTGGTGGGCATTGCGGCAATCGTTAAAGCTAGCCCTGGATGAAAATGACACGGTGCGCGCGCGTCTGTTGCTGAGCAAGTATGGCAATCGTCTCAAGACCTCGGATCTCAAGGGTTATGCTGATTATCTGTGGGCCCTGGTATTACTACACGAAGGGCGCCCCGAGGAAGCCGAACCACTGGTGCACTGGATCGACAACTGGCTGGATAAGGGCGGTCCCGATACCGGCGAGTTGGATGAATTCGGACACCTGCCGGCTTTGAATCGCTGGTTACTCGGACAGATACACCTGGCCGAGCACCAACCGCAGGCGGCACTTGAGAGCTTCCGCACGGCGGTCTTACTGCATCCCTTCGGAGATCTATATGTCGCCGCCACCGCCGGGCAGGTCCGGGCATTGGCCGATCTTGAACGCCACTCGGAGGCTCGCGAATTGCTCCGTGAGGCGGTATCTGGGATCGCCGACACGCTGGAAGGCCAGCAACAAGGGCTGGCGCGGCTGCAAGGTTTAATACTGGAGTTAGTCACGCAGCGTGAAGCCTGCCAGGACTGGGCTGGTGCCGCCGACTATCTGTCCTTGGCTGTTGAGTTTACTTCCGCGGATCAGACAGCGCGGTATCTGGACCTGCTCGAGCGGCAAGGCCAGGACCACTTGCAAGCCGCGACAATTGTACCCGCGGCTGAACAGCAACGTATGCATTGGGGCCAGGCTGGTAATTGTTTCGAGCAGGTCGCGGAGGTAGTGCACCTGGATGACGCGCGCAGTGCGGCACTGTGGTGGTCAGCCGCGCAAGCCTACGACCAGGCTGGCAGAATCAGCGCGGCGCGGCGTGTATTGAAGCGCTTCCTGGTCGGTCGTTCGACGGATGCCCGCCTGCCGCGGGCGTATTTGCGGATGGGACAAGCTTGTGAGGCGGATGGACTGTTCGAGGAGGCCCTGGACTGGTATGCCCGTCTGGGACGTGAGTTTCCAATGTTGGAGGAAGCTTACCGCGGAGCAGTGCACAGCTCCGGGTGCCTGCGCGCTCTGGGGCGCTACGCGGAAGCTGAAACCACGCTGCAAGCCGTGTTGGAAGATGACAACCTGGCACCACCGGCGCAGGAATATCACGATGCCCTGTTGGAGCTCTGTGGTCTGCTGTACGAGCAAGGTCGTTTTGCTGATGCCATCAGTAGGCTGGAGGAATTTACCACGCGTTACCCGGATGATCCGGCCGGTTATCACAGTTGGTTCATGCTGGCCGACGCTTATCGACGTAGCGCCTATTTGTTGCGTGAGCAAGCCCAATCCGGCAGTGAGGACATAGCGGCGGCGGAGGTCGCCCGAGAACGCTTCGGGCGCGCGGCACGGTTGTTTGACAGATTTCTGCTGGCATTGGTGCGCGAGCCTGAACGTGATGAAGCCCTGGATTTATACGATCGGCTGGCGCTGTTCTATTACGGCGACTGTCTATTCGAGATGAATCAGCCCGAAACACTCCGGGAAGCCCTGGAGGTCTACCGGCGGGCGGCGGTGCGTTATGAGCACGAGCCCGCGGCGCTGACCGCGCAAGTCCAGGTAGCCAACATCTATGTACGCATGGGCATGTTGAAGGAAGCGGCCCGGGCCGTGGAGCGGGCCCGCTGGTTGCTGCGCAACATACCGGACAACGCCTTTGATGGCACCGCCGACAATATGAACCGTGAACAATGGGATAGGTATTTGACTGCTATTTCATCGTCGGACTTGTTTCGACGGGTTTTCGCTGGCACGGGCGGCTAATAGCGGGCCAGCCTGTTAGAGGAGCTATGTATGAGTCATCCGAACGAACAGCAAGACTCCAAACGCTTGATCAACCTGCTGACCCAGCAACGCGATTACTACTTGCGACTGCGCGAGCTCAGCGAACAGCAGCGTACGCTGATTTCGGGCGGGCGCCCCGACCAGTTGCTCAACATCTTGCGCGAACGGCAAACGCTGGTGGGATCGCTGGCACGGCTGAACGAGCAACTGGCGCCCTTCCGACGCAACTGGGAAGGCACCTATGCCGGGTTGCCGGATGATCAACGTGCGCAGGCCAATAACCTGCTCCAGGAGATCAACAACCTGCTACGGGTGATCCTGCGCACCGACCAGGAAGATAGCGCTCTGCTGTCGGCCCGCAAGCAGTCCGTGGGCCAGGAGATCGGCGCGGTTTCAAATGGGCGGGCCGCCAACACGGCGTATGCCCGGCAGGATTCCGGCCCGACGTCGCGCTCGGCGGATGTCACGGGCTAGCCAGCGGCGCAAAGCATATTCCTGGAGAGCGGCATGACGGCCGAGGCTGTACAGGTGGATGGACAACTCGCGAGTTCCGACGAACTCGGCGCGGTGCTGCGTGATTACATGGCGGTTACCGAGCGGCTGCAGCAGACGCATGAGTCCTTGCAGCGCGAAGTTGTGCGCTTGCGCGAAGAGCTGGCTTCCAAGGATCGCGAGCTGGAGCTGCGTCGCCGACTGGCGGCCCTGGGCGAGCTGGCCGCCGGTGTGGCCCATGAAGTACGCAATCCGCTGGGGGCTATTCAATTGTATAGCAACTTGTTACGGGGGGCCTGCCAGCGGCTGGATCCGGCTCTGGAACTGATCGAGAAGATTGAAATTGGCATCCGGGCGATTGACGGCGTGGTTCAAGACACCCTGGCATTGGTGCCGCGCGATGGGCGCCTGAGTGTCGAGCAATTACAGGCTGTAATTAGTGGGGCCCGTGATCTATGCCAACAGGTTCTGCACGATCACGCGGTGACCTTACATACGCATCTGGCGGATCCGGATGTCTATGTGCGGGTCGAAGCGGATGGATTGCAACGGGTGCTGGTCAATCTGATGGTCAACGCGGTCCAGGCCTCGCCAGCGGGCGGCACTGTCTTTGTAAAGGTGGCGGCGCCGTGCAATGGTGAAGTGACCTTGTCCGTTATGGACGCGGGTCGTGGATTGGCGGATGAGGTGCTGGATCGTCTGTTCGATCCTTTTTTCACCACCAAGGATCACGGCACCGGTCTGGGATTGACCATCGCCCATCGGTTGATCGAAGCCTATGGCGGTCGCTTGACGGCCCGTAACCGAGACAGCGGGGGGGCGGAATTCATGGTCGTGCTGCCACTGGCGGCCGGCACGGATGACAACCTGGTAACAGAGCATAATCCGCGGCACCCGCATGCCGCGTGAATGCGAGGTATGACTATGGCGTGTGTTTGTGTGGTTGACGATCAGGCCCTGATTCGTGATTCACTCACGGCGACGCTGAAGGCCCAGGACCATAAGGTCCACACCTTCGAGAACGCGGAGACGGCCCTGACCGAAATCAGACAGCGTTCGTTCGACGTGGTGCTGACTGACCTGCGCATGCCTGGCATGGATGGCGTGGGCTTGTTGCGTGAAATGCGCCGGCTGGGCCTGGATGCCCCGGTCATTTTGATGACCGCTTATGCTTCGGTATCCACGGCCGTGGAAACCATGAAGCTGGGTGCCTTCGACTATGTGCAAAAGCCTTTTAATGCCGACGAAGTGGCCATCCTGGTCGAACGAGCCATCCGCGAGCGGTTGCTGCTGCGCGATAATGAAGTCATGCGCCGCACCATCGAGGATCTCGAATCACAGCACCAATTGATTGGTGAAGCGCCCGCCATGCGCCCGATCCTGGAGAAAATCCAGCGGATGGCCCAGAGTTCCGCGACGGTGTTGATCACCGGCGAGAGTGGCACCGGCAAGGAGCTGATCGCGCGGGCTATTCACGTGGCTTCGCCACGCGCGGCACAGCCGATGTTGTGCGTCAACTGCGCGGCCTTGTCACCGACACTGTTGGAAAGCGAGCTGTTCGGTCACGAGCGCGGGGCCTTCACCGGGGCCGACCGCATGCGCAAGGGGCGCTTCGAGCTGGCCGACGGTGGGACCTTGCTGTTGGATGAGGTTTCCGAGATCGCCCCGCCGCTGCAGGCCAAGCTGTTACGAGTGCTCCAGGAGCGCGAGTTTGAACGGGTGGGCAGTTCGGTCACCCGGCGGATTGATGTCCGCGTGATTGCCACGACCAACCGTGACCTGCGTGATTGGGCGGCCAAGGCACGCTTCCGCGAGGATCTGTACTACCGGCTCAGCGTCTTACCACTCGAGGTGCCGGCGCTGCGCGCGCGGGCCGAGGATGTACCACTATTAATGGACCATTTTGTCGAGAGTGTCTGTGCTCGTGAGGGCCGTGAACGTCCGGGCTTCGACAAGGATGCGATTCGTCTGCTGAGCGAATATTCCTGGCCGGGAAATGTGCGCGAGTTGCAGAATCTCTGTGAACGGGTATGCGCGCTGGAATCGGGCCGAACGGTGACACCGGATACCATTCGCCCGTTGCTGACCGGTCCGCTGAAGACTGTGGTCGCCTCGGCCGAGAACCTGCAATACCGCGATGGGCGCATTTTAGCCGACGCCGAGCAGGATCTGATCTTCCGCACCCTCAAGCGTTTTGACGGACACCGCGAGAAGACCGCGCGGGCCTTGGGCATTGGCTTGCGCACGCTGGGGCTCAAGCTCAAAAAGTGGCGCGAGGAAGGGATTCTGCGGGAACTGAGTGGTCACCAGGTGGTTATCTGAGCTTACACGGCCGCCTGGGGCCCCGGCGGCATGCGATTTGCAGTATTCCCGGCAACAGCATTCTCCAGCCGAGGACGCCCATGTGGATCGACCGTCTGTTGGCATCTCAAACGACCCGCGCTGTCGAGTTGGCGGCCTCGTTCGCCGAACAACGGCACCAGGTACTGGCCGAGAACCTCGCCAACATCGACGTACCGGGCCACCACAGCAAGCAACTCGAACCGCAAGCCTTCCAGAAGTCACTACAGGCGGCCCTCGACCGGACCGAACGGAGCCATGCCGCCCGGCTGGAATTGCGCGACAACGCGCAAGTTTCGACTGGTCCCGGCGGACGGATCGAGGTGCGCCCGGCCGTCGAACCGGCGGAAAACGTCCTTTTTCACGATGGGACCAACGCCCGGCTGGAGAAACTGCTGGCCAACATCAACGAGAACGCCTTGTACTACGAGATGACCACGAATTTCCTGCGCGGTCGCTACCAGACGATGCTTAATGCAATCAAGGGTAAGGTCGTATGATCGGTACTTTTGAGGTCTCCAGTTCCGCCGCCGTCGCCCAGCGCACGCGCCTGGACGTAATCGCCGGCAATATCGCCAATGCGCAGGCTACGCGGCAGGCTGATGGCACGGTCGAGCCTTATCGTCGGCGTTTCGTGACGTTTATGACCGGCGATGGCCAGGGCGGCCCAGGGGTGCATGTTGAGGAGGTGCGCGAGGATCCCAGTAAATTCCGTCTGGAATATGCCCCCGAGCATCCGGATCGCCTGCTTTCCGGGCCCAACAAGGACTATGTTCAATTGCCGAATGTGAACATCACGATGGAATATGTGGACGCGATGGCGGCGGGCCGAGCCTATGAGGCCAACGTCGCCATGATGAATCTGACCAGGACCATGGTGCAGCAGGCCTTGCGGCTGTTCGCGTGAGACCTGGTTGTGCCTGAATGGTAATTATGGAATCCGCTGATGGTTGATCCGATCTCATCCAATCCGGTCGGGCCGATTGGCCCGCTGGCTCCGGGCAGTGCCATGCGGCCGTCCGCGGGACCGGATTCAGGTTCCAACTTCGCGGCGATGCTGCGACAACAACTGGAGCGCGTCAGCGACATGCAGAATGAAGCCGAGCAAGGCATACAGGATCTGCTGACTGGCCGCACTCAGAACATTACGGAGGTATTCGCCACTGCCCGCAAGGCGGAGGTGGCCTTCAGCCTGCTGATGGAATTGCGTAATAAGTTGACGGACGCTTACACGGAACTCAAACAGATGCGTGTGTAGCATGTGTCCGCGGCTGGGCACACGCGGAGCGTGATCCCGGCCCACGGATCCGGTCTGACGGCCGGTGTCATGGATGAACAGCGACTTCGGTGTGCGGCGGAGACCGCTTGGAGTTGCCGGAATGGAGTCCCTGCAAAAATTACTGAGCCAGACCGTGGAACGCCTGCGCGGCCTGACGATCTCACAGCGCCTGGCAATACTGCTGGGTGGTGTGCTGGTGGCCGTATCATTGTTCTGGATGGCGCGGTGGGCCGCCAGTCCGGAGATGGTGCCGCTGCTGGACCAGGATTTTGAGGCTACGGAATTGGCGCAGGTACGCAGTGGGCTCGAACTGATGAACGAGCCCTTCAAGCTGACGGGACGTCAGATCCTGGTGCGCCCTGACAGCCGCCAGGTGGTCCTGGCTCAGTTGCAGCAACAGAACCGCATGCCGGGTGACACCAGTACGGGCTTTGACGCCCTGGTCCAGGAGTCTAATCCCTGGATATCACAAGCCGAGCATGAACGCCGTTGGACGGTGGCTTTCAAACACGAACTTGAAAGAGTGCTGGGCCAGTTTGCCGGCGTGCGCTCCGCCAGCGTTTTCCTGCCAATGAACTCCCAGAAACGACGTTTCACTCGTCACGAAAGCCCGACCTCCGCCAGCGTGACGCTGCTGATGGAAGGCGGCCAGCCGGTGTCGCGTAATCTGGCGATAGCGGCGGCCCGCCTGGTGGCCGGAGCCGTCCGCGGCCTGTCGTTGCAATCGGTTGAGGTGTTGGATGGCAATGGTGTCAGTGCTCTTGATTGGGAGAGTGAATCCACCGGTATCAGTGCCTTGGATCGCATGCGGCACAAGCACGAACGGGATGTGCGCGCCAAGATCATCGCCCAAATACCGGATCCGGAAGTGCGCGTTGGCGTGCAAGTCCGGCTGGATCTCACTGACGAGAAGGTGGAAATTGAAACTCCCAGCAAGCCGGTCGAAACACTCAGTGAGACCACCAACGAAACAACCACGCGGGCGCGCCCCAGTGGCCAACCGGGTCCGCAGCCGAACGTGGGGGTTGTCGCGGGGGGGCGGGTGGCCGACGAACACACCGAGCGCGAAACCACCAAGTCGCAATTGATACCAGCAATCGAGCGCAAACGCACCGACACGCCCTCGGGCGGAATCAAGGAAATCTGGGCGGCCATCAACTTGTCACACAGCTATCTCACGGCTATTTATCAGCGGCAGAATCCCGAGGGCGGCACGCCCACGGAGAAAGACATCAAGAACGTCTTCGACAGCGAGAAGCCGCGGATCATCAGCCAGGTCACCAAGTTGGTCACGCCCCAGGATGAAGACCACGTGGCGGTCGAGTGGTATTACGATACCGCGGTTAACCTGGGTGCCCCGGCCGAGGCTTCCACCCTGGATCAAACCTTCCAATTAGTACAGCGCTATGGGCCGCAGTCCGGATTGGCACTACTGGCTTTCTTGTCGCTGGGCCTGATGTTGCGCATGGCGCGCCGAAATGATGGCGGAGAAGCCTTCGGACTGGAACTCGGACTGCCCAAGGAAGCCATCGCGGCGGCTCAGCAAGCGGCGCAGGATGTCGCGACTGTTTCAAAGCGTAGACCCGGTAGTCGTGGTGGGAAGCGCGCGGCTTCGTCGTCAGGGGCGGAAGGCGGGGCCGAAGGATACTCGGCGGTAGTCGGCGAAGCCGCCGCCACGGAGGGTGTCCTGGTGGCTCAGGAGGTGGATGAGAAGACGGTACAGACATACAAGATGATCGAGCAGGTGTCACAGGTCATTGAAAGTGATCCGGAGGCCGGCTCGGCGCTGTTGGAAGAGTGGGTGCGGCGCACCGACTCCTATGGGAATTGAGGCGGAGAGGCAATGGCGCGCGCCGGTAAGACAGCCAAGAAAGAAACCCTTGAGGAAATTTCCGGAGTCCGCAAGGCAGCCATTTTATTGCTGGCTCTGCGGCAGGACGTGGCGGCGCGCCTGTTACGGGGACTGGGTCGCGAACGGGTCGAAGAGGTCTCGCGTGAGATCGCCAGTCTGGATACCGTCGAACCGGAAGTGCGCGAACAGATTGTCTCTGAGTTTTATCACCTGGTATTGGCACGACAGTATGTTGATCAGGGTGGCTTGAGCTTTGCCCGCAGCCTGCTGCAAAAGACCCTGCCGACCGAAGAAGCCCGCCGGATCGTCGCCACTATCGAGCACTCCATACACGAGCAGCCTTTCAGCTTCCTACAGAAGACCGAGAAGGAAAACCTGGTAATGTTCCTGCAGGAGGAACATCCCCAGACAATCGCCCTGGTGCTGTCGCACCTGCCGCCGATCATGGCGAGCGAAATCCTGACCGGCTTGAATCCCGCGCGGCAGATTGAGGTAGTCACCCGCGTGGCGACGATGGATCAGACCAGTCCGGATGTGATCAAAGAGGTCGAACGCGGACTGGAAAAGCGCCTGGCTGGCCTGGTATCCGAACGTTTTGAGCGTGTTGGCGGGGTGTCGGCGGTGGCCGAGATGCTGAATCTGGCCGGCCGGGCCGCCGAACGGGCCATCCTGGAGGGGCTTGAAGAGGAAGATCCCACACTGGTTGAAAATATTCGTCGATTGATGTTTGTCTTCGAGGATATCCAGCAGGTCAATGACAAGGGTATTCAGGCCGTGCTCAAGGAGATCGAGAATGAAGAGCTGGCCATATCGTTACGCACCGCCAGCGAAGCACTCAAGGAGAAGATCTTCAAGAACATGTCCGAACGAGCCGCGCAACTAATCAAGGAGGAGATGGAATTCATGGGGCCGGTGCGGGTGAGCGATGTCGAGACCGCCCAGCAGAAGATTGTCGATATCGTGCGGCGTCTCGAAGATGCCGGTGAAGTGATCGTCGCTGGCAAGGGTGGGGACAAGGATCTGGTAGTCTAGGCCCGCCGGGCCGGGAGATGTGATTGTGGCGGGCGTAATTCGCCGAGATCAGGTTGGATCAGCCAACACCTTTTCTTTTGCCGACCTGGAACAACAGGGTCGTGCGATTCTGCAATGTGCGCGGGAGCAGGCCGCCAATATTCTCCAGGAGGCCGAAAAGAAGGTTGCCGAGTTGGCCCGGGAAAAACGTCAAGCCGCTTACCAGACTGGTCTGACCGCGGGGCGCGCTTCTGGTCGTGAGCAAGCCTATACCGAAGCCCGTCAGACCGCTCTTCAGGAGGCGCGCCAGCAGGTTGCCGCCCTGGTTGAAACACTGACCGCGGCACTAACCGAGTTTGAACAGAGTAAGCGCGGCTGCCTGGCTGCCGCCGAGTCTGGGTTGATCCGCCTGGCTCTGGCCATTGCCCGGCGGGTTTGCAAGCTTGAAGCGGGATCATCCAGTGCCAGTGCCGAAGCCAATATTCGCGGCCTGCTTGACCGGGTCCAACATTTCAGTGATGTCGAGCTGCTGGTCTGTCCCGCCGAGCATCAACTGTTGCAAGAGATAGTGCCTGAATTCGTATCCCGGACCGCGCAATGCCAGCATTTCCATGTGCTGGCGGATGACACTGTATCGCGGGGTGGCTGCATTTTGCGGACGGTGGAGGGACAGGTTGACGCCACGGTTGAAGGCCAGCTCGAGCGTATCGCCGTGGCATTGCGTGTGCCGCCGCCTGGCGACGATCCGCCCGTGGTGAATCCTGAACCAGTGGAGGATGAGTAAAACTGCCGCCATGACGGAGACCAAGGTCGACAGTCCGGGATCAACGGGGATGAACTCGCCGGGATTGCCACTATGTCCGGTGGCTGGGCCGGATGTGTTTATGCGGGTGGCCAGCGAAGTGCCCGGCTTGTTGAGTGAGCGTGTGCGTGGACGCGTACGTGATGTGCGCGGGATGACAGTCAGTGCCGATGGTCTGCTGGTGCCGATTGGGGCGCGCTGTGCGATAGAAACACGGCGCGCCGGTCGGATTGAAGCCGAGGTGGTTGGGGTGGCGAATGGTCAGACCTTGTTGTCGGTCTTTGGGGAAGCGACCGGGATCGCCCCGGATGACGTGGTTGAGTGTCTATCCGGCCCACCGCGGGTACCGGTGGGTTTCGATTTACTGGGACGGGTGATCGATGGCCAGGGGCATCCATTGGATGGGGGGCTGGAACCGCATCTGAACATTCGTTACCCGCTGTATAACGATGCCCCGCCGGCCATGCAGCGGCGACCGATCGACGAACCGTTGGGTCTGGGAGTGCGGGCGATTGATGGTCTGCTGACGGTTGGCCGCGGTCAACGCCTGGGTATCTTCTCCGGCACCGGTGTCGGTAAGAGTGTATTAATGGGCATGATCTGCCGGCATACGCAGGCGGATGTGAATGTCGTGGCGCTGGTTGGCGAACGGGGACGCGAAGTGCGCGATTTTGTTGATAACCATTTGCAGGCGGCCGGCCTGGCGCGCAGCGTGGTGGTGGTGTGCACCTCGGATGAAGCTCCGGCCCTGCGGGTACGGGCCTGTTATCACGCCACCGCGCTTGCCGAGTTTTTTCGCGATCAGGGTCTGAACGTGCTGTTCATGATGGACTCGTTGACCCGTATGGCGATGGCCCAGCGGCAGATTGGTCTGGCGGCTGGTGAGCCCCCGACCGCCAAGGGTTATCCGCCCAGTGTCTATGCCCTGTTACCACGCTTGTTGGAACGCGCGGGGCGCACACAACGTGGCAGCATAACCGGGATCTATACCGTGTTGGTCGAAGGCGATGATCTTGACGAGCCGCTCTCTGATGCGGTTCGAGGGATTCTGGATGGACACATCTGGCTCTCCCGCGGCCTGGCCAATCGCGGCCACTATCCCGCGGTAGACGTGCTGGCCAGTATCAGTCGAGTGGCGGATGACGTGGTTGATGAAGAGCAACGCCAGGCCGCCATACGCGTTCGGCGGGTGCTGGCGACCTGGAACGATATCGAGGATCTGGTCAACATTGGCGCCTACGTGCCGGGGGCCAACCCGGAGTACGACGTCGCCGTCCAGACCCGTGAACGGATTACCGAGTATCTCTGCCAGGATCGCGGTGCGGGCAGCTCCTTTGAGTCTTCAACCACGGCCATCAAACAGCTTGGCCAACTGATTGAGCAGACGGCGCGGCGGGTGCGCTCGAAGCCCGCCCCGGCGACAGGTCGGAAGGGCACTTGATGGAGTCCGGATAAATGGCCCGCAGATTTCACTTTCCACTGGAAACACTGTTGAAGGTGCGCCGCTTGTACGAACGCGAGGCCAAGCGCAAAGTTGCCGCGCAACATGCCAAAATTGCGCGTCTCGACCAGGCCGACGAAGCCACCCGGCGGGAAATCCAAAAGCAACAGGGCGAACTCCTGGGCAACCAGCAACAAAAACAACTGAGTGCCCCCGACCTGGCGGGCGGCTGGGCCTGGATTGCCCACTTACGCAATACGATGACCCGGCGACAACACTTACGAGATGAGTTGGATAAGGAACTGGAGCAGATCCAGGCCACCTTTCGTGAAGCCCGCAAGCAAACACGCATCATCGAGAAGCTCCGTGAGCGGAAGTGGAGTGTGTACCGGCATGAACGGCAACGCCAGGAACAGGCGACCGCCGACGAACTGGCACAGCAGTTGCACGGCTTTGCTAACTCCCCAACCACGCCATCGGCGACGATGGCGGCCGAATAACGGTTAAACGTACTATGTTCGCCAGGATCTACAACGGATTATCCATTGCCGCCATTGCGACGCTGCTGGCGGGCGCGGGGCTGGTTACCTATCTCGTCTTTGCCGGTCATTTGACTAGTGAGCGGATGCAAATGGCCGCGGCCGCGTTACGTGGCGATCTGGATGATCAGACTCCGATAGCCGCCGAAGACATGGTGGCCGCGGAAGAATCCGACCAGCCGCGCGGACAGTCGGCGGCCGAGGTGCGCGCGGCGCGCCAGCGTAATCACCTGCAAAGCCAGATGCTGGAACGTGCCCGGTGCGACGTGGATGCGCGCCAGCGTCTGCTTGATCAGGCTTTGCAGGAGCTGCTCAACGAGCAGGAGCAGTTTGATGATAGCAAGTCGGCGTGGAGTCAAAGTCGCCGGAAAATGACTGATGAAATCCAGGATGTGGGTTTTGAGCGCGAGGTCGAGCTGGTATCAGGCTTGCCGGCTAAAAACGCCAAGGCGCACATCATGCGGATGTGGGAGCACAGCCCGGCGGATGCCGTGCGCCTGGTTATGCGGCTCGATGTCGGTATCACCAAGAAAATCCTGGCCCAGATGAAGACTCCCGCGGAACAGGAAATTATGTCACAACTGCTGGAGCAGTTGCGAAACCAGAATCCGGAAGGCAACGCCACTGAGTCAGGGACGATCGAGGGCGACGCCGCGCCGTAAGGTGCTGCCATGCAGGTCAACCCGCTCTCCGCGGCCGGAGTGGACTCTCCCGCCGGTCGTACCAACCTGCTGTTAATCCCCGAATTACTCAGTCTGATGGGTCTTAGTCCACAGGGGCAGTCCCTGCTTGAGGAGCGCGCGGATAAAGACCAGCAACGTGCCGATGAACGTCATCGCCAGGTGCTGGCGGCTGGCGGTCTTGGCCCACAAACACCGCTGGATGCCGCGCTCGAGGCTGAACGTCGGCTGGCACCGGGCAGTCACGCGGCCCGCCAGCGGTTACGCGCGGATCTCCAGAGTCAGAGCTTTCGCCGGTCATTATCACAGGCTCGACAGCAAGGCCAGTCGCCGGGGGCTGCGCGGAACAGTGGCCCGAAAGCGGCCAGTCTGGAGTCGGCGAAATCGACGAACTCAAATACGGAAAAGTCGTCTCCCACTGACAAACAGCCGAACGCTGCCACGCCGCCGGATTCTTCCCGACTAACGGGGGGCAAGGAAACGGCAAACACGGCGCGCAACAGCGCGCCCGTGGCTAACAATACGGTTGAGATGCCGCAACTGGCTGGTCGGGCAGTGGCGGTCACGCCAGCGGAACCGGCCTCCACGGGCAGTCGTATGGGCGCGCTGATGTCCGCGCGAAGCGTGGGCAGTATATCTCCCGGGCAGGGCACTTCGCGGGATACCGGGCAATCAGGCACTACAAATATCACCAAAGCCAACACTGGCGTGCGGGCATCCGCCAGCCCCATCGCGGATTCGGCCATTACGCGCACTGCTCCTGGCCGGTCGGCCGACAAGGCAAACACTACGGCGGGAGCGCGCGGCACGGACACAAGCAGGAATGACGCCAACATCGAGCGGATCTTGCGCGTCGTTCGTACTCAGATCGGGGCGGAGCGTGCCCGCGCCACTTTACGGCTCGATCCGCCTGAGCTCGGTACGGTCCGTATGACCATGGACTTACATAAGAATGTCCTGCTGCTCCGCATCGATACCCAAACACCCCTGGCACATCGCTTGCTGACTGAGCGAATTGACTCGTTGCGGGCGGGGCTGGAGTCGGCCGGCGTGCAACTGGAACGCGTTGAGATCCGCCCGCCACTGGTCGCCAGCCCGGATCCTGGTGATACGACGCCGCGGCCTGACACGCGCCAATCGGGGCAGGAAGGCGCGGCCAACCCGGATGCGGAGCAGCCGAACGATACTGGCACGGAAGCCAATTCAACGTCCCCGGCCGAGCAGCCGGAGCGCGAATTCATCCAGGAACCGGCGACGGAGTCGCTGGTAAACATACTGGCGTAGGGCGGCAAGGAGGCCCGCTCGCGTGGCAGGTGGCGCCGCTGCGCTGCCAGCAGGCAAGGTGCTTGTGATGGAAACTTATGCCATCGCCTCCAATGCGTCCACGGCCGGGGTGGGGACCGAGCGCGGCCTGGGCGAGATGTCGAGCCAGGATTTCTTCAAGCTGCTCGTCACCGAATTGCAGCAACAGGATCCGCTCGAACCAACCGCGACGGCGGACATGATCAGCCAGGTCTCGCAGATCCGCAGCATTGAGCTTTCCCAGCAATTGACCAGCACACTTGATGAGCTGGCCAGTCAGCAACGCACCAACGGGCTGGGTGAGCTACTCGGCAAGTATGTCGAAGGGCTCACCAGCGGTCCGGATGGCTCACCAATCACGATCACCGGCGTGGTAACCGGCGTACGTTTCGGCCCTGACGGAACCGCGCTCCTCGAACTCGATACGGGTCAGTCCATCCGGGCCGTGGATGTATCACGCATCACAACTCCCGAGCAGCTGAGTGTGTCGGGCGGTGATGCTGACAAATCAGAAGCGACCGCCCAGGCAGAGGCGCCCGCCGAGAAGTCGCCCGCCAAGTGGCTGCAACTCAAAGGCCTATTGGAGTTGTAGCTTGGCAAGCGTGCCACGCGACCGGGTGCCGGCGGTTTCGGAAAGCCTCTATGGAGTTTTAACATGGGTCTGACGACGGCTATGTATACCGGTCTGACGGGCCTCAATGTCAACCAGACGCGTATCAACACGATTGGCCACAATATTGCCAACGTCAACACCACGGCCTTCAAGGGTTCGCGCACCCTGTTTCAAACACAGTTTTCCCAGATGATGTCGATGGGATCGGCGCCCAATGCGAACAGTGGGGGTACCAATCCAACCCAGGTCGGCTACGGTGCCATGGTGGGCACCACGCAACGCAACCTTGCGTCGGGTACTGTTGAGACAACTGGTATCGCCAGCGACCTGGCCGTCAATGGGCGCGGCTTCTTCATCCTGCGCGATGCCGCGGGGCGCCAGGTCTACACCCGCGATGGTTCATTTTCCGTGGATTCCCAGAACAATCTGGTCACCATGGATGGCAATCTCGTGCAAGGCTTCGGAGTTGATGAGGACTTCAATCTTGTTCCCGGCCTCCTGCAGGATCTCAACATTCCCCTGGGCACCTTGAGTATGGCCAATGCGACCCAGCAGGTCTACATGGATGGCGACCTCAGTGCCAATGGTACGATTGCTACCCAGGGTTCCGAACATGTTACCCAGGCCCTGGTTAACGGCGGCGGTAGCGCCGTCAGCAGTGCCACGTTGCTTACCGATGTGCGCTCGGGGGACAACGCCACCCAGACTCTATTTGCCGCCGGCGACGCCCTAACCGTCTCGGGTGTAGTCAGGGGCGAGCGCGAGCTGCCGGACCAGTCCTTTATCGTTGGTACCACCGGAACCACGCTGGACGATCTGGCCACCTGGCTGAACGGCGTGCTGGGTATTCATACCACCGCCACGGTGCCGGGCGACCCGGGGGTGACGATCGAAAACGGTACGCTGGTGATTCGCAGTAATGCCGGTGAACAGAATGGCTTTGTGATCAATGCCAATGACATAGTTACCACCAATAACGTCACGCCCTTGCCGTTCCAGTTCACGCAGAACGCGGCAGCCAATGGCTCCGGGGTGTATACCGCGTTCACGGCCTATGACTCGCTGGGCACGCCAGTGTCCGTCAACGTAACATTTGCCCTGGAACAGACGCCCAACACCGGTCCGATCTGGCGCTACTATGTGGAGTCTCCCGATGCCAGCGGGGGCTCGCGCGTGCTGGGCACGGGGACGGTGGCGTTTGACACGGAGGGCAACTATCTGCAAGCCACTGACAACCAGTTCAGCATGAGTCGCAACGAGACTGGCTCAGCCACGCCGTTGACCTTCACGCTAGATTTCTCGGATGTCCATGGGCTATCGACACAAACGTCCAATATTATCGCGGCCGAACAGGATGGTTACCCGCCCGGGACCCTGATGAATTTCAGCGTCGCCGAGGATGGCGTGATCTCCGGCATTTTCAGCAACGGTCAGATGCGCACATTAGGACAAGTCACGCTGGCAACATTTGCCAATGATGAAGGTTTGATAGCCGAGACGGACAATCTGTACTTAATTGGTCCCAATTCGGGTGCTGCATCCGTGGGCATACCGGGCCAACTGGGCAGCGGCACGCTGCTGAGCGGAGCCCTGGAGCTATCGAATGTGGATCTTTCTCAGGAATTTATCGGTCTGGTAACCTCCAGCACGGGCTTCCAGGCCTCCAGTCGAGTTATCAGCGTTTCCAGTGAACTCATGGATCACCTGTTGATGATCGTCCGGTAGTACGTGCGTGATAAGGTCACACTGGCGTTGGCCGGGAGGCATGTGTCATGATCCGCCTGACCCGTTTGAATGGACGCCCCTTCATCCTGAACGCCGAGCAGATTAAGACCGTGGAGGCCACGCCGGACACGCTGGTAACCCTGCTCCAGGGTGAACAGTTCATGGTGCGGGAGTCGCTGTCGGAGGTTATCCGCCGGGCCATCGACTACAACCGGGCTCTGCGTACGTTCCAGGTCAGCTAACTTGGAAAACTTTGCGCCTCAGCGCATGAAGTGCCTGAAAGAGCGGTAAATGTCTCATAAGACGTGTGTTCCCAGGTCGCTGCGCGTAAGTCCATGAAGCCTGCCTGGCGTTTCGTCGATAATTTGAATCAGAACGTAAGACCTGGAACTCGCCGATCTAGGGAATTTGCTCATGGCTGACAAATTTGCCGATGGGGCTGATGCTCAATCCAGCGCTGGGTCCTCAAAGCGCTCCTGGCTGATGACTACCCTCACGGTGGTGGTAGTTGTGGCCCTGGTGGAAGCCGGGGCGGTCTTCCTGACGTTCAAGTTCTTCGGTACCCGACCGAATGTCAGCTACGGCGAAACCGAGCATGTTATCTCGGATGCTGAAGCCCCCGGCGAACCACAGGAATTCGCTGAGGTTTCGCTGCTGAGAAAGTTCAAGGTGCCCAACAACAAGTCGGGGCGCACGGTGATTTACGATTTTGACATCAGCCTGGTGGTTCCGGCTGGACAGAAAGAAGCCCTGGAAGAGCTGGTTGTCGCTCGTGACAGCGCCATCCGCGATCGTGTGGCCCAGACCATTCGGCAGGCCAGTCAGCGCGTATTGAATGAAGATGATTTTGAAACACTGCGGATACTGCTCAAGCATGCCCTGGGTGACGTGCTGGGCGATGAAGAGACGGTGGCGCGCGTGCTGATTCCGCGCTGTGTGCCGATTCAGACGGATTAAGCCGCTCGCAGGCAGGCAGCTTGATGCAAGCTCAGGCAAGGACGTACAGAGCTGATGGCTGACGAACCAAATTCTCCCGAGATCAACGCGGAAGAGGCCAACCAGGACCCTGAAGAGGTTAACCAGGCTAATGCCGCCGCTTCGCCACCGGCCGCGGAGATCTCTCCGGACAAGCTGGAGGCGATGGCGGCCCAGGTTCAGGCCGAAGCATCCGCCGACGTGAATTCCCAACAGGAGTCTGGTGACTCAGCGCCCGCTTCCAACCTGATCGATCAGTCAGAGATTGATCGGTTGACCCAGGAAGCGGAGAGCGAGGTGGCGGCGTTAGTTACCGAGGCCGCCAATAGTGATTTGGCCGCTGAAATGGCGGCGGTTATTGCGGAAGAATCAGACAGCCCCGCCGAGTCCAGCAGCGCTGAAGAGTCCAGCACCACGGAGATCCCCGAGCGAGTTCCGGCCATGGTTGGCGCGGCGGCCAGTACGGTAGCTCCCGGGGATGCCAGTGCGCTGGAGATCCCAAACCTGAATGCACAGGAAGCCACTGAACCGGTCAACAACATTGACCTGCTCGATGACGTGGAACTCGATGTCAGAATCGAACTGGGGCGTACGCAGATGTACATCGAGGATGTTCTGCGTCTGTCGAAAGGCGCGGTTGTCGAGTTGGACAAACTGGCCGGCGATCCGGTCGACATCTATGTGAATGAACGGATCATGGCGCGCGGCGAGGTTCTGGTACTCAATGAAAACTTCTGCGTGCGTATTAATGAGATCATCAGTTTCACAACTGATATTGAAAACAGCGAGTGATTATGTCAACGCCATGGATGGCGCTAATCTGCAATGGAGTGTTGCTGGCCAGCGCGGGCATTGGGCTGGCGGCGGATCCTGTTGCTGGACCGGACACCTCAAACCTTAGTGTAGCTGATCAACTTGCGGATCCCTGGTCTTCGCCGGAGATCGCGGCCCCGCGCATGGACCACGACCTGCTCAAACGCCCGCGCGTGGCCGGCCCGGACACCAATAGCGGGGAAGCCGGGGGACGGCGCGCCGACTGGTTACGCACGTCCGCGTCGTTGGCTGGAGTGGTGGCCCTGATCATGTTGCTGGCCTGGGGCTACCGGCTGGTCGCCAGTGGCCGGCTGTCACTGACCCCCCGCTCGAAGAATTCCGCCGTGATCGAAGTGCTCAGCCGCACCAACCTGGCCCCACGGCAATCGCTGAGCCTGGTGCGGATCGGCTCGCAATTGATCCTGATTGGTGCCACGTCGGATTCAATCCGCACATTGTCGGTAATTGATGATGGGGAGTTGGCGGCGCGCCTGGCGGGACAACAAACCCGCCTGCGGGCGGATAGTCACACGGCGGAATTCCAACGCTGTTTGCAAACCGAAGCGCGCACTTATGATGAATCTGACCGGGGGTCCGACCAGTCCGTGCCCGGTGTCATCGATCTACGGCACAAGCTATCACAGACCATGGAGCGCCTGCGCTCGGCCATCAAGCAGGCTTAACCACCGCAGAGTCTGGGTGGTGGAACCACCCCTGGAAGAAAGGAATCCGCGGTGATCCGAGGAGCGGATCGTCAACCGACGGAACGGAAGGCCGAAGACCGCTGGCCGCTGTGGCGCTATGGTCTGTTGGTCGCTGCTATACTGGTCCTGCTGGCGCGGCCGGCGGCGGGCCAGGATTCCACGGTCGAGCCAGTTGGTACCGAGGCCGACAGCCCGGGGGTTTACATTCCTGATATCAGCCGGTTACTACCACAAGCCAATAGCCCCGAATCGCTTAGCGCTACCATGCAGGTAGTTGTGTTGCTGACCTTGCTAACAGTGGCGCCCAGCATTGTCCTGATGATGACCTGTTTCGTGCGGATGGTGGTTGTTCTGGTGCTGTTGCGTCAGGCTCTGGGAGCTCAGCAGTTGCCGCCCTCGCAGGTGTTGATGGGCTTGGCGCTGTTCATGACTTTCCTGGTGATGGCGCCGACCTGGGAGCGCATTCGGGCGGAAGCGGTTGATCCTTACATGGCAGGTCACCTAGGGCAGCTTGATGCCATCAAGAAAGCCGGCGTGGAGCTGCGCGAGTTCATGTTCGCGCAGATTGAAGTGGCCGGCAATGAAGATGATGTCTACATGATGTACGAGTATGCCACCAAGCAAGCCGTGCCGGAAGACGTGGCGATATCCAAGGCGGAGGTCCCCACCACGGCTCTGATTCCCGCATTCATCCTGAGCGAGCTGAAAACCGCCTTCGTGCTGGGCTTCCGCATTTATCTGCCGTTTTTGGTGATCGATATGGTGATCGCTACCGTGCTGGTCTCGATGGGCATGATGATGTTGCCGCCGGTGCTGATCTCCATGCCGTTCAAACTGTTGTTGTTTGTGCTGGCGGACGGCTGGCATCTCGTGGCCGGGTCGCTGATGGCGAGTGTGTACTAACGTGGGAGAGCTGCCATGGAGTTGACCTGCGCTCTGGACCTGGGCCGCGAGGCCCTGCTGACCGCCATGGTCATCGCCGGGCCGGTGCTGGTGACCGGGGTCATAGTCGGTGTACTGATCAGCCTGCTCCAGACCATCACACAGATACAGGATCAGACCCTTTCGATGGTCCCCAAGATTATCGCCATGCTGGCGGCCACGATGTTTTTCGTCCCCTGGTTAGCCGCGCGCATTCTGGAGTATGCCCAGACGATGTTTGCCACGCAGTAGCACCGGGGTGTCGATCACAGGTAGCGGTTGAACGGGCTTATGCGACATGCCTTACGAACTACTGGCTCAATATCTGCGGCTGCCGGTTTTCCTGATGGTCGCGGCGCGACTGGCGGGCATGTTTCTATTCCAGCCGATCCTGGGTGCGCTGGCTATCCCGACTCGGCTACGGCTGTTGTTGGTTCTGGGGCTGGCGGCCCTGACGGTGCCTTTTGTCGAACCAGCCGAAACTACCCCGGATACGCCCCTGGGCCTGCTGCTGGCGCTGGCGAGCGAAACGCTCCTGGGATTGCTGATCGGGATGGTGGTGACTGTTTGTTTCGTGGGAGTCCAGATGGGGGGCACACTGGTCGCGCAAAATTCCGGCCTGGCCTTTGGACAGATCGCCGATCCGACCACCGGTCAGAATCTGACTGTGTTGAGTGCCTTTTATCTGCAACTGTCGGTGGTGGTATATCTGGTCGTGGGCGGGCACCGCATCCTGCTGCAAGCCTGCCTGGATACCTTCGATACGCTGCCTTTGCTGGGGGAAGTGAATTTGTCTGACCTGGGATACCGGATACTGGTCGAGGCCCTGGCCGTTGGCGGCGTGGTGGCGATCCGCGTGGCGGCTCCGGCCGTGCTGACGCTGTTTCTGGTGAATCTGGCCTTGGGCTTTATCTCGCGCACCGTGCCGCAGCTCAACATTGCGACGGTTGGTTTCTCGCTCAAGTCCCTGGTCGGTTTCATGGTGATGATGATTGCCCTGCCATCGGCGATGGCGGCGTTCACCGATGCTTTGGATATGAGTTTTGACTGGCTACGCCAGCTAGTTGGTGGTTGATTGTAAGGGAGTTCCAGGCCGATGGCCGCGGATGATGCGGGCGAAAAGACCGAACAACCCACCGCGCGCCGTATGAAAGAGGCGCGCGATGAGGGGCGCATTCCGCGCAGTACCGATCTGACAGCGGCGATCGTGCTGGTGGGTGGTCTACTATTGCTCAGGCTATTGGGCGGCGGCATGTTCGAGACCATGTTCAACCTGACTCGTGGCCTGGGAGATGATCCGGATGTTACCGTCAGTGGACTAGCTCCCTGGATCATGCGCGTGGCCTACGCGGCCCTGATGATGATCGTGCCCTTTCTGGTTTTGCTGATGGTCATTACCGTGATTGGCACGGCATTACAAGCTGGTATACCGATCACCCTCAAACGTCTCAAACCCAAGCTTGAGAAGCTGAATCCGATTAAAGGACTCAAGCGTCTTTTCTCACTCGACTCTCTGACGCGTTTCGGGATGGGCGTCCTGAAGATGATCTTTGTGGCCGCCGTGGCGTGGTTTTCGATAGTCGATGATATTGACCAGGTGTTGACGGTGGGCTCATTGATGCCGGGTGGGGCCTTCAGTCTCAGCAGTGAAGTGCTTTATCGTCTGGCCATGCGCATCGGAGTCATGCTCCTGATATTGGCGCTGTTCGATTATGCCTATCAGCGTTGGAATTGGTGGCGCAATCTCAAAATGACCAAACAGGAAGTCAAGGATGAGATGAAGCAGATGGAAGGCGACATGCAAACTCGGCAACGTCGCCGCCGGGCGCAACTCCAACTGGCCATGCAGCGGCTGGCCGTGGATGTGCCCCAAGCTGACGTGGTTGTCACCAACCCCACCGAATATGCCGTGGCCCTGAAGTACGATGAGGCGACCATGAACGCGCCGCGCGTGACGGCCAAGGGTCAGGATTTGCTGGCGCTGCGTATCCGGCAGATTGCTCAACAAAGTGGCGTACCCGTGGTGCAACGGCCGCCATTGGCGCGGGCTTTGCACGCCGGCGCGGAGGTTGGCCAGGAAGTGCCGCCGGCACTGTATCGCGCCGTGGCCGAGTTGCTGGCTTATGTATACCAGTTGGCGGGGCGCGCGGCGCCGGCAGGTTGAGAGAGAAGCAGTTTGAGAGTCTACGCCGTACCGGTCTGCACGGGCGGCGTCCCAAGGTTCTGACGGAGTTGATTTACTCAGAGTGGCGGCAGTGCTTGACAGTAATCCGATTTTGAAGTTCGTTGCCCGTCACCGCGGGTTGCTGTTCCCTTGCGCGGCGGCCGCGCTGATTTTCGTCCTTCTAATCCCCTTGCCGACGGTCATCCTGGACTTCCTGCTGGTCAGCAATATTCTGCTGGCGACGATTGTGCTGATGACCGTCATGTACCTCCGCAGTCCGCTGGATTTCTCGAGTTTCCCCTCCTTGTTGTTGGCAACCACCCTGCTGCGGCTGGTACTCAACACCGCGACTACGCGGCTGATCCTGGCGAACGGCGTTCAGGGTACCGACGCCGCTGGACGGGTGGTCGAGGCTTTCGGCATATTCGTCGCCAGCAACTCGCTGGCGGTGGGCGTGATCATCTTTTTGATCATTACCGTCATCCAGTTCGTGGTGATCACGAAAGGTGCCACGCGCATTGCCGAGGTCGCGGCGCGCTTCACGCTGGATGGCATGCCCGGCAAGCAGATGGCTATTGATGCTGATCTCAATGCCGGCATGATTGACGAGACCGAGGCCCGTACGCGGCGGCAGAAGATTTCCGACGAGGCCGATTTCTACGGCGCCATGGACGGTGCCAGTAAGTTTGTGCGTGGTGACGCCATTGCCGGCCTGGTGATTACATTTGTGAATATCCTGGGCGGCCTCTATGTTGGCATGGTCGAGGGTGGCCTGGGGGTGATGGAATGTCTGTCGGTTTATACCAAGCTGAGCATTGGTGATGGCCTGGCCAGCCAGATTCCGGCCTTCATTTTGTCTGTCGGCGCAGCCATGCTGATCACGCGCAGCACCGGGCAGACGAACGTGGGCGAGGAAGTAACTGGCCAACTGTTCGCCAAACCGATCGCGTTGATCATCGCGGGCGGATTCCTGTGCGTACTGGCCTTGACTCCCCTGCCCAAGGTTCCATTGATCAGCCTGGCGGCTGGTTGTGGAGTCGTGGCCTATTTCCTCCGTCAGACGCAAGCCGGGCAGGAAGCGCGCAAGGTTCGCGAGGCGCGCGCCCGGGAGCGCGCCAAGCCGCAGCAGATCGAATCACACCTGGCGCTGGATGCGCTGGAGTTCCAGGTTGGTTTTGGCCTGGTGAGCCTGGTCGATCGAGCCCGCGGCGGCGATATGCTGGATCGCATTAGCGCCCTGCGCAAGCAAATGGCGCTTGAGCTGGGCCTGGTTGTCCCGCCTGTCCGCATCCGTGACAACTCAGAACTGGAACCCAATCGTTACGTCGTGTTACTGCGCGGGCAGGAGATCGCCCGTGGTGAGGTTCTGCCCGATCAGTTGCTGGCAATCGATTCGGGCATGGCTGGTGAGCGGCTGACCGGCATCGAGACGCGCGAGCCATCGTTCGGTTTGAAGGCCTGGTGGATCGTGGCCACCGAACGCGAGCATGCCGAGCGCTTGAACTACACCGTGGTTGAGCCGACCGGCGTGCTGGCTACCCATCTCACCGAGATCATTAAACGTCATGCCGCGGAGATTCTGACGCGGGCTGATACCCAGAAGCTGCTGGATAATCTCAAGCAGCGTAATGCCACGGTTGTTGAGGAAGTTATTCCCAATCTGCTTAAGATCGGCGAGGTGCAGCGGGTACTCCAGGGCCTCTTGCGTGAGCGCGTGCCGATCCGTGACCTGGAGGCGATCCTGGAGACGCTCGGCGACTGGGCGCCCAAGACCAAGGATATCGAGATACTTACCGAGTACGCGCGTAATGCCCTGTCACGCACGATTTGCGCCCAATACAAGGACGCCCAGGGCGTCATACACTGTGTTACGCTGGATCCGGCCAGCGAAGACTACCTCCAAGGCAACATTCAGCGTCTCGAACATGGCTCGGCCCTGGCGTTGCCCCCCGAACGCCAATCGGAGCTGGCCATGAAGACACAACGGCAAATCGAACAGGCGGGAGGCGCGGCCGCGGGCGTATCGGTTGTCATGCTCTGTTCGCCACAGATTCGCATGTGGGTCAGGCGCATCATCGAGCCCCTTCTGCCGCAGACGCCGGTGCTGGCCTTAAATGAAATTGTGCGGGGAGTTGACGTACAAGCCCATGGAGTAATCAATCTTGACACCCAAAGTGCGGATATACCGAGCACCATCAATGCCTGAAGCGCTGGGCCAGGTTAAACGCGACCTGGGTCCGGACGCCGTCATACTTGGCACGCGTAGTGTCGCGGCCAGTGGCCTGGGCCGCCTGGTCGGACGTGACCGTGTTGAGATCACCGCCGCTCCGCCCGAAACGCATACCCCGGCACCACGGGTGGGTTCCGCGGCGAAGCGCATCCGTGCGATGGGTGGAGAGTCCTGTGACTTCTCGCAACGTTCCGTGGAGTTACGAGGTATTCCAAGTACCGAGCACCATCCGCCAGCGCTTCCGGAGCAGGTGCAGCCGTTCTTCCAGCAGTTAGTGCGGAATGAGGTTTCCGCGGATCTGGCGCGCCGGTTACTTCAAGCGGCTGTTCGCGCCATGCCCGGCAAATGTCTGGATGATCGTCGGGTCGTCGCCGAAGTACTGCGGCGTAGCATTGCCCGCATGGTACCCACGATGGAATCAACTGAGCTGTTGGCTGGAAACACCCGCTGTGTTGCCCTGGTCGGACCTTCAGGTGCTGGGAAAACCACGACTCTAGCCAAGCTGGCGGCGCATATGAAAGTCCGCCAGGGCCGGCGTGTCGGTTTGCTGTCATTGGATATGCACCGGCTGGCGGCCCATGAACAACTAAGGCGTTACGCTGAAATAATCGGAGTATCAGCGACTGGTGCACACACAGTGGCGGAAGTGAAGGCGGCCGTGGAAGAGTATCGCCCCATGAATTGTCTCCTGATCGATACCCCGGGGATTGGTATGCGTGAGAGCGAGCGTATCAGCCTCCTGGATTCCCTGCTGCGGGCGGCATGTCCCGATGAAGTTCATTTAGTATTATCCGCCACAACTGCTCATTCTGCGCAAGTGCGTATTGCCAATGTGTTTGCGCCCCTTAAGCCCACGCGCGTGGTGTTGACCCGGCTTGACGAAGCGGTGGGTTTTGGTGTGGTATTGAATGCGATGGACAAATTGGATGGTTCACTTTCGTACCTGACCGCCGGACAAAATATTCCACATGATATTGAGGAGGCTTGCAGTCGGCGCGTAGCTGAGCTAATCTTACCCATGGACGGGTAGCCGATTGCCCTTTAACCAGGTGATGCATGAAGCGGATCCAGGGCAACAAACGGCGCGGATTGTCGGCAAGGAGGTCGCACCGGGCGCAGGTTATCGTTGTTGTCAGCGGCAAGGGGGGTGTCGGAAAAACCAACCTCTCGCTCAATCTCCGCATCGACTTGTCGCGCCGCGGTAAACGAGTAATTTTGCTCGATGCTGATTTTGGCTTGGCAAACGCGGACATATTGCTCGATGTTTCCCCAATGGCCGACATGTCCGACCTGTCGGACACGTCTCGTTCGCTGCAGGAATTGCTTGTCCGGGGCCCTGATGGCCTACGTGTATTGTGCGGTGTATCAGGTCTGACGCGTGGTGGTCAGCCCCCGGAGGTGGATGCGGCCACCTGTTCGCGGGCTGTTAGGCGCCTGGTGTGGAATTGTGACATTGTGGTTGTTGATTGTGGGACGGGAGTCACGCCGCCGATCGCGGCTTTTGCCATGTCGGCGGACTTGCTGGTAGTGGTCACGACCCCCGAGCCCACGGCGTTGACCGATGCTTATGCGACGTTGAAGTTACTGCACATCCAGGGCTTCGATGGGCGCGTTGGTGCGGTGGTAAATATGACCAATTCGCGGACAGAAGCAGTGACAGTCACGCACCGCTTGTCACAAGTCGCCCGGCGGTTTCTCGGACTTCCGATCGAGGACTTAGGCTATATCGCGACTGACCGTCACGTACCGGCCGCAGTCCGGCAGCGGGTCCCGGTGCTGGTGCGTTATCCGCGATGTTCCGCAAGTGCTTGTATAGCAGAGGTTTCCAGGCGGATAGCTCCGCCAATAGCGAACCTGGCGGCGCGGCAGGGGGTCTGGGCCCGCGTAGCCAGTTTGTTCCTCTGACGCTTCGTATAAGGCCGCAAGGAAGCGGACCGATAGTAGGCACGGACGTTAAAACATGGTACGAAGCATAGGTGCACAACTCGGCTTATTGGCTTTCGGTCTGGCCATTCTGGTCGGACTGGTGGTTGGAAACTCCCCGATAACCATCCTGACGCGGGCGGTAGTGATCATGGTTGTGGCCTGCGCCGTGGGACAGATCATCGGGTGGGCCGCTCGGCTGATCCTGCGTGACCATCTCCAGCGTAAAAAGCAGGAGATCGATCGTCAGCATTTGGAAGCCATGCGCGAACTGGCCGAGACCAAAGAGGAAGAAGAAGCCCCCGAACCCGCGACGCCGCTCGAGGCGCGCTAGAGGTAACCAGATGCCCCTTCACCGTAATCCCCGGATTCGCCTGCGTCGTGTCAGCCGAGATCAGCCGGTACGTACTTTTCCCAATACCAAGCAGCTCATGGCGGCTTGGCGTAAATACCAGCGGACCGGCGATGAGACCCTGCGCAATCAACTGATGGAGCACTATCTCTATCTGGTAAAGTACAACGCCGAACGCATCGGCGCCAAACTCCCCGATGAAGTGGACGTCGATGATCTGATGAGCTCGGGCGTTTTCGGCCTGCTCGATGCGATTGACGCTTTCGATCTAAGCCGGGGCGTCAAGTTTGAGACCTATTGCGCGCCGCGTATCCGCGGCGCGATCCTGGACGAATTGCGCAACATGGATTGGGTACCACGCCTGGTCCGACACCGCGCTCACAAGCTGGCCAATGTTACCCGGACGCTCGAAATGGAACTGGGCCGTATTCCCAGTGAGGATGAGATCGCCCGCCGGCTGGGCATGTCGCGTCCGCAGTTCGACAAGATGATGCGCGACGCCAACGCCGTCACGCTCATCTCACTGTCAAGAAAATTCACGCACTCCGAGTCGGCGCGGGATGTCTTTGAGATCGACGTGGTCCCCGATGAACAAAGCTCCGATCCCGTGTTGGAAGCCCAGAAACGCGATCTGCGCGACCTGGTCACCCGGGGCCTCAACCGGGCCGAACGCCTGATCGTGGTTTTGTATTATTACGAACAGATGACCATGAAGCAGATTGGTGAGACGCTCGATCTTTCGGAATCGCGTGTTAGTCAGATGCACTCGGCGATACTGGATCGCCTGCGGTCTCAGTTGCAGGCCCGCCAGCGGGAGTTTGCCACTGAGGTTGTGTAAACTGTCAGAGTTAAGCCATGTCGACCATCCCGCCCAACTGGATGAGTTCTGTGCTCGGGGCCCACGAAGCCCAGAAGCAATCCGAGCAGAAGAAGGTCCGTGAATCTTCCGACCAGGCTGAGCGCGCCGGCACTGAAAAGTTCGCGGACAGACTGAAGAACATCATCAAGGAAACAGATCCCGACAGCGAGGTTTATGAGGACGCCGAGGGTCTCGGCAGCCAGGGCCGGCCGTTCTCCGAGGAGGAGGAGGAGGAGGAACATTTACTCGACGATGATGAGGATGAGGCCGATGAGTCCGCCGGCGGGCTCGATATTCAGGCTTGATTCATGACCGTGTTATTTCCGTGGGATTCTTTATGTCCTGGCGCCTGTCGAGAACCAGCGCTGAATAGGGTAGTGGCCAGCAGGCACATCAAAGGGTACAAAGGGGCGGCCAACCGCATATCGCCACGTGAAACCATGGCGTGGATTAACACGTAGCAAATCATCAGAGTCCACAAGCCCGCCAACTCCCGTCGCCGCAGAACCAGTATCCCGGCCCCACACGCGGCTAGTATGTAGGTGACGTAATACTGCCAGAACATTGTGTGGTATAGATGTGGGATGTACGTGCCGGATGGTCGGATGGGGAGTACCAGCTCCCAGAGCACCTGCTCTGTTTCCCATGCGGGTTTCAGGGAGAACAGGGCCATGGCCCGCCATAGATATCGCACCAGACATTTTCCCGGATTATCGATATAGAACTCGCGTTCGGCCCGAATCAAGGCCTTGTTGATCTGGGCTTCATTGAGTCTCTGTTGGCGCAAATGCAGGAAGGCTCGGTCGGCGTGGAGATCGTAATCCCAGGCGTTGTGGTGACCGATGTTCGTGGTGAACGGCACGAACTCCTCAAAAAGGCGGTAGTTGCGGACAGTCCAGGCTGACATACCAGCCAGCGACGGTAGTCCGGTCAGCAGCAGGCAGATTATTCCCCGCCACGAGCGGTGCTCCTGGATGAATTTCCACAAGAGTGCCGGGAACACGCATATGGTGATCGGCCGGATGAACAGTGCCGCACAGGTGATCAGCCCAAAGCCCAAAGCTCCGGCGAATGATCGTAATGGCCAGCCGAAAATCAGCAGCAATGCCAACAGAGAGAATAGAGCCGTGTGAATCGATTCCGTCATGGGATTGGGAATCCATAAGACGTGCAATCCCAGCAGGACTTGTACCGCTACCGCGGAGCCGATCCCAAACAGGCGTAGCGCGATCAGCAGCAGACAAGCTTGTGTCACCAGATCAGCGGCTATGTTGGCCACCAGTGGCACATGGAGGCTCCAGCCGAAGATGCTCCCCAGGCCGGCCAGGATGATTGGATACCCGGGGGGCCGGAAAGCTCGGAAGGTGAATCCGTTAAAGGCGGCAGTCTCACCTTCGTAATGCTGTATGTAGCCTTGCCCGGCGGCCAAATTCTTTGCCAGAACGTGATAGTCGCGGGCGTCGCTGACCAGCACTGGCGTAGCGGAAGCCAAAATCAGCCCACGCAGCAACACTGAACCGGCAAAAATCCCCACTATCGCTATGCGCAGGGAGCGTGAGGTATGAGTCAGTTCTCGGAAGGTTGCGGCCAACTCGCTGCCGGGATTTGGCATGATGCCAGGTTTCCAAAGCCGAACGACAGGCTGTTTGACGAGAGGCGCTTACGCTTCTCCGCGCAGTTTCGCCCGCAATTCTGCCAGTTCGGCCCGCTTATTCGCGGGAATGCTCCGGATCTGGCCGATCAACCGTGCCTGATAAACTATGCGACAGAGGGCTTCCAGTGTTTCCATCAGTATATAGGCCGTTTCGAGATCAGGTCCCCAAGTCACCGCTCCGTGGTTTTGCAGAAGGGTGGCGGAATGGTCTTTGAGCAACGGCAGCAGGGCGGTCGCCATGTCAGGCGTACCGGGAGTTTGGTAAGTTATTTGTGGAACCATACCCAGGAATATATCACCCTCGGGTAGCACGCCGGTCAGATCGACAGGATCCAGCACCGCCAGGGTAGTCGCGAACGGGGGGTGTGTGTGCACGATAGCCTGTACACCGTCATCTGACTGGTACATCCGGAGGTGCATCGGGATCTCGCTGCTGCAACGGCGTGTGCCCTCCATCTGCTGCCCATCAAGACTGACCACGCAGAGATCCGCGGGACGCATCAAACCCTTACAAACGCCGGTGGGAGTGCATAAGACGCGATTTTCAGGCATTCGGCAGGAGAAATTCCCCTCGGTGCCCGCTACGAGCTGCCGCCCGTAGGCGCGCTGGCCGATTGCACACATCTGTTCGGCTAAATCTTCCATTTTTGTGATACTAGCGTGTTCTCCGGCGGCCAACAACCGATTCCTGTAAGCTGCCAGAGTTGCCTGAAGAGCCCGATTTGCCCTTGGCAATTGGTGGATACCGGCTTATCATCCCCCGCATTGCGGGCCAAGCTGGGTGATGCCGGCCTGTCCAGGTTAGCGTGTCTGCGCTTATTTGGACGTCGGTTTGCCATGCAGGGCCCAGGGAGCGGTGTGCTCCCATGGACTATTGGGGTCTGTTGGAACGGGTTCGGAACCTGCCAGGAGGAACCGATCGTGCCTGAACTGGCTGATATCGAGGCCAAGGTCAAAAAGATCGTCGCCGAACAGATGGGTGTCTCCGAGGACGAAATCACTCGGGAGACTTCATTCGTAAATGACTTGAATGCCGACTCGCTCGATACCGTCGAGTTGGTCATGGAATTCGAGGACGGCTTTGAGATGAGCATTCCCGATGAGGAGGCGGAGAAGATCCAAACCGTCGGGATGGCGATCGATTACATCAACAAACACCTCGAAAGCAAGTAGTCGACGGTTAGGACGCTCCCATGGCTGATCGTCGGGTTGTCATTACCGGGCTGGGGGCAGTTACCCCTCTCGGTAGCTCGGTAGGCGTTTACTGGGATGGCTTGATCTCAGGGCGCTCCGGTATTGCGACCGTACAACGCCACAATCTCGAAGGATACGATGTAACCTTCGGCGGCGAGTGTCTCGATTTTGACCCGATGGAATATATCGAGCACCGCGTCTCCAAGCGCATGGACCGGGTCACCCAGTTGGCGATAGCGGCTTCCAAGATGGCTGTCGCCGAGGCAAAGCTGGATGGGCGCTATGAACCGACCCGCAGTGGCGTGATTCTCGGGACGGGTATTGGGGGATTGCGTGAGATCGAAGAGCAGTATCTGCGACTGCTTGAGAGGGGCCCGCGCAAAGTCTCGGCGTTCACGATTCCCAAGCTTATGGCCAATGCGGGCGCGGGTGCCATCTCGATCGAGTTTGGCTTCCTGGGTCTGAACGAATCCATCTCGACGGCTTGTGCGTCGGCCGGCAACGCCATGGGGGAGGGTTATCATGCCATTCGCCGCGGTCAGCTTGATGTCGTCATCACGGGCGGCTCCGAGGCGGCCGTGACGCCCTTGGGGATTGCGGCATTCGCGGCCATGAAAGCTCTCAGCACGCGCAACGATGATCCGGCGCATGCGTCGCGACCCTTTGATAAGGATCGCGATGGCTTTGTTTTGAGCGAAGGTGCTGGCATTCTCGTGCTCGAGGACTACGAACATGCCCGCGCGCGCGGCGCGCCGATTATCTGCGAGATGATCGGATTCGGCGCCACGGCTGACGCTGGCGACATGGTTCAGCCGGATCCGAGTGGTGCCGGCGCGGCGCGCGCCATGACCACCGCCCTGGCGGCCGCCCGCCTCAATCCCGAAGACATCGACTATGTCAATGCACACGGCACCGCCACGATACTGGGTGATGTGGCTGAAACGAGGGCCATCAAATCAGCTTTTGGACCGGCGGCCAGAAAGCTGGCGGTTAGCAGCACCAAGAGCGCCATCGGACACCTGCTGGGAGCCAGCGCCGGCGTGGAAGCCATCGCCTGTATCATGGCGATGTGCAGCAACACGATTCCACCTACCATTAATCTGGAATCTCCCGATCCCGAGTGCGACCTGGATTATGTCCCGCATACCGCCCGCGATGCCCAGGTCACAACCACCATGAACAACTCGTTCGGGTTTGGCGGTCATAACGCCTGCGTCATTTTCCGTAAGCTCTAGCCTATATCCTCGCACCACTTTCGGATTCACTCGTATAAGGGTGTGCCTGAGAGGAATTGAATGCGCGGGAAAACACTTACGTCTGAAAATGACGCTCAGCGACCTCGTCGGCGAATAACCCGCCGCCGATTGCTGCTGGCGGGATTAGGCGGTCTCGGGCTCGGCGGACTGACTGCGGGTTATGCTCGCTACATTGAGCCTTTCTGGTCCAAGCTTGAACGCGTGACTATGAACCTGCCGAACCTGGGCCACGGCTGGCACGGGCGGCGGATCATCCAGCTTTCCGATTTACACCTCGAACGTGGACTCTCGGGTCCATACCTCAATAAACAAATGGAACGCTGTACAAATCTGAAACCCGACCTGATCGTGCTTACCGGCGACTTCATCACACGGGGACGTTCGGACCTGTTCGCGGACCTCGTCAGGTTACTGGAACGTTTGAAAGCCCCTCGGGGGATCTATGCCGTGCTTGGCAACCATGATTATGGCATCTATTCACCCTTGCGACGTTTAACGGCTAGTCGCGGCGCGGCCGCGTTCGCCAGGCGGACGACTGACCGGCTGGCCGCCGCTGGAATTGAGGTGTTGAGCAACGAGCGGCGGGTGGTATCTATTGGCGAAGACCAATTACAACTGGTTGGACTGGCGGATCACTGGAGCGGTTTCTGTGACATTCCGGCGGCGTTTGCCGAGGTTGAGCCCGATCAGCCATGCCTGGCACTGTGTCACAACCCTGATTTATTCCCGGTGCTGAAGGACTACCCTTGCGACTGGGTGCTCAGCGGTCATACCCACGGTGGCCAGGTGCGGATACCATTTTTCGGCGCTCCCATCCTGCCAATCCGCAATCGTCAATATGATGCCGGTCTGTTTGATGAGGATGGAAAATGTCTTTACGTTAATCGTGGGCTGGGTTATCTGCGGCGCATCCGGTTCAATTGTCGCCCCGAGATTACCGAGTTCACCCTCGCGGCAAAGGCTTGAGAGTCAGGTTATGGTGGCAGCGCCTCATCGGCTTTGACGGTGCTTTTCACGTTCTTGTGCTGCCCGGGATGACTGCTCGCCAGCAACAGGATTCCCAGGATCAGCAATGCCAGCCAATGCGCGCCGTATACTCGTGCAATCTCAAATATCCAGGCCACCATGGCTGCCAACCACACCAGCAAACCGATACGCCCCAGGCGCCCCCGTCGATTATGCGCCTCGATCAGCATAAGGCGCAATAAGAGTACCAGGCCCGGCAGGGCCCAAACCAGATAGTATTGCCGGGATAGCGGCGACAGGATCCACATTGCCAGCAGATATACCGCGAATTCGGTTCGGCGACCCACTTCATCCAGCGCCTGGGCCGGTCGCCGGGTGAACCATAGCAGGCCGATAGCCAGAAACGCCAATCCGCCGCGCGCCAACCATGTACTGGTTTGCTCGCTGACGTGCAGTGGCTGGTAGGGGGCCCGATAGGGGTGGTCGCTGGTCAGCAGGCGGGCGCAAATGGCGGTCAGGGACTGGTTGCGCCGGTCGATGAAATGCTCGGGTAAACCACTGTCCGTCATGCCCTGTGTGGGAGCCCCGCGCACGTTATGTTCCCACCACTCACTGTGATATTGCGCGGTTTGCCGCGGGCCGAATGCGATTAAAGTGGGTAGGAAAACGATCAACAGCATCCAAATGACGCAACCGGCCAGTGCACGCCATTCCCGTTTGACCAGCAACCAGACAATAAAGATGGCTGGTAGGAGTTTGATAACCGTAGCCAGGCCGATCAACGCGCCGGCGGTAAGCCGCCGGTTGCGTTCCAGTGCTGATAGTGCGGCCAGCAACAGCGCCAATATCAGGTAACTAAGCTGGTTAAACTTGCTGGCCTCGTAAAGTGCCGGAGCGGCAATCAGACATGACAAGGCCAGCGGGCCGGCTATCGCATGCATGTTCTGCCGGGCACGAAGCCAGCGGACCAGCACCATGAGAACATATGCCAGACACACGAGTTGACCGCCGGTCCATAAAACGGCGGCGGTAGTATGGCCCGCGCAAGTCAGTGGAGCCAGCAAGAGAGACACGACCGGCGGATAGAAAGGCAATTGTCGCTCAGCCGGTGGAGGTAACTCGCCATGTTCCCAGGTGTATTGTGCATCGTGGTAGAAATGCTCGAAGTCGAAACGTCCGGTATAGGACCGCACGAATGAGACGGTCCCCAGTGCCGCCAGCAATACCAGCCAGCCGATCCAGTGAGTATCATTTCGGAGTAATCTGATCATGTGGCCGAGGCTCACTTGGTGGTTTGCATAACTGGGCAGTCCGTTGATTGTTTCTATTGATTGATACAGTCATTGGGGATAGCGCGCGCATCGCGCTTGAGCTGCACCAGCATCAGTGCTATCGGCAGCGCCATGCCAAGCACCGACCAGAGCAGGATTCCAGCGGCCTGTGGCAGCGTCCAGCGCAACGCACACTGCACAACGATCATGCCCAGCAGGCAAGCCAGAGCCAGCCACGACCAGCGCCGCCGCCAGCCAACATGGTGGAGAACACCAGCCAGGATCGCCAGCGCCGGGTAGGCCCAGATGAGATGATACCCACGCATAACCGGCATGAACCAGAGCATGGCCAGCAGGAACAAGCCCCATTCGAGACGCAGTTGCCAGGGTGACAGTTTCCTGGCGGGATGTCGCGCCAGCCAGATCAGACCGATCAGGCTCAGCACCTGGATCGTCAACACAAGCCACACAATTGTCTCCCGGGACCAGGATAGAACATTCATGGTCTGGTATTCATCCGGGGCTTCCAGCCGCGGATCATTATCAAAATGAAGTGCGTAATTGGTGGGATGGAGCCAGCGACTGGCAACCGCCCCCAGGCCCTGGTTGCGCCAGTCCATTTCGGTCTGGGCCATGATCAGTCCGCGCTGTGAGCCGTGGATGGTGGCATTGTGCAGCCAGGAGCGATAGCAATCCGTGGCATACTCCTGGCCGTAAATCGCGAAAGTTGCCAATGGCCCGGCCACCAATATTGTGACCACCGCGGCTGTGACCGTCCGCAGTTGACGCTTTAACAGAAACCACACCACCAGCAACAGCGGCGTGACCTTGAGCAATACCGCCAGGCCAAGCCAGAAGCCGGCGGTGTAGTGCTTTCCCCGCTGCCAGCAGACGAAAGCCGCTGTCAGAAGCAATAAGGTGAAGTTGTTGATCTGGTTGAGCCGGTATTCCCAGTACCAGAAAACCGCCAGCAGGATAAAGGGCACCAATTGGGTAACCGGCCAGTCGCGGCGCGGTAGTCCGACCAAATAGGATCCCACCAGGCGCATGGTTGCCAATGTTGCCAGCAGGTTCAGTCCCAACCACAGCAGGCCGGCGACCTTGGGCGGTGCCCACGCCAGTAAGGTCAGAATGCGTGATACAAACGGCAGATACCATTCGATCCCGCCCCGAGGTGTAATACGTCCATCCGGATCCACGTCATAGCCGGGATCCAATCCGCCATGCTGCAAAAGTGCCGCGCCACCCTTATAAAAATACTCGAAGTCAGGCGCGAAGCGATCGACACAGTATTTTGCTGTCCGGGCGAAGCTGAAGAGGGTTGCCAGCAATACCAGTAGACAAAGCACACGCATGTAGCCGGGCGCTGCACGGGGAGGCCGCGGTGCCGAGGGTTCGGTCAGGACGGATATGTCGTCTGAGGGAATCATCTCGCCGCGATTCTAAGCCTGCTACCCGATGGCAACAACGCGGCACTATGGTTGCAGTGTGGTACAGGCGGCCGCGATTTCAGCATCGGTGACATCGGCCGCGCGGGCGGTCTGCCCCAGGTCGGTGGCGAAGACGAAATTCACCGCGCCGCCGGCGGCCTTTTTATCCATGTGGCAAGCGGCGACCAGGACTGAAGTGTCGATCCGGGCCGGCAGGCAAAGTGGTAATCCCAGATTTTTGATCAGATCCGTAATGCGGTCGGCCGTATGGCGTTTTAACAGACCGCGCGCGCAGGCTATGTCGTTTACAGCGCGCATGCCGAGCGCCACGCATTCACCATGTCTCAGTTCGTAATTACAGCAGTGCTCGATGGCGTGTCCGATAGTGTGGCCATAGTTCAAGATGGCGCGTAGGCCTTTCTCACGCTCATCCTGACTGACAATTGTGGCTTTGATCCTGCAGTTGCGGGCAATCAGTTCGGCCAATACATCGGGTTGGCGCGCCTGGATGTCATCAATGTGGGCTTCATGCCACTCAAAGAACTCCGCGTCTCGAATCACCGCGTGTTTGATGCTCTCGCCCAGGCCGGCGAGATAATCCCGCCGTGGCAGGCTGGCCAGAAAATCGAGGTCAACGACCACCGCCATCGGCTGGTGAAATACGCCAATCAGGTTCTTGCCGGCACGCTGGTTGACCGCGGTCTTGCCGCCGACTGAGGCATCCACGGCGGCTTCGAGAGTAGTGGGTACCTGCACGAAATCGATCCCGCGGAGCCAGGTGGCGGCTACAAAGCCCCCCAAGTCACCAACCACGCCTCCGCCGAGGGTTATGATCAGATCATGGCGTTCAATGTGGGCTTTTGCCAGCTCGTCGTATAGTTCGCCCGCCACCCGGAGTGATTTACTCTCTTCGCCCGGTTTCACCTTCAGAACTAGTGGGGTCGGCGGCAATTCGGACAACAGAGTCCTCAAATGCAGGTCGGCCACCTGCGTATCGGTAATGACAACTATCCGTCTCTTGCTAAGCGGTGAATTCGAGAACTGTCGTCGTGCCCCACGTCCGATATATATCTGATAAGAACGTGGCCCGAGTTCAACCTGTACTAATTCCATGTGTCCATATTCCTGTCGTGAATAGCACCTGAGGTCCCATTGTACCGTATAAAGCTCCAGGTGGTCAGCGCCGTGAGTTCGCCGACCCGTGGCCGTTGCGAGCCAGGCTTGTCGATAGCTGTATATTGAGCGTAACTATCTTACATCAATATATTTAAGTTAAGCGGGTCTGTGTGTCGGCAGGCCGGTGGCATATTGACGAAATCGCCAAATCATGCTAACATGAGACCTATGGGACGAATGGTTGCGAAAAGTACACGTTCTCGCCGAAAGGCTAAGGATCAGTCTGGGGTACGGACCAAGACAGATCGTGGCAAGAGGCGCTCTACCGCCATACGCACCTATCGGGCGGCGCTGGACTTTATCAACGCGCGCACCAACTACGAGAAAATGGTGCGGGTGGGTTATAACCACACTAACTTCAATCTTTCCAGGATGTTACGCATTTTGGAGCCCTTGGGGAATCCGCACAAGGAGTTCAAGACAGTCCACGTCGCGGGGACGAAGGGCAAGGGTTCGACTTGCCACATGCTGGCAGCGATGTTGCGTCACGCAGGTTATCGGACTGGCTTGTACACTTCGCCCCATTTCATCGATTTGCGCGAACGCATCGTCTTCAACGACGAGATGATCTCCGAACGCGAATTCACCAAGCTCATCGCTCGCATAGCCCCGCTGATCAGTAAGCTGGATGGAGAAAATCCGACCTTCTTCGATCTCATGACCGTTGCCGCTTTCCTTCACTTTGTGAATAACAAGGTGGACATCGCAGTTATCGAAACCGGGCTCGGGGGTCGTCTGGATTCCACTAACGTCATCAAGCCGGAAGTCTGTGCGATCACCAACATCAGTTATGACCACATGGCCCAGCTTGGTAATACACTGGAAAAGATTGCCGAAGAGAAGGCCGGTATCTTCAAAACCAGCATCCCGATCATCTGTGCCCCGCAGCCGCCGAACGTCAAACGTGTGTTGAAACGCGTGGCCCAGTCTAACAAAGCTCCGATCCGTTTCGTGGGCGATGATATCGAGTTCAGTTGCCGCTTCGAGTCGTCCCGGCCGACCGGTCCTCACATTCGTGTGTGCATGACCACGCCGAATAGCCGCTTTGACCACGTGCGGGTGCCATTGCTGGGCGAGCACCAGGCCTGCAACTGTGGCGTGGCGCTGGGTGTCATTGATGCACTACGACAACGTGGCTTCGAGATTGCGGGACAGGACGCCATTGACGGCTTAGCGCGTGTCCGGATTCAAGGACGACTCGAGCAAATCCGCGAATTACCGAAAACGGTCGTGGATGCCGCCCACAACGCCGCCAGCATTGCGGCGTTGATGCGGGGTATCGGCCAGAATATCAGCTACGACTCAATGGTAGTAATTTTCGGCTGTTCACTGGACAAGGATATTGACGGGATGCTGTCGCAGATCCAACTTGGGGCGGACAAGGTGATCTTTACCAACACCGGCACGCCGCGTTCGGTCGAGCCGGCGGAACTGCACGCGCGTTTCCAGGAGAAGTCGCACAAGATGGCTCAGATGGTCGAGACGCTCGAGGAAGCCTATCGCACCGCGCGCAGTTGTGTCACCCGCGAGGACCTGATCTGCATTACTGGCTCAGTGCATCTGGTTGGTCTGGCCAAACGGCTGATGGCCGCCGGCAAGCTGGATTGACAACCCACACGCCAGGATCCCTTTTGTATAACCTCATATAGTGCTGCCATGGGGTAGTCACGCACGAGTGTGGCGTGGTTAGGTGCCTGATGGGGACCCGCGTATAATCTTCAAAAACAGTGACAGATCTGTTAGACTGTGATTAAACAGGGTCGTTTACATTCCGGGCTTGGCATATTCCGTGGCTCTCGGATCGGACTTGCCAGGAGCGTGCCGTGAGCACGAATGGCCAATCAGAATGGCAGGAGCGCTACGCTGATCAGATTGTAACACCCGAGCGGGCCGTGGCCTGTATCAAGCACGGACAACGGGTGTTTCTCGGGTCGGGCGCTGGTCAGCCGCAGGTACTTGTGGAGGCGCTCTCGGCTCGCACGGATATTGACGATACCGAGATAATACACATTCTCACGCTGGGGCTGGCCACCTATGCCGAAGCGCGCCTGGGAGAGCGGTTTCGGCATAATGCCTTTTTCATCGGCCCCAACGTGCGCGAAGCCGTTGCCCAGGGGCGCGCGGATTACACGCCGATTTTTCTGTCAGAAATTCCGGAGCTGTTTCGATCGGGCCGAGTCGTGATCGACGTGGCCCTGATTTCGGTAAGTCCGCCCGATGAGCATGGGATCTGTACTTATGGCGTTTCGACCGACATCGTCAAGGCCGCCGCGGAGTCCGCGCGAATTGTCATCGCGGAGATCAATCCACAGATGCCGCGCGTTTACGGCGACTGTCTGATTAATGTGTCTGATATTGACATGTTGACGCCGGGTGACCGCCCGGTCCTGGAGGCCGTCCAGGGCCGGCCGGACAAACTCTCACGGCGCATCGCCAAGCACGTGGCCGGATTGCTGGAAGACGGGGCCACGCTGCAACTGGGGATTGGCAAGATCCCCGACGCGATACTGCATAGTCTGGAGGGATTCAAAGACTTGGGCGTTCACACCGAGATGTTCAGTGATGGCATTATTTCGCTGATAGAAAAGGGCGTGATCACAAATGCCAGAAAGACACTACATCGCGGAAAGGTAGTGGCGAGTTTCGCGATGGGCTCGCGCCGCTTGTACGACTTCATCGACAACAACCCGAAAATCGAGTTTCGCCCCACCGAATACGTCAACGATCCTTATATCATCGGCCAGAACGAGAAGATGATCTCGATCAACTCCGCGATCGAGGTGGACCTCACCGGGCAGATCTGTGCTGATTCCCTGGGTGAGATGTTTTATAACGGCATCGGCGGACAAGTGGATTTCACCCGTGGCGCGGCACATTCCGTGGGTGGCAAACCAATCATTGTTTTACCGTCGACTGCCGCCAAGGGCACGATCTCACGGATTGTCCCGCACCTCAAGCCCGGGGCCGCCGTGACGACCAGCCGCGGTGACGCGCATTACGTGGTAACCGAGCACGGCGTGGCATACCTGCATGGCAAATCAATCCGTGAGCGGGCCATGAGTCTGATACAAATCGCTGATCCCTTGTTTCGTCCTTGGTTGTTGAACGAAGCCAAGGCCCGGCGCCTGGTATACGCGGATCAGATTGATCTGACACCGGCGACCCCGGTGTATCCTGACAAGCTGGAACGTTGGATCACGTTGCGCGACAAGTCGAAAGTGTTTATGCGTCCACTGAAGCTCACCGACGAATCACGTTTGCGGGACATGTTCTATAAACTGTCCGCGGAGTCGATCCACAACCGCTTCTTCCGAGCTGTGGTAACCATGCCACATGGAAAGCTGCAGGAGTTGCTCCGAGTTGATTATGATGCTGACATGGCGATGGTGGTGTTGACCGATTCCTCCGAGGATGCCGAGTTGATCGGTGTCGGCCATTACAGCAAGAATCCAGATACGAACATGGCCGACTCGGCATATCTGGTCCGCGATGATTATCAGGGTCGCGGCATCGGAACCAGCCTGATCAAGATCCTCAGCGAGATAGCTCGTGAACACGGTATTTCCGGTTTCACGGCTGATGTGCTCCCAACCAACCTGACCATGCTGCGGCTCTTTTACAAATGCGGCTATACCGTCCAGGCCGAATTGGAAGAGGATGGCGAATACCACGTTACGATTGCGTTTGTCAAAAACAGGCGCAAGCGGCGCGCTTCAACTAAGTCGGGAACGAAGCCACCAACCAGGGCGAAATCCTGATGCGTTTGTCAGGTACGGACTTGTCCGGTCTGACGGACAGGTCCCGCTCTATATAGTCTGCGAGGAGACGAGCAGGTGACGAAGGCTGACTGGCCACTGGCATCGTTTGAGCAACCTGATTGGCACGCCGCGATTGCCGACATCATTAAACGCCGTTCCACGAATAAAACCGACGTGCGCGATGTCGCGCTGCGGAATATTGAACTTTCTTCCGCCCGTCGGATTCTCGATTTGGGCTGTGGGTTCGGTTTCATGAGCGCGGCCCTCGCCCAGCGCGTCGCACCTGATGCTCGGATTGTAGGATTGGACGCGTGCGCGGCGAACAAACAGTCATTTCTCAAGTGCGTGACCGACGCCCGCCGCGCTGGGGATTTCGTCTGCCGGCAGATCGATTCACAACTTGATTGGCCGGACGACAGTTTTGATCTGATCGTGGCTTCCTACTCACTCTACTTCTTCCCGGACGTAGTACCGGAAGTGGCCCGCATTCTCGCCCCGCACGGGCTGTTTGTCGCATTGACGCACATGGAAGAGTCCTGTTGGGATTTGCTGCGCGCCGTTGGCGTGGAGGAAAACAACTCACACCTGCTCCCCGTCAGTCGCAACTTCTCGGCCGAAAACGGCGACCGCCTGTTGAAACCCTGGTTTGCGGACGTGGAGCGCGTCGACTACCCCAACTCACTCGCCTTCGGGGCGGCGGAGCACGACGACCTCCTGGCATACCTCCGGTTCAAGCTACCATTCCTCTCGCCCGATTCAGCGCCGGGCAGCGAGTTACCCGAACCGCTCTGGAAACACATCCAGACGTCCCTGTCACACCAGGGCCGTGTGGTGTTGGCGAAGAACGATGCCGCGTTTCGTTGTCGGAAGCCCCGCTGCCCGTGACGGAGCCTGGCCGCTACATTTTTCCAGTCGGTGCCGACCTTCCCGGAGGACGGCTATAGCCCCAGCACCTTGGCGGTCTGGGCGAAGACCGCGTCGGGGCGCTCGACAACGGTGATTCCGACTTCTTCCATTACTTTGCGCTTGTGGGCGTAGGTTTCTTCCTCGTTGCGGATCATGGCGCCGGCATGGCTCTGGGCCACGCCCGCCTTGGTGAACATCCCGCCGAGGAAAATGATGATCGGCTTGGTGATCTGCCCCGACTTGACGGCCGCGGCCAGGTCGTTCTCCTGGGTGCTGCCGGTCTCGCCGTAGGCCACGATCACCTTGGTACGCTGGTCCTTCTGGAAGGCCAGGGCCGCGTCGAGCATGGTGACGCCGGGCATCGGATCGCCGCCTGTGCACATCACCGCGCTGACGCCGGGGTACTTGTCGCCCCACAGCGGACCGAAGCTGCCGTCCTCGTGCGGGCCGGGCAGGTTGGGCCGGCAGTGGAAAGCACCCAGCAACTGCGACAGTCCGCCCGAGCGGGAGATCACACCGACGCAACCGGGCAAGTAGTTCTGCTTGGCCCAGGTCGCGCTGCCGCCGATCAGGCCGAACAAGTAGCCGGACGTATCGAGCATGCCGACCGTGTTGGGGCCGAGATAGGTGCAGCCCTTGGTCTGGGCGTACTCCTTCAGCACCGCCTCGTCATGCGTCGCCACGCCGTCGGCGGTGAGCACCGAAAACTTGAGTCCGGCATCCATGGCTTCCATCGCGGCGGCCTTGATGGCGCCCGCCGGCACGTACATCACGGCGCAGTTCAGCTCGGGATTGGCCGCCACGGCTTCCTTGGCGCTATTGAAGATCGGCTTGTCGAGCATCTCCTGTCCGCCCTTGCCGGGTGTACAGCCGGCGAGCACGTTGGTACCCATCTTCATCATCAGCTTACTGCTGGTCTGGCCCTGCTTACCGGTCATGCCGACAACCAGAATATTGGGCTGCTCGATTCCGATCAGGTGTTTCAGGATTCCGTTGTTCATTAGTCCACCTCCGGTAGATCGAGTCTGATGCGGAGTTCACCATTACCCTCGAGTAGCGAGACTACCTCACAGATCAGGCAGCCGATGCAACGCGCACCCTCGACGGGCTCAATGACGTGCTTCTCTACGTTCCAGGAAAGGAAATTGTTGGGGCACGCGCCGACACAGGGTGGCGCCTCGTCCTTGTCCCACTTGTCCGCGTAAAAGAAGAAGTCCCCCGGCGGCACGTTGACGCTGAAGCTGGGCTCACCCTCGGGCTGGGGTTCGGGGGTCACCCTGACACGCTCCCTGGCAGCCATCCCCGCGACGTCGTCCACCATCGCGGTGGGGAACACGTGGGGCATGTACGTCTTGACCGGCACCGGCAGGCCCGGGGCTACCTTCTCGATCAGCTCGCGGCCCTTGTCCTCGTCGGTCCCGCCGAAACGCAGCAGAGCCGGTAGCGGCGTCGGGCTCTCCCGCAGACCCTTCCACATGGCCGCCGCCAGGTGGTGCTGATTCTGGAAGCCCATACCCGATCCGGTCAGCAGCAGCACCTGGGAGCCCTTCATCTCCAGGATGGCGCGTAATACCCGGTAGCTCTTGAAAGCCGACAGCCCGCCGGACGTGTCGGACTCGTTCATGGAGTAGATGTCCTTGCGGGCTCCGGTAGTCATCTCCCAGAGCATCTTGCCGCCGCCGCCGCACAGGTTGGTGGCCACGCGCCAGGCGCCTTCGGGCGCCGGCTCGCGGTTCTCACGAATGAAACCGGTACCGGCCGGATCAGCCTCGTTGATCTTCTCCACCATGCGCTCCAGCCGGGTCTTGTCCTCCTTGGCGACCGGCGCGGCCGCGAAGAGTTCCGCATCCTTGTTGCTCACCGCTTGCTTCTCAAACTCGGCGCGGCAGTCCACCACTAGCAGGGAGCCGTCCTCCAGCACGCCGATGGGGTTGGCTTCGAGCACGATCAGCTTGTAGCGCGCGAATGTCTTGACGAATCCTGCCAGGAATTTGCCGATGGCCTGCGCGTTGTCCACCTTGCCCAGCTTGGCCACCAGGTCGTCCGCGCTGGGCAGGTTGAGCAGGGAGAAGGGGATCTTGTGTAGGCTGGCGACGCGCTCCTCGACACCCGAGCCGCCCTCGGTGGAAAACAGCAGCACGCCGTGGGGCAGCTTGTCGGCGCTGCCGAAGTCCAGCATGCAGGCCGCGTAGTACTCGCCCGTCATCTTGACGGCGTCCGCCACCAGCACGCCTTCGGCCTGGCCCCACGAGCCGGGGGCCAGAAGCTGCTTCAGGCCGCTATCGAGCTGCTCTTTGGTGTCGCAGCGGCGCACCAGGCCCTGGGCCGCCCGGCTGGTGGCGCCGGGGATCTGAGCCTTGAGGTAGACCGGTGGCTCGGGCAGCGGTTTCGGGAACTGGGCTCCGGCCGCCGCGAACACACCCGGCACGAGCGGTACGCCCTCGTTTTCGAGGAGCACCCGCGTCTTGTATTCGGGTAGGGCTGACATAATCTCTCCTTTGTTGCGATCAAGCTGGATAGTCCCGATCGGCCTTGCCCTCGTAGACGGCGTCGCCGAAGTTGATTCGCCGCATCGGGCTTTGGGTGGCGATCTCCTCGAAGTAGTGCGCCGAGAGGCCGGCCACGCGGCCGAAGACGAACAACGCCTTGGCCAGATCGACGTCCACCCCCATGTCGGCCACGATCGCGCCGATCACGCCGTCCACGTTGATCGGCAGGCTCTTACCACTCACCTCCTGGAAGATGTCGGAGATGCACTCCGAGACCTCGACGCACTTACCGGCGAGGCCGTACTCCTTGACACGCCGCCAGAGCACGTCGCGCCGCGGGTCCTGGCTGTGGACCCGGTGGCCCAATCCCTGAATCCGCTTCTTGGTCTCGCGGTACTCGATGAGAAGTGCCTCGGTCGCTGCCTTAATGGACAGGTTTTCCTTTTCGGCCTTGGCGACGATTTTCTGGAAGACCAGCGCGGCCATGCGTCCCGCGCCGCCATGGACGTCAGTGATGGCTCCGACGCCGCTGCACAGCGACATGGCGTAGTCCGCCCGCACCGAGGCGGCGATCATGCCGGCCTGGGCCGACGGCGGGGTCACGCCGTGGTCCACGCTGGCCACGACCATCGTCTCGATCATCAGCCCGCGCTTGGGATCAACCTCCATCTTGCCGGTCACCGCCCGATAGATCAGGTTGCCGAAGGGCTCGTCGGGCGTGGCCTTATCCAGGGCGGCCTCGTTGCCTAACAGGTAAGCCAGGTAACGAGCAAAGCGGCCCAGGGCGAAGATGGTCTTGTTGACCGGGCCGTCGTCGCCGGTCTGCGGCACGGCGAACAGTTCGCCGTCCATTAAAAGGCACGCACCAAGCGCGGCCGAGATGTCCTCGCCTTCGAAGCGCTGCACCCTGGGCGCCGGCTTCATCGCGGCTTCGTAGGCGGTCCGGGTGTGTGCCGCGAGTTCCTCCTTGGTGGGGAGTTCGGTCTTGATCAGCAGGTGTGCCGTCTCGAGGACGTTGGAGTGCTCGATTAACTGGGCCAGTGGATAACCGGCGATAACCAGGTTGTTCGGCTCGACCTTGGTCGTGACCGTTGCCCATCCAGGCGTTGTGTCTGTGCTCACGACTGCCTCTCCTTTGCTGAGATAACCAGAGCCATGCGGCTCAACGTTTCTTCAATGCCGCTCGGGTGTACGCCAAGAGTCCGCCAGCCTCGCTGATCGCCAGGATTTCCGGTGGCAATTTCGGGAAACTGAGGACCTTCCCGCCAACCTTGATCTGTCCCGCTTGGGGATCGAGTTCAACCGGATCACTCTCCCGGTAAGCCTCCACCGCGTCCGCGCATTCTACCAACAGCAAGCCCTGATTGATCGCGGCGCGATAGAAAATCCGGGCGAAGCTCTTGGCCACGATTGCTTGTATGCCGACGGCCTTCAAGCCGAGCGCGGGTTGCTCACGCGATGATCCACATCCAAAGTTCTTGCCCGCGAAAAGTATGTCTCCCGCGCTGACACCCCCGGCAAATTCCGGATCGAGATCTTCCAGCAGATGCGGCTTGATCTCCTCCGCCGTGCCGCATGTATAGGTGTACTTGCCCGGGAAGAGCATGTCGGTGTTGATGTCGTCACCGTATTTCCAGACTTTCATGCGCGCACCTCCTGCCGTGGGTCGGTAATTTTTCCATGGAGTGCCGACGCGGCGACGGTGGCCGGACCGGCGAGGTAGATTTCCGCTTCCTTGCAACCCATGCGTCCCTTGAAATTCCGGTTGGCCGTGGACAGGCAGACCTCGCCGGGAGCCAGTACACCTTGGTGCGCTCCCAGGCACGGACCGCAGCCGGTTGGCAGAATCGTGGCCCCGGCCCGCGAGAGCTTCAGCAGGGTTCCATCCTCGGTCGCTGCCTCGTATACGGCGCGCGAGGCGGGCAACACCAGCAGACGCACGTTGGCTGCGATGTGCTTGCCGTCCAGAATATCCGCCGCCTCATGCAAATCGTTGAGTCGGCCGTTGGTGCACGTGCCAACCAGGCATTGGTTGATGGGTGTGCCGGCCACTTCACCCACCGGGCAGACGTTGTCCACGGTATGCGGCTTGGCGACCACCGGCTCGAGCGTGGCCAGATCGTACACCAGCTCGCGCTCATATTTCGCGTCGGGATCAGCCCACAGCGCTTCATAGCTGTCCGGTGTCACGCCGACCTGGTTCAGGTACTCGATCGTCTGGTCATCCACGGGGAAGACGGCGATTTTCGCCCCCATCTCAATGCCCATGTTGGCGATCGTGAAGCGTTCGGGGATGGAGAGATTCGCGATCTCGCCGTGGAACTCGACCGCCGAGTAGCTCGCGCCGTCGGCGCCGATATCGCCGATGATCCGTAAGACCAGATCCTTGGCCCCGACGCCGGCCTGGAAACGTCCCTGCAAGTTCACGCGGATTGTCGGTGGTACCCTGAGCCAGGTTTGGCCGGTTAGCAGGAGCGAAGCGGATTCGGTGCGATCGACGCCGGTCGAGAAAACGCCCACGGCCCCGTAGGAGCAGGTGTGTGAATCGCTGCCGACGACGATCGTCCCCGGCCGCGCGTGTCCTTTCTCGACCACGACCTGGTGACAGATGCCTTCGCCGATGTCGTAGAAGTTGCGAATCTTGTTCTTTGTGACAAACTCGCGCACCTTCTTGTGTCCGGTGGCGGTTTTCTCATCCGCCGCCGGTGTTACGTGATCGAGCACGATCACCGGCAGGTCGGCGTCCACGACGCCGTATTCCGTCAGCTCATCACCAATCTTGCCAACGATCGCGGCGGTGTTGTCGTGTGTTAACAGGTGTCGCGGTTTAACCGTCACGATTTGCCCGACCGCGACCTCTGTTAGTCCGGCCGCTCGGGCGAGTACTTTCTGTGCAAACGTTTGTCCCATGGTCAGCCCTCGGTTTTCAGCCCAGTTTGCCCACGTTTAATACCACAGATTAATCCACCCGCATGGCCATGTGGGGCCGCTACGGATATACGGCCGACACGGCGGTCGGGCCGCTACGTTTCTTCCTCAGACTCCCGCGCGGCTTAGCAGGCCGCCACGTTGGTAAATTGTCAATTGGGATGGCGAGAATGCCGTCCCCTGAATATCAGTACCGCCAGAGCGGCGAACTGCGCCGGTCTGAAAGTCCACTTCGATTTCTTCACCATCACTGACGTCACTTTCCACAACCGGGGCGCACATAATCGCCAGGCCGGCATTGATCGCGTTACGCTCGTAAATAGCGCCGAAGGACTCCGCGACGATCGCGGCTACTCCCAGCGTTTTGAAGCAATCCACCGCCTGCTGTCGCGAGCTGCCGCAGCCGAAGTTCTTGCCGGTGACGACGATGTCGCCCGGCTGTACCTTCTTCGCGAAATCCTCCCAGCCCTTCAGGTTGTCGAAGGTATACTGCCCCATCTCGGCCGGGTCGGTAATCGCGAGGTAGCGATTGTGGTAGATCATGTCGGTGTCGATATTGTCCTGGCGAATTACCCATGCCCGACCCTTTACCTTCGTGGGGTGTTCGACCTGGTCAGTTGGGGCCGTTGCCGTAGCGCTGAGCTTCCGTGGCTCGGGGCGCTCAAAAGCTACCGCCTGGGCGGGAATCGCGTCGGCGCTGGCGATCACACCGGCAATCGCTGACGCGGCGGCGGTCTCGGGGGATACCAGGTAGACGCTCCCCTTGCCCTGTTTGCCGGGGAAGTTGCGGTTGCCCGTACTCACCGTGACCTCGCCGGGGCCGTTCTGCCCGATTTGCCCCGCCGCGCAACCGGCGCAACCAGCGTTGCCGATGAGTGCACCAGCGTCCTTGAAGATCTTCAAGGTACCCTCACCGAGCAGTTTCTGCCAGACCGCGTCGGTCGCCGGGACCACCTTGAGCACCACCCCGGGCGCCACGTGCCGACCCTTCAGGATCTGTGCCGCGGCCCACAGGTCCTCGTGCCGGCCGTTCGTGCACGAGCCGATGAACACTGAGTCGATCTTCGTACCGGCCACCTCGGCGATGGGAATGACGTCATCTGGATGTCCGGGCCGCGCCACCATGGGAGTCAGCCCGCTGATATCGATCGTGGCCTCGGCCGCATAGGTGGCATCGTCGTCGGCATAGACCGGCTTTACCGGTTGCCCGGTCGCCGATGTGCAGAAGTCGATAACGTTCTGGTTGGGTGGAAACAGCAAGATGATGCCACCCGCCTCGGTACACATCGATGCCAGCGTGACGCGGCCCGCTATGTCGAGCTGGTCAACATAAGGGCCATACAACTCGGCCGCGTAACCCAGCAAGCCGTTGGCGCCAAAATGCTTGATCAACGCCAGCGTGACGTCTTTGGGTGTCGCGGCCGGGCCGGGCATGCCCTCCAGCCGCACGCGCGTGGTCGGCGGCACCTTGAACCAGACATTGCCGAAGGCGAACGCGTGGGCGATGTCCTGGTCGCCCATACCCTGACCGAAGGCGCCAATGGCGCCCAGGATGTTGGCGTGCGAGTCGGTGGATACAAACGTCTCGCCCGGTCCGACCAGGCCACGATCGATGGCGATGTGCGTGCCAATGCCGGCGTCGATGTCGTATACCTTGATCCCATGCTCGCGGGCGAACTGTCGGCAGATCTGCTGATTGGCGGCATATTTCTGGTCGGAGCCACCCGGATTACAGTCAAAGGTGAAGCAGGTCCGCTTTGGATCATCAATACCTAAGCCGTTATCGCGAATGTTCTTGACCACATTGGCCCCACCAAAATCGCGGGCCACGCGGGCGTCGATCTTAATATCCACCATGTCGCCCGCGGTAACGGGTTGTCCGGCATGGTTTCCGAGTATTTTTTCGATGATCGTTTTTGGCATGGTTTATCTCCGTATAACGCCGATAGCCATAAGCCCGAAGCTGGAAGCCTGAATTCGATTTTCCGATGTCAATGTGCTTTCGTCGGCCTATCGTGGGGCTACTCGATTCTCGTACTATCCGCTTTCTTTGTATTTCACTGTCGGGCTCACGAGTCGCGCATGTAAGGTAATCAACATTCTTCTCACTTCATCTGCCTCGCGGGCCAGATTGTCGTAAATTTCCGTGGATAGAAATCCAAGGTCGCGGGCCAGAAGTAGGTAGTAATCTGTCTCGCTAGTGGAACCAAGCGCGATACCGACAAAGCGGGCAAAATCCCGATCCGTCTGTCGGCTACGCCCTTCAGCCAGATTGGCCGGGATGGAAGCGGCACAACGTCGAACCTGGCTGGTGATACCGTATTGTTCCTCGCGCGGAAACGTACTAGTGGCTCGATAAATCGCCAGCGTAAGTGCATGAGCCTTCTGCCAGACTCTCATTTCCCTAAAATCCTGCACACCATCCTCCTAGCTTCTGGCTTCCAGCTTCCGGCTTATGGCTTCCGGCTTCACCCTACTGAATCAACTGACCTTTCTCCATCATCACCAGCGGATCAAACGTCCCGAAGTCCGCCTGGTGAATCAGAATCGTTTCCACCACCTGGGGCCGGCCGTCGCCCTCCTTGGCGTGACAAGCGATCGTGTTCAGCACCTCATCCGAGAGACCCACTTCGTAGGCCACCGCCGTACCGGAGATCGGATGCCGGGCGCACATGCCACTGCGGCTTTTGCGGAAGTTGCCCTGTTCGTCGCGTTCAAATTCCAGCAGTTTACCCACGTCGTGCAACAGCCCGCCGGCCAACAGGCGGTCATAGTCAATCTTATATGGCATTTGGCGGTATGTATCTTCCTGGGCCTTGGCCAGGCTATAGGCCCCTTCGGTGACGGCGATGGTATGCTCGATGAAGTTCACGCCGCGCGTGTTTGTCAGCAGTGTGAATGGCATGGCCTGCAGCTCATCCATGTTCTGCCAGCCGCCGCGCTCGCACGCCAGTGTCCAGGCTTTAACCACTTTTGCGCGCAACTCCTGGTCGCCGATGCGTTTGAGGATCGACCCAAAGATCCCTTCAATGTCGCTTGCGGTAATCATCTTTGATACTCCGATTAATACCCGGTAGCCGATGTTCCCTGATCTGCTAGCCGCTAGCCAGGAAGTGATAATCCGTAGCAGATTACCAACAGTTTGTCTATAGATTTCCGCTGACGGCGTCCGTCAATTGCGTAGTTGTATCGGTACCTTCGTCGAGCACTTCCTGACGGCCCGTGTCCGAGGTTCCGCGGTCTTCGGCTGCCGTGATGTCATCGAACCCATCCCGAGCCGGCGGTTCAATTGCCTTTAGCGCTGCGTGCCGCGTGTTCGCAACGAGGGCACCGCGGCTTTTTTACGACGGTTGTGGTGATGCGGGCTCCGGGCTGACGCGCGGGTCGCGTCCGCCACGGTTCGCAAGTTCGGTGCCCGCGTCCAGGGCCTTGATATTTACCTCCGCGACCTTGGACTTCTGGAACTTGTTGATCGCGGTTGCGAACGCAGCCGCGGGAAACAGGGTTGATTCTTCCAACATAGCCGCCAGCGCGATGACGGCGATTGACAACTTGCCAACCTGCTTGGCGGTTTCATTTAAGGGCAGGCGTACGATCCTGGCCTTGGTCTCGGGCAATTCGAGCGTCTGTTCCGCGTACACAGTACAGGTCTCGGGGAGCTTGGCGATCCGGGGTCCGGCCCGTTTCAAACCATCCGCCGATATGACCAGAAAGTAGTCAGGCGAATCAATCGCCGTGTAATCGATGCGTTCAGGGCTGACGATGATCTCGGCAATCGAGTGGCCGGTCATCACCGTGATGGGGTAATCGTCCTTTTGGGTGGCGTCGAGGCCACTGAACATGGCGGCCTGGGCGAAGAGCGTGGCGGCCGAGCGGATCTTCTGCCCCGCGCTGCCCGCGATAACGATACCAATCTGCTGGTCAACGGTGCTGTCGTACTGCACTTCGATTGAGTGCCTGGGCCGGGCTGCTCCTGGATGAGCCTCGTATGCCCTGCGATAGTGCGCGCTGTACTCCTCCCGCGGCTTGTCGACGAGCACCCCTTTCTTAAAATTGAGGCTGGCCAGCAGTTCATCCAACTCCTTCTTCCTCAATTTATTACGGCTCGCGTAGTAGGCCGTACACAACTCCCAGACGTCAACCATCGCGAAACCCGGCTGTGTGATGGCCTGGGCGATAACGTCCGTGATGTCCTTGTCGAAGATTGAGGTCCGCGCAACCCAGGCCGCACCGGCGGCGACGGCGGTACCGCACAGGTCCATTGGGCCTTCCACGTTGCCCCAGGGGGTTGTGGATGTCATGGCTTCAGTCGGCGTCGTCACCGAGTGTTGCCCGCCGGTCATGCCATAGTTGAAGTTGTTGCCCACGATCAGCGTGATGCCGATATTGCGGCGGGCTACGTTCAGCAGGTGTGTCCCGCCAATGCCGCAGCCGCCGTCGCCCTTCAGGGCGATCACCGTCAGTTCCGGTCGCGCCAGTTTCAGCCCACAGGCGTAAGTGATCGAGCGGCCGTGCAGGCCATGAAACGCGTTCGTGGTGAAATAACGGTCACATAAGCCAATGCAGCCAATATCCGTGACGAGCACCACTTCCTTGGGATCGAGTTGCAGTTTCACTAATGCCTGATCAATGGATTTAACGAGGCCATGGTGTCCACAACCGGGACAGAAAGGTAACGGTCCGAGCTTGTCGGTCATATATGTTTCATGTCGAGCCGTAGTTGGTTCCTTCGCGTTCACGCCAATCCTCCTACCGACTCAATCTCGGCTGGTGAGATCAGGCTGGTATTCATCTTGTCAACACCAATAACCTGTGTTCCCGGCGGCGCCAGCCGCTCGATCTCAAGGCGATACTGGCCCATGTTCATTTCCGGCACAATTATGCGCTTGACCCCCTGCATCGCGGATCGGATGGCTTTCTCCGGGACCGGCCAGAGCGTCTGGAGAATCAGGGAAGAGATCTTCCGGCCGCGGGCACGGACGTTCTTGACGGTGACCATGACCGATCTCGAGATGATGCCATAACTGATGATCAAAGTATCGGCGCCGGCTTCGAGATCCTGCTTATAAAGGGCCATGTCGTCCGCGGCCTCGTCGATTTTGGCCGTATAGTGGTCGATCATCTGCTGGATGACGTCGGGCTTGGTGGTCAGATACGCGGTCTGATCGTGCGTGGAGGTAGTGAAACGGGCGATATGCTCACCACCGAAATCAGAGATGGGCGGCACTTCCGCTAACTGTTGGAAAGCATGCGGCAGGTATTCCCCGGCGGATGCGGCGCGCTGGCGCTCCACGAGTGGTGGCAGTTCGATGGCATCCAGGTCCACCGATTCCTTGGTGACGCCGATCTCCTTGCTGGCCAGGAGGAATACCGGCGATCGATACTGCTCGGCCAGGTTGAAGGCGCGGTAGGTGAGTTCGTAGGCCTCGCCCACCGTGGCGGGGCTCAATGCGATCACCGGCAGCCCACCGGAAGTCACCCAGCGCGTAAATTGGATATCGCCCTCGGCGCCCTTGGTGGCGGAACCGGTGGCCGGCCCCTGACGTTGGATGTTGATGATGACCATGGGGGTCTCGCCCATCTGAGCCAGACCCACATTCTCGCTGTAGAGACTTATACCCGGGCCACTGGTGGCGGTCATCACCTTGCGGCCCGCCATGGCGGCCGCGATGCAAAAGCCCATGGAAGCGATTTCGTCCTCGGCCTGGATAGCCGTGCCACCGACTTGGGGCACCAGTTCCAGCATGTAATGCAGAATGGACGAGGCCGGGGTGATGGGATAACCGGCGAAGAAGTCACAATTCGCCTGCATGGCGCCCCGGGCGATGGCTTCGTTACCCTCGAGGAATTCACGTGCCATATTCAGTCCTTTTTTTGCACGGAGGCCATTCGACCTTCAAATGGCTTGGTGCGAAAGACGGAGTAGATTTTCCAGTCAGACATGGCGGGGTTGTCGCACCTTCACGTGCTTGCGTGAATGTTATAAAAGGGCTCTCCCAAGATTCAGTGACAGACACGGCGTGCCGCTGCCACGAGCAGACGCCGGGCCCATACATAAGGTTGCGTGGCCACCTCAACCTGGTTGCAGGTCCTGGGAATATCCTTTCAAACCAACTAGCCCAACGCCGCGAACACGCGGCCCGCATGTTCGCGGATTAACCACGAAGATCATAGAATTGTGTGAGTGGCACAAGCACCAGCCCGAACGGCGGGGATCAGGAACCGATGAACAACTGGACACTACATCGACTCCCCTTAAGCCGCGAAAAGAGCCATCGTCTCTGCCCTCCTCACACGCGAAATAATCGTACTTTGTTGTCTACTTAGTGTCAAGATCCTGATACTCCCACCACCGTCACGGTGTCGCTGGCTTGCGGTCCGCATCCGGCGTTCCGTGGCCGTGAGAATGGCCGGAAGCCATGTCAAGGCAGGGCGGAATCTGCTATCATGACGCCAAAGGTATTTTCGTGCCGTTCGGGACGGAAGCCTTACGCGAAATGCTTTTTGCGCTCAATATTTCATGAGGCCCACCGCGGCCTCGAGGAGAAAAGAGCATGGCTGATCAGGCGGAAGCCAATCTCCCGCTGAATGGGATTCGGGTTCTTGATCTATCCAGAATACTGGCAGGGCCGTGGTGTACCATGATGCTCGGCGACCTGGGGGCCGAAGTGCTCAAGGTGGAACGGCCCGGCGCGGGCGACGATACGCGCACCTGGGGACCGCCCTTCGCGGGCGGTGAGAGTGCTTACTATCTTTGCTGTAACCGCAACAAGAAATCGATCACGATCGATTTGAAGAAACCGCAAGGTACCGAGCTGGTCAGGGAGTTTGCCAAGACTTCCGATGTGCTCGTGGAGAATTTCACGCCAGGCCTCATGAAGCGCTTTGGGTTGGACTACGAAACCTTGCGCGAGCTCAATCCACGCTTGATCTATTGTTCGATCACGGCCTATGGGCAAGATGGTCCCTATCGCGATCGCCCGGGTTACGACATGGTGCTTTCCGCCGTCGGGGGGCTGATGTGGATTACCGGCCCACAGGGCGGAGAACCCTGCAAGGTCGGCGTGGCGATCACCGACGTGCTCACCGGAGTACATGCCCAGGGCGCGATCACGGCCGCCCTGCTCTGGCGCGAACGCTCCGGCCGTGGCCAGTTTATCGATGCCAGCCTGCTTGACACCCAGGCATCGGCCCTGGCCAACATCGCCAGTAACTACCTGGTGGCCGAGAAAGAAGCCACCCGCTGGGGCACCGCCCACGAATCGATCATTCCCTACCAGGTTTTTAACACCAAGGACTATCCCATCGCGATCGCCGTGGCGAACCAGAAGCTGTGGGTCAACTTCTGCAAGATGGTCGGTAGAGAGGAGTGGACCAACGACCCGCGGTTCGAGTCCAACCCCAAGCGCGTCGAAAACCGCCAGGTGCTGCTGCCGCTGGTCGCCGACCTGATGGCCCGGAAGACCTGCGCCGAATGGATGGACCTCTTCGTGGCAGCTTCCATCCCCTGCGGCCCGGTCAACAACATGCAGCGGCTGTTCAACGATCCGCAGATCCTGCACCGGGGCATGGTCGCCGAGGTGCCACACCCGACGATTGGGACATTGCGTCTGGGTGGGATTCCCATCAAGTATTCCGAGACACCGGCGGCTATTCGCATGCCACCACCGCTGCTGGGACAGCATACGGATGAGATCCTGCGCGACGTGCTGGGTTATTCGACGGAAAAGATCGCCGCCTTGCGCCAACAAACCGTGGTCTGACACGCGCCCGGAGTAGTGTCCGGCGGCCGGGTCTGGGGAGGCATCTAGCGCCTTGGCTGGCAAACCAGCCATTGAGAAACGCTTGCTACTTCAAGGGACGCCGGTATGAAACACATCGCGCTGGCCCCATCACGGTCCGGAACGCTGATCTGTCTGATCCTGCTGGGTGTCGCCACTTTGAGCATGTCCTGCTCCAACGAGCCCCGGCAAGACATTTCCATTGGCACCGGTGGCACCGGCGGCGTGTACTACCCGTACGGCGGCGGACTGGCCGAGATCTGGACCAGGCATGTGCCGGGCGTCCGGGCCGTGGCCGAGGTGACCGGCGCGTCCGTGGAGAATGTGCGCCTGGCGCACAAGGGCGAGACCGTGATCGGAGAGATCATGGGCGATGTGGCCTATCAGGCCTACCACGGCGAAGGCCAGTTCGACGGCCGCCCACAGAAGATAGTGGGGCTGGCGGTCATGTATCCGAGCATTCTGCAGATAGTAGCGCTGGCAGGCTCCGAGGTAGACCGCCTGGACGAATTTGAAGGCAATCGGATCAGCGTCGGGGCTCCCGGCAGTGGTACCGCTTTCATGAGCGAGATCCTGTTGGATTCGCTGGGCATTCACCCGGAGAGCTTCAGTGTGCGCCGCCTGTCATTCGTCGAGAACGCCAACGCGCTGAAGGACCGCGGCATCGACGTGGGCATCTGGTGCGTGGCCCCGCCCGCGAGTTCCATCATGGATCTGGCCACGACCCACCGGATCAAGATTATCCCGCTGAGTTCCGAACAGCAGCGGACGATTACTGAACGCTACAGCTTCTATTCAGCCTACGATCTGCCAGCCGGCCTGTATCGCGGCGTCGATGAGCCCGTGCCGTCTCTCAGCGTTTGGAACATAATCATTTGCCAGGCGGAACTGCCGGAGAGCCTGGTGTATCAATTGACCAAGACACTTTTCGAGAACAACGATTATCTCCAGAAGATTCATCCTTTCGCGCGCTATACGACGCCGGAGAACACGGTCAAGTACGCGCCTATCCCGCTGCACGCCGGAACAATCAAGTACCTCAAGGAGCGCGGGATGACGGTGCCGGATACTCTGATACCCCCGAGTTAGGATCATGCGCGGCCGACGACTAGCGTTCTGGTGGGCGGGGGGGGCGTGTGGTTGTGGGCTGGCCGCCATCCTGATCGTTGGGCTGCTGCCCGGCGGCCTGGAGTTGGTGGTCTCTCCGAAAGCCGGGGGTGAAGCACTCTTAAGAGTGCCCATCCAGCCCGGTGAGCACTTCACGCTACGTTACATCCATTCGGTGGATCGGACGCCGATCTGGGATGAGCACAGTGTGGATCGGGAGGGCTGTATCTATCTCGAGGAGGAGCGCTTCATCAAGTTCGGCGCGGGCATGGGCCATTGGCCGGGGCATGGTGTGCTCACCAGCCGTGGTCCGTTCCAGGTCATCGAGCGCATCCATGCCCCCCTCGGTGAGTTCGTACTCCGCGTGGGCGCGTGTGAGGTGAATCACACTATCATCTGGCGTGGTAGGGCCTTTAACCTGTCGCGCTTGGTCGCCGGCCGGGCGGTGGTGGTCTCGGCCCAGTCAGTGAGTCCGTGGCGACGCCTGTGGCGGGTCCCTGATATGCGCGGATTGATCATCGATTGTCATGAGTAACACACCTTTACCAGTCGGCTCTCGGCAAACGACGCTGGTCGCCACACTGGCCAAGGTTGTGATGGTGTTGGCTGTTGGTCTGAGCCTGTTTCAACTCTACACGGCCGGATTGGGCGCGCTGACGGCCATGGTGCAGCGCTCGGTTCATCTCGGAGCCATCCTGGCACTGACTTTCATTCTACGGCCACCCTTTGCCGGGGCCATCAAAGATAGACTTAGCATCTGGCTTATCCTGGACCTGGTCCTGGCCGCCAGCGCCGTGGCCTGCTGCTTCTACGTGGTTTACTGTCTGGACGACATCTACGACCGACAGGGGGATTGGATCCTGTCTGACTTGCTCGTCAGCATTGTGGGTGTGCTGTTGGTGTTGGAGGCCTGCCGGCGGGTCATCGGCTGGTTCATGGCCAGTATCTGCACTGGCTTTTTGCTCTATGCCTATTACGGTTCATACATGCCGGATCTGTTTGCCCACAAGGGCTACAGCGTGGAGCGCATCGCGACGACCCTGTTCCTGACCACCGAAGGAGTTTTTGGGCTACCCATCGGGGTGGCGGCCACCTTTGTATTTGTGTTTGTACTTTTTGGCGCCTTTCTGGAAGTCAGCGGCGGCGGCAACTTCTTTATCGATCTGGCCTATGCGTTCACCGGGCGTTTCTCGGGCGGGCCGGCCAAGACCAGTGTGATCGCCAGCGGCTTCATGGGATCGATCTCGGGTTCGGCGGTAGCCAACGTGGTGGCCACCGGCTCGTTCACGATTCCAATGATGAAGAAGGTCGGCTACCGGCCACATGTGGCGGGCGCGATAGAGGCCGCGGCCAGCACGGGTGGGCAGCTCATGCCACCCGTCATGGGCGCCGGCGCTTTCCTGATGGCGGAGTTCACGAATACGAGCTACCTGACCATCATCAAGATAGCCCTCGTGCCGGCGCTGCTCTATTACATGACCGTGCTGTTCTTTGTGCATTTCGAAGCCAAGAAGGAAGGTATCGAAGGCCAATCCCGGGACAAGCTGCCAAAGATCCGCGCAGTCATCAAAAGCGGCTTGCACTTCATTATCCCGGTGGCGGCACTCATCACGGCCCTGGTGATGCATGTTTCGCCGATGATGGCTGGCTTCGTGGCGGTGGTCAGCACATACGTGGCCAGTGCGCTGCGCGCCAGGAGTCGCATGGGGCCTAAACGGTTGCTCCAGGCGTTGGAGCGTGGGGCGCGCAATGCGATCATGGTCTCGGTGGCCTGCGCCGCGGCGGGCATCATCGTCGGCGTGGTGGGTCTCACTGGCCAGGGTTTGAACTTCAGCAGTCTCGTTCTGACACTCGCCATGGATGTCAAGGTGATCGCCATCCTGTTGATCGGATTGGCTTCGTTAGTGCTCGGGATGGGGCTGCCGGTGACGGCCAGCTACATTGTTCTGGTGACCTTGGCCGGGCCGGCGTTGCTGGATATGGGGGTGCCGCTGCTGGTCACGCATATGATTGTGTTCTGGTACTCACAGGACGCCAACGTCACTCCGCCGGTGAGCCTCGCTAGCTTCGCCGGCGCCGGCGTGGCCGGTGCCCATCCCATGAGGACGGCGCTGGTATCCTGGAAGCTGGCCAAGGGGCTTTACATTATCCCGATCGTGATGGCGTATCGCCCGCTGTTGGGCAATGGCCCGGCCTGGGAGGTCGTGCTGACCATGCTGACGTGTGCCGCCGGTCTGTTGGCCTTCGCCGCCGCCCTGGATCGCTACATCTTTCGACGTGCTACCAGATTGGAGACGGTCATGCTGCTGGTGGCCGCCGCTTGCCTGTTCTGGCCAGATGTAAAGCTCCCCAATGGTGGTGTTGTTCCCGCGTATGTCACCGATGCTATCGGCGCGGTATTGCTGGTTATTGTGATGCTCAGACAAAGGCTACCGATTAACCGGCAGCCACGGTCAATTCCACTGACCGTGACTGAGTCCCGACAATAATCTGTCCAGCGCTGCCAGCTTCCTTGATCACACAATCGGCAGCGCAATTTCGAAGCGGTTGGCCTTGAGCGGCGCGTGGATACCGCCGGCGAGCACGACTTCGCGCAGGCACAGACCGCCGATGATTCCGCAAATCGAAGCCAGTACGGCCAAGGCTGTCGCTCCGGCACCCTCCAGCGTGTACGTCGCCAGCAGATCAAGTACCAAGGGGGCGACCAAGCCGAGCAGGGCCACGCCAAACCAGAATAGCGGCGCCGCTGAACCAATCAGCACCAGTACTGCCGAGGCCCGCGATTCTGGCACCCGGTGGGTCCCGTGCAGATAAAAGCCCAATATGAACATCTCGAAGATGATCAGCACGATATCGAGCTTAGCCAGAGTGTGCACGTGCACGTGCACGTGCGCCGCGCTACTCAGCGATCCGATCAGGACCACCGCCATGATACCGGTTGAAAGTGCGGATACCAGGAACAGCAGTGGTACCATCGCAGTGCTCCAGAAAGCGATGGGACGCGCGGCGCCCAGCAGAATACCCGTGTAAATCGCGGTGCAGGTGGCAAACACGATACCCAGGACGCTAATTAAGTTTCGCGCCCCGGTCGCTTCGGCCAGCGCATTGGACGGCCACACCCAAAACACGATGTGGATGAATCCCAGGATCATGAAGATGGTGATGATGATCGTCCCGCGCGCGATCCAGGACGTATTGGGGCGCATCGCCGCCCGCCAGAAGTTGATCGGCTTACCCAAATCGGCCAGCAGGAAAAGGCAACCCACCGCCACACATGGGAATCCCAGGCAGACGCCGATTTTGGCGATAGCCTGCCACTCCTCCCCGAGAAAGCTGGCCACTGCCCCGGTAATGTAGGCTCCCGCGCCCAGACCGGCGAGGAACAGGTAGGCCGCGATCAGCCAGTGCCATTTGGATTGTGGTTTCAGATTCGGCAGCATTTTTCTTTACCTCGGCGGCAAATAGAAGCAGGATGGGTCTGTTCCAAATTCCGGGTTCAACTGGAAGCCACGTTCGCGCCTGATCAGGATGGAGACCTCGCTCTCGGGATCCTCGATATCGCCAAAGTGGCGGGCCTTGGCCGGGCACGATTCCACGCAGGCGGGATCACGTCCCTCCTTCACGCGGTCCATGCAATAGTCGCATTTGGTGGCTATTCCATAACCGTTTTTCTCTTCCCACTTGGTCTTGGCGTAGTTCTCGTAGGCATCGAGCTCACCCTCGGCGTCCGGGAAGTAGGTTTTCCATTCGTCTACCGTTTGTCTCATGCTGTATGGGCACGCCATGATGCAGTACTTGCAGCCCATGCACAGGTCCGGATCCACGTGGACGATGCCGTTCTCGTCCTGCGTGGTCGCCCCGGTTGGGCAGACCTTCATACACGCCGGGTCGGCACATTGCTGGCACACCAGCGGCACCATCTGCCGCAAGGCTTGGGGAAACTCGCCGGTCTCCGCCGGGACGCAGCGCGCCCAGTCGATGCCCTGCGGCGTGTGATTGGCCGCTTTACACGCCACCTGGCACGAGTAGCAGCCGTAGCATCGTTTCAAATCGATGACAAATCCGTAGCGTGGCATATGTAGTACCTCCCAATCACTACGCTTTGTAAATTTTCACCTTGACACAGGCATCCGAACCCTGCGTGAGTGAGTCGGTGTGTTTGAGATCCGGGTTAATAAGGTCGTCGAAGAACTGACCCTTGCCTTTGGAAATCGGCGTTCCCCGAGCCCAATGGCCATGGCAGCCGGCGATCCCTAACTGCTCGGGATGCATGCCCTCGACCAGCTTCACCGGCCCCTTGATTTTCTTGCCATCCGGGTTCTCGACCCAGACGATGTCGTGGTCCTTGAGCCCTTTCTTCTTACCCGTGCCGGCGTTGATCTGGATCAGGTACACAAACGGATCGTTGACGGAGACCTCGTCCAGCCAGGGGTTGTTCTGCGTCGATGATTGCGTGTGGAACGACGGTCGCCAACTGAACGCCCACAAGTCGAACTCGGGGTTCTTCTCCTCATGCGAGGGACACGGGAACCACTCCGCCAGCGGCGTGTAGAAGCTGATATCAGCCAGGTCCTCCCGTCCGTATGAGGCCAGGAGCTTCTGGAGCTTCTCGCCCGCCTCGAGGAAGTACTCGAAGTAGACCGGCACCCGGACTGGCACGAACCAACGCCAGTACATCTCCTCGACCTTGGTCGGCCACTTCTCCAGGCCGGTCTTCTTCAGGGCCTCCAGACCCTTCTCCGGCCCCAGCCGATCCTTGAGCACCCGGTCGACGATTTCCGGCCAGGTGTAGTCGCCCTTGGTATCAAGCTTGTACTCGGGCGACATGTCCCCGCCGTAGCGCACTGGAATGATATCGTTAATGGCCTTGTAGTACTTATCGGCGATACCCATCCGCCTGGCGATTTCCAACATCATCTCGTTGAAGTCGCGGCGCTCGTGGAGTGGCTCGACGACCGGCTGGCGGATCTGCCAGACCCAATGGTCCATACCGGTCGGGTGACAGAACGTCGACGGGAACGTCACACATGGCGTGTAACGCTCAAGGAAACAGGCGTCCGGCAGGACAATGTCGGCCACCGCCTCGGTGAACTCGTTCTGATAGATATTGAAAGAGAAGATAAAGTTGAATTTCTTCAGGAAGTTCTCCGTGACCTCCTCGGCGTTCGCCATGGTCATCACAGAGTTCGAGCCGAAGTTGATCATGATCTCCGGCCCGTAGTCGATTTTGAAGTCCTTCATATACTTTTCCCACTCGGGCGTGCAGATCGTGAACGCGTTGTAAACCGAGCAGGGGAACATATCCTGGAGATCCAGCCGCTGCGGCGGCGCCGGCTCCCGCAGGGGATACGGCTTGTGGTCGTAGACCCAGCCCTTGACGACCATCAGGCCGTCCGGACAAGCGTACGGAACCGTGTCCGGCTTGCCGGTGTCGGGGTGGCCCTGTGAAACCGGCGGCCCGTGCCCCATCGCTCCGCCTGGCACATCAGCGGCGCCCACGACGTGGTTGAGCAGGTCGATCTCCAGACAGTTCCAGCCGGAGTTGACGTGCCCCTGGCTGCCGCGGAAGAAGATGGCGGCCGAAGGCCGCAACGGCAGCTGATGCCCGTCGATCATGATCGTGCTGCCGATCTGGGCGTTC
>JBDRDH010000015.1:0-13461 GCA_043820985.1 Planctomycetota bacterium
TGCATTGCTTGCGAAAGGTAATTTAGACAGGTATATCCAAAAATATATGGATAAGGGTGATTTTGAATCAGCTCAAAGATTAATGAATTCAGTTGTATATGCCACGAACTCTGCAGTGAGTTATGTATCTGCATGACATCCTGGTCGCCGCGGACGTGGCCGACGATATTGAAGAGCGCCTGATCAAAGGCGTCCGCCTGCAAAGTTTGCCCATCGAAGACGTCACGCTCTTGTGGGGGCTGCATAAGGACTGCTTCCTGGTGACGCTGGGCACGACCGCGGCCGGCAAGGTGATCGACTGCATGAACGGCGACGCGGCCACGCTGCCCAGTTCGGCCGAGTTCAAGTTCGACCGCCGCAAGGTCGACGCGACGCTGGATGGCATGTACTTCTGCGTCTACTTTGACATGCGGGGCGCGCTGGCCAAGGGCCGCGAAGTGGCCACCCAGATCATGGGCGAATTGCCGCCGATTGTCGACCAGGCGATCGATGAGTTGGGGCTAAACTCGGTGAAGTCCAAGTATGTCCACTACGATCGTCCGGGCGACCAGCCCCGGCTGACGTCCTTCGGACACATCGATGGCCCGTCTAAAGGCCTGCTGACCCTGTGGGACCAGCAATCACTCTCTGACGAAGATCTCAAGATCGTGCCGCGCGACGCCTACTGGATGCAGGTTAACAACCTGGACCTGAGCGCGGTCTGGACCGAGGCCATGCGCATCCTGGCAGAGCTGGCGCCTGATGCCGCCCCCATGGTCGATGGCTCGCTGGCGATGAGCCAGGAAATGCTCGGCTTCTCTGTCGTCGACGACTTGCTGCCGGCTTTCGGCGATACCTGGGCGTTTTTTGATGCTCCGGATCATGGCGGCATCCTGCTGACCGGTACCGTGCTGGTGGCCGAGGTGAAGAATGCCGAGGCATTACAGGGCATCTTGACGCGTATGATCGAGCTCATCACACCGCTGCTGGCCGAGGAAACAGACGCGGTACTGTCCCTGCACACGCTCACCCGTGGCGACCACACCATCCACTACGTCATGATTGGTGGCGTGCCGTCGCCGGTCTGTCCGGCCTGGGGCTTCACCGGCGATCGTTGGATCCTGGGCCTCTACCCGCAAACCGTCGCGACCGCCATGCGGCAGGTCGATCCACGGACGCGCACCACCAGCATCCTGGACCACCCCGACTTCCGCGCCGCCCGCGCCAAGTTGCCCCAGGACATTATGGGCATCGCCTATTACGATTCGAAGTACTTCGTGCGGCTCTTTTACCCGTTCATTAACGCCCTTAGCACGGCTGGTTTCTCCATGTTGGCCGAGTACGGCGTGGAAGTTGACCTGGACCTGGTGCCCCCCCTGGCCGAATACGTCGGGAATATCTCCAGCTACGTCGGTACATCCAGCCGCGATGATGACGGCGTCTTGTACGCCAACGCCGGTGATGGCGTGCCGTTGGCAATGGTGGCCGGCGGAGCGGCTTTCGTTACGTCGATTGCTCTGCCGTCGTTGACGCGCGCCCGGATGCTGGCCAAGCGGGCGGTCAGCATGGACAATCTACGTGGTATCGGACAAGGTTGCTTCATCTACGCCAACGACCACGACGAACGCTTCCCCGACTCTCTGGACCAACTCATCGCGGAGGAGATGATCACCGAAAAGATATTGCAATCGCCCGAGGATCCACCCGGAACGGTATCCTACATCTACATTAATGGACAGCAGGCCAGCGGCCGCTGGCAAAACGTGCTGGCCTACGAGCGTGTACGCGACGATGAAGGCACCAACGTGCTCTTCGGCGACGGACACGTTGAGTTTGTCAGCATCGATCGTCTGAAGGAACTGGTGCGCGAGACGTATACGAATCTCGGTCGCGAAGATGAAATCCCGGCGGATTTCCGGCCCTGATTCAGCCACCGCGCAATCCCGAGGTAACCGGCTTAACGAGCGGCGCATGTAACGGAGATCGACATGCCCAAGGTTGGAGTTCTGCTATCCGGTTGTGGGTTCCTCGACGGAGCCGAGATCCACGAGTCCGTGTTTACGCTGTTGGCGCTCGATCAACAGCAGGCCACGATTATCTGCTGTGCGCCGAATATCGAACAGGCGGCGGTCGTCGATCATCAGACCCGCCAGCCCACTGGTGAAAAGCGGAATGTGCTCAGGGAAGCGGCCCGCATCGCCCGCTGCGAAATCCGGGATGTAACCGCCGTCAGCGCGGCCGACCTGGATGCCCTGATTCTGCCCGGCGGCTTCGGCGCGGCCACCAATCTGTGCGATTTCGCCAGCCAGGGAGCCCAGTGCGCGGTCGATCCGGATGTCGCCCGGCTTATCGGCGACATGCTCGCGCGACGCAAGCCGATCGGCGCGATATGCATCGCGCCCGCCCTGTTGGCGCGCGTGGCCGGCCAGCATGGTATTAGCGCCACGGTCACCATCGGCAATGATCCCGGCACCGCCCAGGCGATCGCCGACACCGGCTGCGTGCATCAGGACTGCCCGGTCGATGACATCGTGATTGACGAACAGCACAAGCTGGTAACCACACCGGCGTATATGCTCGGAACTGGACCGGCCGATGTCTGGCAGGGTATCCACAAGCTGGTTGAGGCCATCATGAAAATGGCCCGGAGCGCTTGAAGTTACTCTTATCGCGACCGGATGCCTGGCGACAGTTCATGTGCTAATGAGTAGCGCGCAAAAAAGATGGAAGGTCCAGCCGTGGCGCACTTCCGACCTTCCATCACTCATGCGCGACTATTTTATAAGTCGCATTCCCTGTCGTGCAACGCTAGGCAGCGCTCACAATGTAAATGTATAGCGGTACCGCGCTCATATTACACTAGCGCGCGAAAGAAAATTTCATAAAAACTTTTCGACCGTCATCAAGCACTTGGATTGATTCGACTGGCCGCGATCATCCAACGCCATCGAGAGCGTGCGCCGCGATACTCTCTTCCGCACATATGCACGACACATTAAGAGTCACACCGCGCGATGTAGAACAGCATCATCATGCAACACGACGAGCCAACGCAAGTTGATGCTTAGAGCAGATTCACAAACGACCCGGCGTTTGCAGGGAGGGCGAGGCTCCTGCCGAGCCGCGCCTCTCCGGGAGACTCACCCTTCCACGGCAACGGACTATTTCTGAATCCGCTCTAGAAGTACTTGCCAACGGATGGCGTGGTGGGTGGACTGCCGACCTGCATCATATAGGACTTGGCGGGAGAAGCCGATGGTGGGAGTCGAACCCACAACCCCGGCTTTACGAAAGCCGTGCTCTGCCATTGAGCTACATCGGCACTTGCGTGCATAGCACTCTATGCGAGCAAGATTAGGGATCATGTGGTCAGGAATCAAGCGCTCACTGGGAAATTCACTACTGCCTGCAAGTGCGGCGGATCACGCAGAAAAGTTGCGGAAGATAACCCCGAAACCATGACAACGCAGGTCCGGGAATCCAAACGTATCGCCTTTAATTAAGCTACGCTCGTGGCACATCACTTGCTACAATGATATGTGACCGAAAACGGAGCAGGCACCCCAAGCGGCGACCCCCCTCCCTTCGGCCCGAACACCCCGGTCGTCGCCGCCTGCTCCGGTTTCTTTCTTCTCCCGCCAAACTCCCCCAAAAACACTCCAGTGGATACTCTTCCGCAATCCCAAAAACTTATAGAATGTCAAACTATGTACGGCTACCAGGATCAAGCCGATCGCGAGGTCTTTCGGCAAGAGACGAACATGAGCACCAAATACACGATTGGGATTGACCTCGGCGGTACGAATATCAAAGGCGGGATCTGCGACCAGACCGGCACGTTGCTCTTAAGCTCTATGCTCGCCACTGAAGCCGCCGGCGGTGTTGACCATGTTTTCAAACGAATGTTATTGCTGGTCGAAGAGTTGCTAGAGCAGGCCATGCTCAAACCTGCGGACATTGCCGGTATTGGTCTCGGAACACCCGGTCCGCTCTCACGCGACCAGGGCCTGATATACTGCGCGCCCAACCTGCCCGGCTGGACAAACATCCCCGTACGCGCCTGTTTCTCCGAGATGACCGGACTGCCGGTTATTCTCGAGAACGACGCCAATGCCGCTGCCTATGGTGAGTTTGTGGCTGGCGCCGCGCGCAGCGCCCGAACCATGGTGATGCTGACACTGGGAACCGGCGTCGGCGGCGGAGTGGTGCTGGACGGCCATCTGTGGCGTGGCTCTCACGACTCCGCCGGCGAAATCGGTCATATGATCCTTGTCCCCGACGGCCGCCCCCTGTCCCTGCGGGCAAAGCGGTTGTTTTGAACGCTATGCTTCCGCCAATGCCGTGGCTGAACGGCTGGTCGAAGCGGTCGAGGCTGGTGAGGATTCGGTGCTGGCTGAAAAGGTGAAAAGCAAGCAGCCCTTCGATGCCCGTGACGTTATCAAGGCTGCGGATAGTGGCGACCAATTGGCTCGGCGAATTTGGGATGAAACCTGTCGCTACCTGGCGCTCGGCTGCATCAACATCGAGCACCTGTTCAATCCGGAACTGGTAGTACTGGCCGGCGGAATGATCAACGCCGGCCAACGCTTGCTGGATCCCGTCCGCGAGCATTTTTCACATCACCGATGGAAGATTACGCGCGCGATGCCCGAGATCGTACCCGCCACGCTTGGCAATGATGCCGGGATCATTGGTGCCGCCATCCTGGCCAGACAAGCCAGTGTTTGACCAGTTTCCAATCGGTCAAACAAAAAGGCTATCTCTCAATTGTGGGACCGGTTTCCAACCGGTCTAATTGCGGGACCGCGCGCCTGTTTCTGCTCAGCTTATTTTATTGCACACTCTCTAATCCATCTCAGCCAGGACGGCAGGGAAATTATCGAATAATTAAGTATGGTGTCACCGGAATTATCGCACCGGAATTATCGAATAATTAAGTATGGTGTCACCGGAATTATTCGGAATTATTGTGCGGAATTATTATGGTGTCACCGGAATTATTCACGGAATTATGTCGCCTTTGAGGCAGGTGATCTCGTAGATATGCATGGCCGGCGTGTTGCCGGTGTAGACTTCGGTGTTGACCGAGACGCTGGCACCGGTTTGCCAGACATCAAATTCGTCCCACTCGTCGTAGTCGATCGCGATCGCGCCCAGGTCATCGAGATCGATGCTGCCTACCTTGATTTCGGGTCCGTTGACCGCGTTATTGAGACTCCCCTCGATGGCGATGATGCCGTCGAGTTCGCCGACAACCTCGATCAGCGGATCCTGGGGGACCGGACCCGGCAGGCCGATGAGCGACCCGTGGATGTGAATCGCGGGCAGGTTGGCATCGCTCTGAGCGACGTTACCGCCGATATAAATCTGACCTTCAAGGTTGCCAGCAGGTTCGGTAATCTCGATGCTGCCGAGCAGGTCGCCACCGATATGGACGACTCCGGCCAGGCCGGAATGGGCGCGGATCGTTACGTCATTTGCGTCTTCTTCGACACTCACGGTGCCGTATACCTTGGAGCCGGCTCAGCCCAAACAACCAACCACAATCTCGCCGGTTATCGTGCCGGTGATGCTGATGGTCTTGTCGGGCGAGGTGAAGAACTCGATGTCGATCGAGCCGGCGTGCGGGCCGCTGCCGGTGACCTCCAGGTTGGCGCTCAGGGTGTAGATACTGAGACTGGCGCCCGAGGCCAACGTACCGACGATGACGTCCTTTTCTACGGCCTTGCCCACGATAAACGTACCGGCGATCGCGGCGGCCTGCGTGTCCTCGGCTCCTTCGTCGTGGCCGAGGTACCGCAAGACGCGCAGCTCCGCGATATTGCCGGTCGTAGCGTTGGATAGGTTGACCCACTCGACGTCCTGGGCCCCGTTCCCGCCACCTTCCTCCGGGTCGCGCAGGATGTACAGGTTGACCGTTCCGCTGACGTCCGGGGCGACCGTGATCGACCGGATGTGCCCCAGATTCGCGCCGTCGGTGGCCTGCACCTTGAACGTCCCGGCGGACGTGATCAACACAGTGTGCGCGTCTTGTTCGACGAGGTACGTACCCGTGGCGTACCACACTGTGATCTCATTATCCGCCAGCGCTGATGAAGCCAGTGCTGCTAACACGACTGCTCCGACGAATGTTCTTTGAGACATGATCATTCCTCCATGGACAGGCGGTGAACAGGAACGCGCCTGCGTCCACAGCAGGCGCTTAATAGGCTGAGGAGAGCGAGCGACGAAGGCTCGGGCACCACCGCAAACCGGAAGTAGTCCCAGTGGTGCAGGCTCGCCACGCCCTGCACGCCCTCGCCCCAGGTAACCCTGGACGCCGGAAAAGCGAACGTCTCCAGGAAAGTACCGTGGTGCGACAGCTCGTCATCGATGTACAGGTCGTACTCACGCATATCACCGGATGCGGCGCGATACTCGTGGAAAACGCCAGGGCTGAACGGGATTTCGAGGTACTCCTCAAACACGCTGTAGATCCGATCGTAGGCAAATCGCAGGCCGACTATCCAGCGCTCGTCGCTGCTGAGGGTAACTCCTGGGTCGGCGTACCAGCTATCCACCTGCTCCACCTTGAGGCGCCACTCCATCACGAAGAGCTCACCCGGCCCCGGATCGAGCTGTCCGGGCCGGTACATGAGCGAGAAGTCGTACACGCCGTCGTCGTACAGCGAGTCGTACGTCAGGATGCCGTCTTCGAGCGTGCGAATCGCGCCCGGGCCCTCGTACTGGCCGTCCCAGTTCCCCCACACCCGCTCCCAGCCCTCGTTCTCCGGGAAGTCGTCCCCTTCCCACGCGATCCAGTACGGTTCGGCTTGGGCCGGAATGCTGCCACAGATCACCATGAGCAACAGCCCGCAACCGATTCCGAGTGTCAATTTCGTTTTCATGGAGCGCCTCCCTGCTCGCGCTCATGAGATTTGGGACATGAAACCCATAATAATCCCGTAGCCCTGCCTATCTTAAAGCCCCTATCAAAACCCCTCTCCCCCGCGGGGGAGAGGGAAGGGTGAGGGAGGAATGCCGCGGAACGCGACCCTCCCCCAACCCCTCCCTGCCAGGGAGGGGGGTTGTGTTAGGCGCTCTTAGTATACGGCACCCCCAAGCGATCAAGTCAAGCCCCACGCATTATTCGGCCAATTCAGCTACATGTCCCATGGTTGCCACGAACACTGCCGACATGTTAGTGGCAGGCATTGAGGAGCTAGGGATTCAACCGCTCATTCAGCCTGCAACTCCACCCCCAGTTGAGTCGCCGCCGCGTCAACCGTCTGACTGATCAGCGTGGCGATCGTCATCGGCCCAACACCGCCAGGTACCGGCGTGATCAGCGAGGCCGGCTCAATAGCACTTTCAAAATCAACGTCGCCGATAATCCCCTCGTTGTAGCCGGCGTCGATGACTACCGCGCCCACTTTGATCCAGCCACCCCGCACGAAGCGCGGCTTGCCCACCGCGGCGATCAGGATGTCCGCCCCGCGCACAATACTCGGCAGCGAGCGCGTGCGCGAATGGCATAAGGTCACGGTCGCATGCGCGTTGATCAACATCGAGGCCATCGGTCGACCGAGAATCGGGCTGCGGCCAATAACCACGGCATGCGCGCCATCCATTTCAACACTGTATTCTCGCAATAAACGCATGATCCCCGCCGGCGTACACGGCACATAAGCCGGCAAGCCCAGGATGACACGACCCAAAGTGCCGGAGGTCACGCCGTCAACATCCTTCTCCACGGCGATAGCCTCGAATGCGGCACGCTTGTCGATTGGGCGCGGCACGGGATGCTGTACGAGAATAGCGTGTATGGATGGATCCGCATTCAGCTTGCGGATTTCACCGACCAACTCTTCGGTCGTTGTCCCCAAGGGCATCTCGATCGCGACGGACTTCATACCGGCGTCCTCGCAGCGCCGACGTTTCATGTTTACATAGGTGTGCGAGGCGGGATCATCGCCGACTATTACGGTTGCCAGCGTCGGCGTCACGCCCGTGGCGGCCTTGATTTTCTCGACGTTGGTCGTGGCCTCAGCCAGGATGCGTTTGGCCAATGCCCGGCCATCCATCAGCTTGGACTTATTTATGGCGTTCATACCGCCAGCATACTAAAGCGGCGGGCAACGGTCGAGTCTGTGCTTGTGACACCAGCAAAGGAATTTGGAACCACCCTAAGCGTGTAATAGCGTCAGTACCTGCTCGTGCAGATGGCCATTGGTGCCTAAAGCGTCGGCGGAGGTGTGGGTCGGCTGGCCGGACCAGTCACTGAACTTGCCGCCGGCTTCGTTCACGATCGGCAACAACGCCGCGTTGTCCCAAATGCTCATGATCGGATCGAGCATGATGTCGACCCGCCCGGTAGCCAGACAGGCATAGCCATACGCATCCGCCCAACCACGGTCCGCCCGGCAGGCTATACGCAGCCGGTTGTAATGCTCCAGACGCCCCACCTGCTCAAAGATCTTGGTGCTCGTAGCTGATAGCCGCGCCTGTGATAGTTCGCGCACATCCGATACACGCGCCGGATGGCCATCCCACCAGCAGCCGTGCCCTCTGGCGGCGTAAACTGTCTCATTCAATGCTGGCAGGTGAATGACACCGGCCAGCACCTCACCTTCCCACTCGAAGCCGACCAGCACACTGTACAGCGGCACGCCGCTGATGAACGAAAACGTGCCATCGATCGGATCCAGAATCCAGCGCGCCGGAACACTACCCGGCTTCTCGCCGAACTCCTCGCCCAGAATGCCATGTGTCGGATAGCGGGCTTCAATACGCGCTCGCAGAAGCTCTTCACCGCCCCGGTCGGCGATAGTCACCGGCGTGTTATCGGCTTTAAGCTCGTACGAAGTCCCCGAGCGGAAGTGCTCCAGCGTGAATTTGCCCGCCGCCTGCGCCGCCGCCACCGCAAAATCCAGAATATCACGCAGATTCGGCTTATCCACGACAGATACCAATACCTGACTGGCGGGTGGCCCATGGCTTTAGCCGTGGGGAACGCGAATCGGACGGGTGGCCCATGGCTTTAGCCGTGGAGAACGCGAATGGTATGCCGATTCGCGTCCCCCACCTCTAAAGAGGTGGGCCACCCAACCACTTACTTCCCGGCGCGTGTTGCGTCGTGATCGTAACCCAGGAGTTGCTTACTGAGTTGGCCATCGCTCTCCATCAGCGTCCAGGGCGGCGTGACGACGGCACTGACCGGCAAAAACAGCCAGTTGGCTGTATGCCGTGCCAGGCAGTACGGAAAGGCGACATAGTCTTCCCACCCCAGCCGGTGCACGTCAAATGGATGCGTTTCATCGGTCCGCCCGTGGCCCTTGTCGGCAAAGGGATCCTCGAAGTACAAGGGCCAATGCGTTACGGCACCACTTTCCGGGTAGACCGTGGCCAGATCCCATTCGCGCGAGTACGACTCAACCGCGGTGGCACGGTCCTTTAGATCGGCACTGGTGGGCGATTCCCAACTGGCTGACACCGCCGGCCCATCCTCCCGGAACTGGTTGGGTATATGGGCACAGCCGGCCAGCACGACCGCCAGACACAAGGCCACCGAGATACGCAGGCACTTGGTTACCATCTCACTATCCGCCTTTCAAATTCCCTGGCTGTACATCCACCCACTTATTAATCATCGGTCGCATAGTCGATGGCATAATTCGTGGGCTCCTTGGTTATGGTAATGTCATGCGGGTGCGACTCGACGATACCCGCCGGCGTCACCCGCACGAAGCGGGCTTTTTCCCGCAGCTCGTCAATGTCGCACACGCCACAATAGCCCATCCCCTGCCGCAAACCACCGACGAGTTGATGTACATATTCGCTCAAATGGCCGCGATATGGAACCCGTGCCTCGACACCTTCCGACACTAATTTCTTCGGCTGCTGACCGGCCTGCCCGTAGCGATCCGCCGAGCCGGCCAGCATGGCACCTACTGAACCCATGCCGCGATATTCCTTGAACCGCCGGCCTTTCCACAGAACGAGCTGACCGGGTGATTCATCCATCCCGGCGAACAACGAGCCGATCATCACGCTGTGCGCGCCCGCCGCCAACGCCTTGACCACGTCACCGCTGAAACGGATCCCACCGTCGGCGATCACCGGCACCTCGGCCACCGCCGCTGTATCCATTATCGCTGTAATCTGTGGAATCCCCGCTCCCGCCACCACGCGCGTTGTGCAGATGGCTCCGGGCCCGATGCCAACTTTAACCGCGTCAGCCCCGGCCTCGACCAGGGCCTGGAATCCCGCGGCCGTCGCCACATTGCCCGCGATAATCTGAATGCTGTATTCCTGGCGAAGCTGACGTACGGTCTCAATTACCGCCGCACTATGTCCGTGCGCGGTATCCACCACGATCACATCCGCGTCGGCAGCGATAAGCTGGGCGGCGCGCTCATAGTCATAAACCCCGATCGCGGCCCCGACGCGCAAACGACCACGCTCATCCTTACAGCGCTGCGGGAACTCGCGCGACCGTTCGATGTCACGCATGGTGATCAGACCCGCCAGCTTGCCCTCGGGATTCACCAGCAGCAATTTCTCGACCTTGGCCCGAATCAGGATCGCCTCGGCATCGTCGAGCGTGGTCTGCGGCGGCGCCTGCACCAGATTCTCGCGCGTCATGACTTCGTCGACCCGTTTGTCCGGCGATTCGAGGAACTTCAAATCGCGACGGGTTAAAATCCCGACCAGGGTTTGGTCTTCCAGTGTGATCGGAATTCCGCTGACGTTTTGCAGACGCATGACCTCCTGGGCCCGCGCCACTGAGTCATTCGGCCGCAGCGTAACCGGATCGAGGATCACGCCACTCTCGGAGCGTTTGACCTTGCGCACCTCGCGGGTCTGGGCTTCAGCCGACAGGTTGCGGTGAATAATACCGATCCCGCCTTCCTGGGCCAGCGCAATCGCCAGGCTACTTTCCGTGACGGTGTCCATCGGCGCGCTGACCAGCGGGATGTTGATGCGAATCCCCCGCGTGAATTGCGTGCTGACGTCCATCTCGCGCGGATGAACCGCCGAGTACGCCGGTACCAATAGCACGTCATCGAAGGTAAACGCGTCGCCGATGATCTTGGGTGGATATGAGTGGTCGTCCATGTGTCGAGATGATACGAAGCCCCCGCCCGCCGTCAAGTCTTGTTACTCACAACACTTCAAGCGTTTATCCCTGCCAGGCCACCTATGAGAATCAAAGCCCGATTTGCCCGATAGGGTATTATATATATGGTGCGCCTTGGCGTTGTTAGCCCACGATGACTAGTGGACTGTCACACGTTATTTGACGGGTAGTGTCGGCGTCCCGCCGGCACGTTGTGGCCTGGATGCCAGCCGGCGAGACGCCGGCGCTACCCACCAATTGAGCCGTGACGGAGCACTAGCACTGTTCGGCGGCCGCCGTTGCAGGATAGCGTACTATGAGATTTTTACCCGCAATCAACATTTGGTTCCCCCTCCTAACCATTCTGACCACTGTGACAACTGGTCTGGCACTCGCCGCCAGCCCCCCTGATGCAAATATCGAGGAGTACCCCCCGTTCCAGAATGAGGTGCCATGCTTTCCCCAGGCTTTGCTCAATGAACCACCCACAGTCACGCCGGTTCTGGATCTCACTGTACTAGGTCGCGGACAATTTCAGAGTATTCAGATCAACATCGACGCCGATGGTAATAATATTCTGGGAGATGCCGCCAACGAGCCGTCAATCGCCGTTGATCCCACCAATCCCAACCGCATGGTCGTCGGCTGGCGCCAGTTCAACAGCATCGCGTCCGACTTCCGCCAGGCCGGCTGGGCTTATAGCCACGATGGTGGCCGCACCTGGACCATGGGCGGCGTGCTGGAGACGGGTGTCTTTCGTAGCGATCCCGTCCTCGCCGCCGACACCAACGGCAACTTCTACTACTACAGCCTGACAGTCTCGGACAATTACATCTGCCACATGTTCAAGTCCACCGACGCCGGCGTATCGTGGGTCGGGCCGATCGACGCTTACGGCGGCGACAAGGCCTGGATAGACATCGACCGCACCGGCGGCCCAGGAAACGGTCACATCTACTGTGCCTGGGACCACGCCGGCTGCTGCGGGGACCTCTGGTTCACACGTTCGCTTGATGATGGGCTGACGTATGACGAACCGGTCGAAATCCCGCTCAAGCCAATTTGGGGCACTGTCGCCGTTGGACCTGACGGCGCCGTCTACGTCAGCGGCCGCCGGTACGTCAGCGGCTCGATCTTCGCCTGCGTCCGTTCGTCCAACGCCCAGGACCCGCCGGCGACGATCGAGTTCGATCAGGCCGTCGAAGTCAATCTGGGCGGCCGCTTGCTGTTCGCCATCTCCATCGGCCCGAATCCAATTGGCCTGCTCGGCCAGGTCTGGTTGGCGGCCGACCACTCGGACAGTCCGACACACGGCTATCTCTACATGCTGGCTTCGGTCGATCCGCCGGGCGACGATCCGCTGGATGTGATGTTCGCGCGCAGCACGGACGCCGGCGCGACCTGGTCACCGCCCGTGCGCATCACTGACGAACCGGAGGAAGATAACTCCTGGCAGTGGTTCGGCACGTTGTCCGTCGCTCCAAACGGCCGGCTGGATGTGGTATGGAACGATACACGCGGCACCGGCGCGGATAACTTGTCGGAGCTGTTCTACTCGTACTCGCTCGACGCCGGCCAGACCTGGTCGCTCAACGTGCCGATCACGCCGGTATTCGACAGCCATCTCGGCTGGCCGCAGCAGAACAAGCTGGGCGACTACTATCACATGATCTCGGACAGCGTCGGTGTCAACCTGGCCTACGCCGCCACCTTCGCCGGCGAACAGAACATCTACTTCATGCGGATCGGCGACTACGACTGTAACATGAACGACATCGGCGACAGCGACGACATCGCCAACGGCACCTCGACCGACTTCAACGCCAACGGCATCCCGGACGAGTGCGACGGCCCCGGCGACATGAACTGCGATGGTGCGGTAAACAGCTACGACATCGACGGCTTCATCTGCGCGCTCAGCCCGGCCTGCGACTACGAAGGGACCTACCCCAACTGTGACATCACCCACGCCAACACCAACGGCGACGGTTTCATCAACGCCTACGATATCGATGCCTTCATCCAACTCCTGGCTGGTGACTGAATACGACCAGACCCGGGCAGCACGCCGGCGCCGTTCCACAGACAGAAGAGCCAATGCCCAGGCAAATGTCCCCCGTGGACAGCCGATACACCTGGTATAGTGCGGCAGTGGCCGGATTTGGCGGCCTATGCCTTCCGCCGTGGGAAACACGAATCGCCTCGGAAGCCGGGTGCCCACCTCTGAAGAGCCAGGCCACCGGCCCCGGCGCCGGGTCTTGTTCATGAGCCGCTCATCGGGCCGGCCGCGCCGGGCGGCGGTTTGCCCTACCGGCGCGGCCCGCGGTGTCATGGTTGCGCTCCACGCGTCAGTTCGTCTGAATAGTGACGGATTAGACCTCCAC
>JBDRDH010000016.1:0-13397 GCA_043820985.1 Planctomycetota bacterium
CATCGAACATGGTTTCGTGAATGTGCTCTTCGCCGGTAATGCCCTGGCGGTTCACGACGTGGAGCATGCCCTCTATGGCACCAGCCTGGGTGTGTACATCGAGAAAGCCACTCTGGCCGATACCGGTCACGAGCATCATCACCGGGCGATCAACACCATCCGCCGGGCCGGGGGGCTCGCGGCCGCCGTCGAGCAGGGTGTCATCACCAGTGGCATCATGCATACTTGCATACGCCACAATGTTGAAATGATCCTGGCCGGCTCGATCCGCGACGATGGACCGCTGCCGGAAGTCATCACGGATGTCGTCGTCGCTCAGGATCGCATGCGCGCCGGGCTCCATAATGTTGGTTTTGCCCTGATGGTTGCGACCGCACTGCACTCCATCGCCACCGGCAACATTCTTCCAGCCTGGATCCCGGCGGTATGCGTGGATATCAATCCCTCCATCCTCACCAAGCTCAGCGACCGCGGTTCATACCAGACTATTGGCCTGGTCACCGACGTGGAGCCTTTCTTCCGCGAGTTGGTTCACGAACTGGATATCCTGGAAAAGACAGCGGTTTAGTGCGTGTTAATCCCAGGCGTAGCGGCCGCCCTCCGTGGCGGCCGTTAAGTCTGTAGCGGCCGACGTCCCGGTCGGCCGAGGGCGTTAAGAATCAGTGACGTCCGACATGGAGGTAGGAAGCTACGATTGATTCAGTCCACTCTGAGCTGCAACTCTTTTTGATAATCCGGGAATATCATCTGTAGATGGCCGGTTAGGGTTACATCGGTTGGTCTGTTGCAGCACGAACTGCGACATTTACACAGTGAAATGGAGCTAGAAATGAAACACCGGGTAGGTCTGAATATGTTGACTTTCCTGGTCGTGTATTACGCCCTCATGGCGGGCGCGTATAAAAAGCAGAAATCCTGCCAGGAAATGAATACAAAAAACCAGCCAGACAACGAAAAAGACGACTAAAAAGAGTGTAACAGTCGTTGTTCCCCACGACTGTCACTAGTTGCCGCTCATTAGTGCGACTCTCACCCTCCTCGTCGCACTTGGGCGGCAGCTCTTTTACCCCCCGGATTTTCTGGATGATGTCTACAGCGGAGGGTTCAGGGTTCGGGGTTCAGGCGTAGGGTGTGGCTTGCCGCACCAACCTCGATGAACACGTCGGCGACTGTGCTGGTGCGAGATTCCCATCTCGCATCCACTAGTGCAGGATTCCCATCCTGCACCGCGTGCGGGAGATGATTCCCGCCGAAGTAAGTGTGAGAAAGGATTCTCGCACCAGCGTGGATCGTCCCCGGACATCCGGGACCCTTCCCCGAGGATCCCGGACTTTTACCCGGACGTTTGGCACTCTTCCCCGGAAGCTCGGCGATGGTTGCCGGTAAGCCCGGAGTGTGGCCCGGTTGGCCGGAACAGCCCCTAAATGACCACTTTACGGGACTTGGCGACGTGGCTACGATACCAGAGTAATAGCGCCCCGGGGGCAACAGGGCCGCGCCGGGGACTTCCATGCATATGTCTGCAAAAGGAGCGACTGATGGCCGGCGGCCCGGCCAGACCGCCCACTATCCCGGCGCGCCGGGACTGGGTCGCCACGACCGGCGAGAATGGACCGCGTGCCCTTGACGGGCCGCCGTCGCGCACCGACGAGGTACGGCGGCACGTCAAGGGTGGAGCGAGACGGCCAGCGCGACGATAGTGGCGTGACGGCAGCAATACTGCCAGACTCGTGCTGCTGTATGGCAACGAGCAACCAATCCCGGAGGTATCCCAATGCTCAAGAACGTCTACCTTGTGCTCGATGATCGATGCTCCAACTTCGTTCGCGGCCTGCCGCAGACCGAAGTCCTGTCGTTCGCTGTATCCTGCATTCGGGGATCGGCCCCGGAGAGTGTACAGGATGTCATGCGCTGGATGGAACGAGTAAGAGCCGTTCCTTCTGTCGTACAAATGCCCGGGGCGTTCGAAACGCGGCGTGTCGCCGTTTTTCTTGCCGAGTTGGCTGGCGACGACCACGGCTGGTCGCTGACGAGTTCTGAAGTGTTGGTCAAACAAGGGAGTACCACTTTCGGCGGCGGCTTTGCCATAGCGCTTGTTAGCGACAAGCCTCGAATGAAGCCCAGGGTTATGGAACAGCCCTTGTCGCACCTGAAGATCAGGCGAGCCAGTGGCGTGTCAGTGGTCGAGTTCGCGGACTGCAAGACCCTCGAGGAGCTTTCGATCCAGGAGATCGGCGAAGAGCTCAATCACTTGGTCGAATCGGAATCGGGGATCAAGCTGCTGCTGAACTTCAAGAACGTCGATCATCTTTCCAGCGCCGCGCTCGGCATGCTCATAACCCTCGACCGCAGGATCAAAGTGCACAACGGGGAATTGAAGGTGTCGGACATCAATCGGCAGATCTTCGAGGCGTTCAAGATCACCAACCTCAACCGGGTCTTTGACATCCACGAGACCTGCGATCAGGCCTTGAGCGACTTCCAGGCGGTCAAGCGCATTACCAATCCCAACGTTCCTGCTTCGGCGCCAGAGATTGCGCCCACTGCGGCAAGAGTCGATCCGAAGAAGGCCCGTGCTGTCGCCATCATGCGAATCCTTATCGCCGTAGCCCGTGCGGATGGTGTGATAGACGAACGAGAGAAACGCGTATTACGCGGTTTCGTGGCAAAGCTCCGTATTACGCGGGAGGAGTTTCAAGCTCTCGCGCGAGAGAAGAGCATCGTAAATATCGCCGATCTGCCCTCCGATCGTGATGGGAGACTGAGTCTGCTGACAGATGTGTTTTCGCTCGCTCTTGCGGACGGCACGATCGCTCCGGAAGAACAGTCCCTACTTGAGCGCCTAGCAAAGGGTCTCGGTGTCGGCGCGGAGGACCTTGAGTCATGCCTGTGCACAGCTCGTGAACGGGTTTCCCCGCCTCAGCGACCGCAAACAACGGAGGACGAGACGAGAATAGACCGTGAACTAGTCCAAGAAGCTATCGACCTGCTGGACAAAGACGATTATCAAGGGGCAGCGCGTATTCTCGAATCTAGCGAGAAGCTGCGACAGTATGCGCAGGACTGTAGAGAGATCACGATGTCATGGCAGCAGGGCGCCGTTGTAGGCCAACTGCAGTCGGTATTGGAGAACCTTTCGGCCCATGACCGGACTTCCTCGCGTCAGCGACCACAGACGCCGGCAATCCAGGAAACGAAGCAGTGGAAGAAGAAGCGACGGAAAGAGCACACCACTCCCGTTCCTGTTTCTGCTGACAACGAAGGCCGCGCGGGGCGCTTCAAATCGGCGAACGTGCGGCTCCGGTGCAGAGACTGCCTCGCAGTCTTTGAAATGGACGACGCGGCATCCAAACAGTTTCGCGAGGCCGATGTTGTCATGTTGCCGCCTTGCCCCAAGTGTGGCGGAGAGAGGACACCAGTCGTGTAGCGTGTGTCCCTTGACGCACCATTCAGATGTGGGCCTCGAATTGGTGCGTCCCGCCTACGGCGGACCTCCAGCCGGGTCGCAGCCTGCAGTTTGACCGGTTGGAAACCGATCCCACATGATTCGGCCGGTATCCCGATGAATCGGGACAGGCTCAGACCGGCCGCTACATCGGCCGCGCGGGGACGCGGGCCGCTACAACGGCCGCGCGGGGCGCGGGGCGCTACATCGGCTGCGCGGGGCGCGGGCCGCTACAGGATTTCCGCACCCGGGCGGCTATAGCATATTCAGAAGGAGTCGGGTGCCACGGGCGGCTTGTCCGCCCGTGTCTTTTGAGCACTGGTAGGCAAGCTACCAGTGGCACCCACCAGAGTCTTTTGAACCTGCTGGTAGGCAAGCTACCAGTGGCACCCACCAGAGTCTGTTGAACCTGCTCTAAGGACTGGAGGCGGGAGATGCGTCTTCGGTCGTATCTCTGATCGCCGGTTGGGTTGTGGATGCTTGAGTGGGTGCTTCCGCGGTGTTGCAGCGGGCGAACCAGTCGCGGAGTTCATGCTCGGCGGGTTTGTCGCGCGGCGTGTAGCCGAAGTCAGTCTCGCCGCCCGGATCTCGTGACCATTCCCACCAGATCATGCCGTCGACGATGGGCGAATCATCCCACACCCGCAGGAAGGCTTCATACAGGCGGCGCTGCTCTTCGTGGCCGGCCGGCGTGGCATTCTGGTTCTGGTAATAGTTCCAGGGTGCTTTGGCGGCGCCTTCCTGACTGCACCAGCCCACCTCGGTGAAGATGATTGGTTTGCCAATCTCTTGTTGCCAGGCGGATATATCCTTCTGGATCGGTTGCCAGAAGGCGACGATCTCATCGACGCTGGGATTCTTCTTATCCGCCAAAGTGTAGTAGCTGGTCATGCCCAGGAAGTCCAACTTATCCCAGAACTTGACCGGCTTGTAATGATCCCAGTTGGCGGAATAACCCAGTTGGCCGTCGTAAAAATGCTCGCGGGCGGTCTCGATGATCCTGACCCACTCGGCGGTGCGCTTCTCCGTGCTGACCAGTTCCGAGCCGACGATCAGGGCATTGGCACCACCCTCACGCGCTATGCCGCAGAAGTAGATGATGAACTCGCGATATTGCTTCCACCAGTCGGACCAGTCAGGGGGCTTGATGACGCCGCGCCATTCACTACCGCGCGGCTTGGAGAGCAGGATGATCGGCATCACGATTACTTTCAGATCGAGCTTACGGGCCTCCTGGATGATGGTCTTGAGTTCCTGTGGGGAGGGTAGCTTGCGCGCTTCGAGAAAGATGGTCTGTGACTCGGCGTGTTCCATGTAGCCGGCCACACATAACATGACAGTGTTAGCTCCGGAGTCACGAATTTCTCTCAGCAGGGGGACGTAATGTTCAAGGGGCTGGTAACCGCTACGGATCTGCAAGGCCAACCCGCGGTACTGTATGAGGGTGTGCCGGACGGGAGCACTACTGGTAGCTGGTGCGGGGGGAGCTGGCTTGGAATCCAATCCGCGCGCTACCAGAAGACCGATTACGGCCACGACCGCGGCACCAAATCCAACTATTGCTTTGGCAGTCATGGCTGCACCATCAGCTTCTCATCTCCAGCCAGGATCGTATCAAACAACGCCACGCCGTCCAATATGCAATCACTCGGCGGCGGATGTCCCAGCAGGTCCAACAGCGTGGGAACCAGGTCGCTGACACATGCGCACCTGATGGTGGCGCCCGCTTCGATTCCGGGTCCCGCCAGGATGAACGGTACCCGCATTTCCGCGCGATCGATACCGCCGTGTCCCCCCAGTTCCGACACGAAACTATAGCCCGGCGTGGTGAAGACCAACACTTGACCACTGCGCGGCTCGCGCAGTAACGGCCCGAGGTGTGGCACGATATTGGGGAATCCATGCTCGCACGTAGCCTCCAGCCAGGCACGTGACGAGTGATAACCACCGTTTATGAATTCGGCCTGATCGGTCTCAGAAAGGTAATCCAGGGGATCGCCGTCGGAGGGAATGTACTGATATTCGGGACCCGTTTCTCCAGCCCGCTCCAGGATGCGCGCCGTACCGCGCGGCGAACGGACCACGACTTCATTCGGACCGGCCAGGTAAGCGACCAGGTCTATCCCGGCCTGGTTCCACAAGCGCTGCTCCCCGGGCGGCGCGGTCAGGATCTCTGACACCAGTTCGGGTGGTGGCCGTTCATCCCAGCCATCTGGCCCCGCGAAATACAACAATGCCTTGCGACCATCCTGGTACGCCACCACGGTATCGAATTTGTCGAAGTAACGCTGACGCCCGGCCCTGGAGCCGTCCTGCAACATCCGGTCGGTGGCATTGCGCCCCCATTCATCGCGGACCAGGTGCATCAAATCGATGTAGCCCTCCGGCTCGACATCCACCATGCCGTGATCGCTGACCAGCACGATATACGTCGTCTCCAACAGGCCCTCAGCCTCCAACCAGTCGCAAGCCCGGCCTAACACGCGATCGAAGTGTTCCAGGCCGGTGCGATATTCTGGTGAACTGGGGCCGTATAAGTGCCCCACGCTATCCAGTCCGGGATAGTAGCACATTAACAGGGTCGGCCACGGGGCGCCACTGTTGGCCTCGCGCGCCACTTTGGCCACGGTTTCGGATGTCAGCGCATCGACGCCGGTGTAGGCCCCAAAGAACCAGCGCACGCCGGATTGCGCCCAGTTGGCGATATTACGAGTGACGCCACGCATGTGCGCGGCCTGGATGCTGACCGTGTAGTCTGATTCCAGATATTCATGGATCGTCGGTACGTCGGTTGGAATATCCACGTTAACGTCGCGATAGTGCTCGATGACGGCGTAGTTGCGAAACAGACGCTGCCGGGGATCGTACCAGCGGTTGCCCAGAATGCGGTGCTGATGGGGCCGAGTGCCGGTTGTCAGGGTGGAAATCGCGGCATAGGTGATGGATGGAACGATGGTGATGGCATGCTCGACGCGTGTGCCGCGCTCGATGAAATAATGCTGGATATTGGGCAGCCAGCCTCCCCGGCAACCATTGTCCATGATGTCGGGCTGTAGACCATCGCACAGAAAAATCACCGCGCCGCGCGGCGGGCGCACAACTTCGGGCCGCAGACCTGGCCGTAGCGGACCAGTGCCCGCACAGCCCGTCACTACCACCGCCAGCACGGCAGCGCTGACAAATAGCAGTTTACATCTCCAGTGATCCGAGGAAGTTATCACAGTGGACCTGGTCATATTTCCCTGCAATGCTCCCGACATATAGGACCACGGGCAGGAATGGCTCGCGGCGGCATTATGCATGCTCGGGTTAGACATTCAAGTTGATCGAGCCGCCGCCTTGTGCGCCGGCGTCGGGCGGCTATAGTGTCAGACACACACGCCCGTATCAGGGTGGGTGAAAAGGTGACTTGACCGAGACACTTGGAGAATATGATGAATCGACGTATATGGAAGTGGGCCGGACTGGCCGCGGTAGGTGGTTTTGTACTCCAGGGTGCCACCAGTTGTTCGACGCTTGCGGAGACCGTTATTACGCAGTTACTGCCGGTCATTCTCAGCCAGCTTGTACAGACCGCCACGACCTGAGTTTTCCCCTCTGAGTGTGGTGTATACGTTCAGTAAAGGCCCGGTGGGTTTGATTTTAATGTGCCCGCCGGGTTGCTGGTTGGTGCTTGTTACTACCAGCCCGCGACCAGGTCCCCCCAGCGCAGTCCCGCCCGCACCAGGCCCGTCGAAAAATCCATATTAGCTACCGGCCTGGTTGGTTCCTCAACTACCGTCAGCCAGCGCTCCGGCCCGCCGGCGATAACCATCCCATCCAGTGAAAATACACTGACCGAAGAAACTCCCGCGGAAGTAACCGCGGCGAGATCACGCTGGAGTTCCCGCGGATCCTCGTAGCCCGGCGGTACCAGTAGTCCTGGTGTGGAGATATTCCCGATAGCCACCTGGACATTTGATCCGAAGGCGGCGCGCGCCGAGCGCGCGTAGCTGGTCACCACCGCGGGCGAAAAAGCTGCCCCGAACAGGTCCTCCAGGAATGGCCGATACACCATGACACTGACGCGATCCCATGGAATGTGTGCTAATGGCGTGTCGAATATGTCCTGTAAGTCCGGATCGCCATCAAAAAGGTCATCAATCGTCCACGGTAGAGTGGCTACCATGACCCGCACGTCGCGCGCATGCAACTCATCCACCAGCGCGCACAGTTCCGCCGTGGCGGCGGTAAAAGAGGGCGGATCGTGGTGCGTCACAAATAAATCCAGCAGGGTGGCTATGTCACCCGTCGCGGCGGCTACACGCAATTCCTGGGCATAGCCCCACGACGGTTCCAGATCGAAGATCAGCCATTCGAGCGTCAGGCCGGCATCGGCGGCGGCTTCCAATACCGCCCGAGCGTAATCTGTAAAAGCCTTTATGTTATCTTCATTGAGCCAGGTGCCTTCCTCCGGCAGTTGCAGCCAGAGGAACACGGTCAGGTTTTCACTCTGCGCCGCACGCAGGAAATCCCAGAGGTCCGCGTTGATGTCGGCCGGGCTGACCGCCAGATATAGCTCGGCTTCGTGTTCCGCTAACACCGGGATATGTGGGCGTATGTCATCTAGTGGTAGAAATTCACTCCAGATCCCCAACTCTGTCGGGGGCTCGTTGAGGCAGCCGCCGGCAGACAAGAGCGCGAGCAATATCAGCACCAGTCGCCCCAGTCGGAAACCGCGGATCATCAAGCCACTCCACCAGTGCAATGACTCTGCTCGCTGGGCAAGTTCTGGGTGATTTCCGCGAGGGCGTCCACGGCGGCGTCGATATCAGGCAGGCGCAGGAAGGGCCCCAGCGACAAACGCGTCGTGCCACCGGTGGCGTAAGTGCCGATGGTCTGGTGGGCCAGGGGGGCGCAGTGCAATCCGCCGCGCGTCAGGATCCCGTAGCGCTCTTCCAGTAATGCGGACAACTCGGATGGCTCCAGTCCTGGTAGACGAATACTGAAGACACCCACGCGCTGGTCAACCTGGCGCGGTCCAAACCAACGCAAGCCCTCGACACCATCCAGCCCCGCGATCATGCGCGCACATAGTTGTTTTTCATGCTCGCGCAGTTCCGAAACACTACGCTCGAGAATCCAGCGCACCGCCGCCAGCAGCCCCGCCAATCCAACCGCGTTGTGGCTACCGGGCTCGTACTTGTCGGGGGTCATCTCAGGCTGGATGGCATGTTCGCTTTCGGAGCCGGTGCCGCCTTCGCATAGCGTGTCCAGCCGGGATGCAAATCCAGCCCGCAGCACCAGTATGCCGGTACCCAGGGGACCGAGCAGACCCTTGTGTCCCGGGCAGGCCAGCATGTCGATCGGCAGGTTGGTGAAATCGATCGGCACATGGCCGGCGGACTGGGCACAATCCAGCAGGACCGGGAGCGACCTTTCCCGGCAGATTTGTACGATCGGCTCGATGGGCTGAAGTGCTCCCGTTACGTTACTGGAGTGATTGATCGCGACCAGCGACGTGTTTTTCTGAAACGCGGCCGACACCGCCTGTGGATCCACCAGGGTCGTCTGGGGATCGGCCGCGACTGCGGTCCAGGTAATCCCCAGCCGCTGCTGGAGCGCATTCAATGGCCGCAGCACGGAGTTGTGGTCCATGCAGGTCGTGACCACGTGCTGGCCGGGTTTGACGAAACCCTTGATGGCCAGATTCAAGGCATCCGTGCCGTTCAGAGTGAAAATCACATCGTCGGCGGGCTGGCAGGAGAATAGCTTGCGCAACACGGCCCGGCAGTCATCCAGGATCTGACGCGAGTGCACCGCTTCCCGGTAGGCTCCGCGCCCCGCGCTGGCTCCGATATTGTCCAGGTAGTCGCTGACCGCCGCCGACACTCCCGGCGGCTTGGGAAAGCTGGTAGCCGCATTATCGAAATAGCGTCGCTTAACGCTCACACTGTTCCTCCATTCACCCTATGGTGCCAGACCTCCGAATCCGGCGAAGCATTACTCGAGAGCAGTGGCACATGACCACGGTGCGCGGCGTTAGTGCTCCGACAAGGCCGATCTGATGGATCGCTGTTGATTGGGTGGCCCACCTCTTTAGAGGTGGGGGACACGAATAGTACGCTGATTCGTGTTCCCCACGGCTAAAGCCATGGGCCACCCATCCGAGCCGTGGCTCGCCGGGAGCCTCGCCCTCCCGGGAAGACGAACGCAGTATACCGTCTGGCTGGTCGCCGTCAGCCGCGGAAGCTGGATTTGATTCTGGTAACAGTTTTTTGCCGGACGGGATGGTGGCGGTTTTTCCCCAGGAACCGCCACCCGTCCGGCGGATTATTACTGTGAGGACTTGACCTTCACACCCTTCTGCTGCTGCTTGAACATCTCCTTGAGCTTGGCTTCGTTACCAAGCTGGATCTGTGTGTTATCGCTCGACAGGTTGAAACGGTAGTCGGTTTTCTTTTCTCGGGATAATTCCTGCTCTTCCTGGGGCTTTTCGTCGGCCGGCTCATCACGCTCGAGCATGGCCAAGACGGCCCCCGGGCTGCGGTGGAAGGCGAAATGTCCAGCCGCGTCACGCGCCACGGCCGTCGGATAGCCCTGTACATCCTCGGCGACGAAGACACCCCGCAAATCGCTGTCACCCGCCACGAACCGTTGCATCCGTGTGCCGATGACCTTCATGTGTACGTCACTCAGCCCCCGGCGTGTGATGGCGTCAACCACGCTTATCCGGGCACGGTGTGCCGGCAGGTCTTCACGCACCTCGATGGCCAGCGGCGTAACCAGCACCAGTCCGCTGGAAAACAGTTCATCTCCCCGGCAGATTACCAGATAAGCCCCGGGCGCCGGACGCCCGGACTCATCCACGGACATGCCGGACTCCACCGCCAGCTCCACGCGGAAGGACTTGTCGACGTAATCGTGGCCATCACCCAGCTTGATGGTCTGCTCCATGATGGGCTTGATGCCCGCCAGATTGACCGCCGTGATCTCGGCCAGATTCTTCTCGATCAGTGCCAGCTTCAGCAGATCGACGCGGTAGACCTGCAAGACGGCGGAACTGATGTTGCGATAGTCAATCCGCACGAACGGCGCGGGATAACTCGGGCAGTCCGGCGTGCCAGCGGCATTTGAGGATTGCTTCAATCGGGCGGTCCACTCCTCGGCTTCCCGGAAGCCAGCGTCGTCCGGATGAAATATCGTGACCTCCGGTAATTCCACAAACCGTTGCTCGAAGAGGTTAATCGCCTCGGCCGCGTCCGAGAAGCGCTCGCGCACCTTCTTATAGTACTCCAGGGCGTCGGCCGTGCGGCTCTGGGCGTGGTAAATCTGACCGACGATGTATAACGCCAGCCACTTGTTCGGGCTGGGGCGCTCGACACCCTGCTCGTCGCGATAGGTTGCCTCGGACACCTGGAGAGCCAATTGCGAAGCCCGTTCGAACTCACCCAGGTGGAACAGGGCCAGGGCCTGGATGTAACGAAAGCGGTCCAGCCAGCGGCTATCCGGATAGCGCGCGCCGAATTCCGCCGCCCGGGCGATGACCGTCTCATACTCGTTCAGATCCAGCAGCGCGTTGGCCAGAGAGTACGAGGCCTCGTCACCCACCGGGCTGGTCGGGTAGAGCGCCAGGAACTGCTCCAGTAGCTGAATCACTTCGCGGATAATCTCATCGCGGGTGACATATTGGCGACCGTTCGTATCCGCCGTGCGTCGCGGGCGAACCGTCTCCGGACTGTTCGCTCGGGCGTAAAGGGTTTGCGAGAGGGCGTAGTTAGTGCTTTCAACTTGCGGTGTATCGGGATAGATACGCCACAAATCCTCTAAAAAGTCGATGCTGGCCAGAAAGCGGTTTTCCTCCTGGAGCATCCCGCCGACGCTGGCGTCGCGGATGAAAGATGCATCCGCCGTGGCCCGGTAGATCAGGTACGCGCGCTCGTGCTGGCCGGTGCGCGAGTAGGCCTGGGCGACCATGATGATCTGCTCGAATGGCACCACCAGATCCGGATATTTCTCCTTGAGGATCTCGAAGTAATTAACGATCGCCTCGGGTTCATCGCGCTCCAGCGCGACCGTCAGCAGCATTCTGACCGATTCGCGGTAGGGCTCGTCGTTCAACAGCCATTCGCCCGCGAGCAGCTCCTCCAGATATTTGCGCGCCGCGTCATAGTGCCCATCATCGAAGTTCCGCCGGCCGATGTGGTATAACTCATCCGGCGTCATGCGATACTCGTCGGGATTTTCGGCGTCGCGCGGCAACACGACCAGCTCACCCGGAAGATTCACATGTACCAGACTGGGGTGGTACAGGCTGCGGATCACCGCGGGTGGCAGCCGGTACACGCCGGGCGTGGTCGCCACCATCTGGTAACGCAGGGAGCCCAGGTCGCGCTGGGTGCCGTAGTAGACCGTCAGGACATTGTCGGCGTAGTCATAACTGAGAAACTCACCGCGCACGCTGTCCGGTAACAGGCGGAAGCCCGGCGGAATGGTTTCCTTCACGACCACGTAATCGCGATCGCCGGCGGCATTATCCGAACGTTCATAGCGTCGCAAGCGCACATCAACCGCGGCGACCTGGCCGACGTTCAGATGCCGAGCCTCGTTGCGGAACCACTTGTGCCGTACGGTCACCGAGAAGCCGGCGTTGATCACCCGACCGTTGTATTCCAGCTTTGGCGGCCAGACACGCCGGTCGACTGCCCGCAATACGTCGCGCGGCATTGAGTCCGGATCCGGGAAGCCGCGTGAAAAGGCTCGCAGAGTGACTGCGTAGGCATATTCTCCCCGGCCGGCGAAGGTGAAATCGATGCGTTGCTTTCCGGGCTGTAGCTCGGCCCCTGACAGCTCGATGCATAAGGAGCCGCTGTCGCTCGACTTGAGCTGCCGAGGTGGCCCGCCGTTCACGCTGACGTCTAGCGTATAGTTCGCCGCCTGCTGCGCGCCGTGGGTGTAGTACGTCGCCAGGGCGGCCAGAACCGTGCCGCGGGCCTTGTGCGGGCGCCAGCCATCGGCTCGGGCCGTGCCGGTCAGATAGTTGACCAGCTTGGGCACCGAGTCAGCGCGGGGATCGACGGAAAGCTGCGCCAGCAGCGCCAAGGCGCTGATCTCGAGCTCGCTGTTCATCCAGGCCGAGTTGCCCGTGTTTTGCAGGCAATACGCCGGTCGCGGGCCGCTACTGGTTTGCCTCATCTGCTTTTCCAGCACGCTCAGGATTTCCATGGCGGCGGCCTTGCGGTCCAGCCGGACCAGCGTCAGCGCCAGGTGGCCCAAAGCGGCGGTGCTCAGCACCTGGCGACTGCGATGCAGCCGGTTCACGTGGGCGAAATCAACCTCGTCCAGCCACGACAGGCCATGCAGGACAACGGCTTTCAACTCATATTGCGCCGGATTGGCGTCGGCGAAGTTTTTACGCAGGTAATTAACCAGGTTCGTCGTGGCCTGGGTGGCGATGGGATAGCCGGCCTGGCGGGCTTTACCCAGTGCCCAGGCGATCTGGGCACTGGTCCAGGGATCGGAAAAGGGCCGCGCGCCGCACCACGACCAGCCGCCGTCCTCGCCCTGGGTCGCCAGCAGTTGCGCCACCAGGCCGCTGATGCGCTCCTCCAGAAGCTGTACATCCGCGCCTGGCGTGAGAGATTTCTGGCCGCGTACATAGTCAGCCGCGTACAGGCAGCCCAGCAGCGATGACGCCGTGTCGGCGTGGGTGCGCGGCGGAACGCTGCGGCTGGCGGCCAGACTCTTTTCGATATAGTGCCAGCGCGGGCCGCGTTCGAGCGCTTCCTCGATCAGCCAGCGCTGCCTGCTGGGGCCGACCGCGACCGTCATCCGCACGTCGTGATACTCGCGCTGTGGATCGCTGACCGGCGGCAGTTCGATCTCGACGAATTCCGTATCCTGTCGCACGCCCGCCGCGTGGGCTTCGACCGGCATGCCCCAGGGACGCACGGATACCTCGCTGGCCGTGGCG
>JBDRDH010000017.1:0-2340 GCA_043820985.1 Planctomycetota bacterium
ACTTCCCTCAAGACCATCCTTAATCCTTGCTTGCGCTGCGGGCTCAGTTCTTCTCGCCCCGCGCCCCAATCCGAGCCCGAAGCGCCAGCGAGGATTAACCGCCGTACGCGCAAAACCAACCTTAACCCTTGCTTGCGCTGCGGGCTCGGATTGGAGCGCCCCGCGCGGCACTTCGACAGCACCACGCGCGCCAGATCTCACACGGTTACCAATATGTCCCAACAGCGCTATCATGGCACCTCGGGCAGTCGCACGATGCGACGATCAATCGCCACGATCGGCGAAGTATCCTCATAAACCGGTAATCCGTTGCTTAACTCCTTGAACGCCGGCGGAATGATCCAGACCGGCCAGTTGACGGTACCGCCATTAATCCAAGGATAAAGACCGTTGTTTTTCACAATTATGCTATAATTCGAGAAACCGACATTGTGGATGCGTTCGACAACCTCGTATATCGGTAATGAATCGGGCGCGTGGGGAACAAAGCCCGCCCATTGAGTACCACCCAACGAAGCTATCACTGTTGGTGCACGATCATTGACGGCGGGTATAAATATGCTGCCGACCGGCAGCAACACGCCTGTGTCTTCAGGCGCTATAAATGTCAAAGTTGGAGGATCTACATAGCCAGCATACAGCGTTCGATTCAGGTCACTTGGATCGTAATCCGTTCCCGGATCGCGAACAGGCAAACCTAGAAAGGTCACTAACCACGGGACTGGCAACAGCGTAGATCGGTCGTTGTAGTTGACGGCTGAGCCCGCGCCGTCGGTGGCCAGTGCAAAGGTCGGATCTAATTTCGCACTCGGATCGCATCGTGGATAACGCTGCGCTTCCGAGGGCAGACGCGTGGCTACGGCGATGATCTCATACAAGTGTGAATCGCTACCAGTTGCATATGAGACGCGCCGATAAAACGCCGTCCATGCAATTCGACGCTCAAGAGCCTTGAGTGTCTCGGCTCCAGGCCGTACCGGATTGCCTGGACTGCTGACTGGTCGGGTAGCGTACGGATTGTTAAAAAAGTACTGCTGGTTGTACGACGTGTCAGCCGTAATGGGTGGATAAACACTAGCCACGGAAGGTAAACCAGGTGCCAGCCAATTTAATCCCGGCGTGAAGTTATCGTACTCGAGGCGCACGTACGCATCAGGATTAGCAACTCCTGCACCCTGAACCCACTCACGAATCATCTGCTCAATGTCCAGATGAGGGACCGCCGTTTCCTCAGCGTAATTGCCGTCGTAATCGCCTCCGGGGCTGCGGATAATGGCCATCGGCATCAGCGGTCGCACCTTGATCAGCGGTTCCCACGACCGGCTCGTACTGTATGGATCGCGGGCCAGTTCGCCGGCCACATGAGTTGGGTCCGGATCGCCAATGTCGTACCGCGGCCGGAAGATGTCCGTGTAGCACTTCTGAGCGCCCAACGCGTCCAGCGGGTTGCGACACAAGCGCAGATATCGCTCGATCGTATCGAGCGCGTACGCCGTGGCCGCGTCGCCGGACGCCTGGTCCACCGTCTTCTGCGTGTACCAAAAACCTACCGGTAGCGCCGCCCCCACCACGAGCAGACCAAAGCCGAGAATAATCAGCGCGATCATCATCTCGGCCAGGCTGAACGCCCGGACAGGCCGGCTACCACCCAGGTACCGGGTTGCCTGGTTGCCTCGTTGCCTGGTTGCCTTGTTGCCTTTTCGTCTGGTTGCTTCGTTGCCTCGTTGCCTATCCATCAGAACGACCTCAATCAGAACCCTGTGTACCCATCACCAGCCCGCCGCTGAAGCGGTGTACCAGATATGGCCGGCCAGCGCGACGCAGCCATTCCTGCCGCTCTACGGCACCTTCATTTTCCAGCGCCAACAACAACTCCCGGCGATACAGGACGATGCCCGAGGAGCTGTAGCGTTGGAATAATTCCGTTCCGTACCGATCAGACTCAATATCTCGAACTGGATCGTAAGCTTTTAGCCGTATCGGCCATTGATCACCACCGCGCCGCAGGCCGGTCTGCGGATCAAACGTCAGCAGAAAGTCATCCGCCTGACGGAATTCTGGGTCCGGGTTAGCGGCATCCAGCGTAAAGACACCCGGCACGCCAGCCAGCCAATCAATGTTGCTGTCGGTATCCAATGCCTCGACCGGGGCCACCCAGATATCCTCCGGCAACTGCACCGACGACACACCCTCGCGCCGCTGGAAGTACTCGGCGAACTCCACGGTGCCGGGGTTCGCCGGATTGCCGGAACTGGTGCCCATATAGCTGTAGCTGACCATGTGCTGGCGGCCGGTCGGACGCTGCGCCTCGGCGGATTCGTCATAGTCCCACTGCCCGGG
>JBDRDH010000018.1:0-28252 GCA_043820985.1 Planctomycetota bacterium
TGTGTGGGATGGGTTTTTAACCCGTCAGTTCCGTAGGGCGGGTACCGCCCACCGCCGGCCAGCTCAAGAAAATCTTCCTGAAACCTTTTCTTGACCATCGTCTTTGAGAAACAGAGGCAGACGCACCACACGCCGATTCAGGATGTGATACGCAAGACCCGGCTCCGTGATGCGTGGCGACCGCCCCATGCCCAGATTCCACCGGAACCGCCGGCGAGGTCAAAAAAATCTTCCTGACACCTTTTCTGCCCCAGGTCTTCAGACTTGCGCTGTCGATTCGACCGAGACACAACGTCGAGCAATCAGGCTAGCCGACGTTGGCACCACAGTCTGGACAGACAAGATCGCTTCCAGGAGCGAGCATACAGCATCTCCCACAATAGACTCCGCCGCATCTTGGGCACTGCCGAGCCTTCTTGATGAGGTACTCACCCATGGCCATAGGGTCACCCGATATCAAGGTCGCACCCGTGCCAGGATGCAGATCTGAAGCGCCACAGTGTGTACAACTGATTCCTGTGGACTTACCGGAACTGCCAGAGCCGAAGAGCTTCTCGAATAGTCCCATTCTGTTTTGCCTCCTCTGCATGTCGAGGCCCCAACGTAGCGTCCGCTGGGCAAACCGCCTGTCTTTGACATGCACAAATGATCGGCGGGCAAGTCCGCGCCATGGGCGCAACCGTCATTTCCAGAACTCCCACCACCTTTTATTGGCCCTATCGGGCGGGTGGCCCACCTCCTTTTGGAGGTGGGGGCACGATTCTTTCGCGAGTGCGGCAGCATGCGTCCCGGACGTAACTTCGTTGTTCCACCTTCGCCATGTCCCGGACAGGTTCGCGCCTCAGTGAGATAGCGTCCGCGTCTCGGTGAGATCGGGTCCATCCCTCGGTGAGGTCGGGACCGAGTAAGCACGGGATCGGGATCGAGTAAGCTGCTTACGCGGACCCGATCCCTGTTGAGGTCGACGCCGGCTCCCAGCTTGGGCGCGGGCGCCTGCGCGAAGTAAGGTGCGGGAGTCGATCTCAGCTTGGAAACGGTTTTTCCGGGGCTCATAATGCCGTGCAAGTTATCCAAAATTGCCCAAACTGATAGGGAATTTGATTCCGCGGGGGGCGCCGGCGCGGGTCCGGGGGTGGGGTCTTTTTGGCGGGGGTCGCCTGGCGACTCATGTTGGCCCTCTATTGCGCCTATTTCCACCGTCGGTCAGACGCCTTTGGTCCATTTCGCGGAGTCACCCCGGCACGACCGGAGCCCATCCACGGGCGACATGGGCGCATGTATACCCCCTGATCCCGGTCTGTTCAAGACCGAAATTGATCATGTTCCGGTCTTAAACCAGGTAAACCAGGCAGAGTCACCTATTGTCGGCGTATTCTTGCCGTGCCGAGGGTCACGGAACATATTGCCCGCCGTCGCCGTCAGTCCCAACGGTTCATCGAGTTCGCGTTTGCGCGACCAATCCCGCATCAGAGGTGATAGCTGCGCCCTTGGAGCTCCTCTCAAAATCCCTCTCCCCCGTGGGGGAGCGGGAAGGGTGAGGGGGGAATGCCGCGTAATGCGACCCTCTCCCAACCCCTCCCTGCCAGGGAGGGAGGTTATGTTAGGCGCTCTTATAATCTGATCCCCGAACCCTGAACCCTGAACACCAGTATGAACCCTGAACCCTCACTCGTTGCCTCGTTGCCTTGTTGCCTTCCTCCCTCCCCCTTGACTTCCTGCCCTAGAATACCTAGAATGTCTCGCCCAGCGCTCCGTGGCCGCGCACGTTCTTTGATATCTGAACCAGCCCGCCCCCGCTCCTGCTAATCCCCAACGTCCCGATAACAAAGATGGCCAAGACCGGGGCGCGCAAACATGGCCACCTTGGCCACCTTCGGCTCAAACGTCGCCAACAGCGTTTTTATGACAGACCACATCGTCAGGATGGCCCTGATTGGGATCCGGTTGCTTATCCCGACGTGTTGCCACGGGCGAAGATCGGGCCGAGGCCCAATTCGCCGAGGAGTTGGTCTTCACGGGCGTGCATGCGCCGGAAGCCGGCGGGGGTGTGGTCCTCGTAGCCGGCCAAGTGCAGTATGCCGTGAGTTAAGTAGAGGGCCAGTTCGTGGCGGGCAGTCGCCAGCAGTTGAGCTTCTGTTGGATGGATTTTTTGCCGTAAAACCGCACGGGCCCGGCGGCGGGCAACGTCGGCACAGATGATGATCTCGCCATCGAGTATCCCCGTGGCGGGATCGCATCCGAGGTCGAACGCCAAGACATCCGTGGGGCCGGATTGGGCCAGGTAGCGCTGGTGCAAGGTGCGCATGGCGCGCTGTCCGACGATTGCGATGGATAGCTGGCCGGATTTGAATTTTTCGGCGGCGGCCACGTGCCGGGCAACGCGATCCAGCAGTTGTAAAGCCGACCAGGAGGAGCGCAAACGCCAGGCAATGCTGATATCGAGGGCGGAGTTTCGCGCGGATGGGCTCATCAGCACTCAGGGACCAGCCAGGGTGTGCGGTTAGGAAGCACGAGATTCGTCCTTTTTCGGTTCTTCGCGTTCGGGATAAGCCACACGCGAGTGGTAGATGGCGCACAGACTCTTGACCAGGCTGCGTTCGATGATCTCCAGTTCGCGGAACGTCAACTCACAGTCGTCGAACTGCCCATCCATCAGCCGCCGGCGTGAGATTTTTGTGACCGTATCCTCGATGCGGTTGGGAGTAGGTTCGGGCATGGCCCGCACGGCGCCCTCGACGCCGTCGCAGAGCATCATGATGGCGGCCTCGCGAGTTTGCGGCTTGGGGCCCAGATAGCGGAACTGGACATCGGAGACTTCACGGTCGCCGGGCTTGCGCTGCTGGCTGGCGGCGTGGTAGAAGTACTCGACCAGCGTGGTGCCGTGGTGTTCGGGGATGAACGGGTGCAGGCTGGCCGGCAGTCCGTACTCCTGCGCCATCTCGATACCGTCCTTGACATGGCCGATGATGATCAGATGGCTCATGGCGGGTGAAAGACGGTCGTGGCGGCTGACAGCCATCGACTGGTTTTCGGCGAAATATTCGGGTTTATTGATCTTACCGATGTCGTGGTAATACGCGCCGGTGCGCGCCAGGAGACCGTTGGCACCGATCGCCTCGGCGGCGGCTTCCGCGAGGGAACCCACTAACAAACTGTGGTTGTAGGTGCCGGGCGACTCAGCCGCCAATAAGCGCATCAAGGGCTTGCTGGCGTCACACCATTCCAGCAGAGTCATGCTGGTACTGATTTTGAAAAGTCGTTCGATACCTGGCAGAATGCCTTCAATGATGAAAGCGGCGGCGAGGGTGGTGCTACCCGCGAGTAGAGCTTGCTTGCGGAAGATGAAGCTGAGCGCCTGGCTGTCGATCAGCCCGGTGGCGATAGCGGTGATCAGGGCGACGCAGGCGGCGATGGCGCCGACGCTGACAATCTTGCCGCGGTTACGCACGTCGCGCAAGCCGTAGAGCAGGGTCATCGAAACAGTCAACAATATCAGGAAGAAACCCATCCCCTGGCGGGTTGCCAGGGTAACCAGCAGCGCCAGACCGCCGGTAGCGGCCGAGACGCGCCCGCGCGAAAAGACGATCGCCAGCAGGGCGGCGGCGAAAGCCTGGGCACCTACGGCGTAGTGGGCGGCGGAGGTGGTGACGTATAACATGCGCGCGAGGGCCAACATGCCCAGTAGCAACACCGCCGCGAGGGCATATTGCACGGGCTCGACGCGCACGCCGCGCCGGGGTCGTCCCAGGTGAATCGCCAGGGCGATGACGACGGCAAATACGAGCAGACTGTAGCCCAGACGGCTCAATTGCCGTGCGTGGCGTGTCTGGCGAGCAGCCGCCTGTTCAGCGACGACCTGCTCATATGCCCGGGGATCATCCGCGCGGAGTTGCTCCAGCTCCTGGGGGGTCCGGGTTGTGCCGGCGGTGCGGATCCACTCACGCCAGGCTTTTTGCTCACGTTGCAGCAGCCGCAGCCCATCCTCGGTGATCGCACCGGCCGGGGTCAGGCGGCGACCGCGCGGGTAGATATCGAATTGCGTTGGGACACTGTTGTAGGCGTCCTGGGCGGCCTGATGAGACCGCTCGGGGAGGTAGCGGAACAGTGGCTTGATGGAGTTTGATTCCTCATCTTCCAGTATGGCCCGGATGGAGGCCTGCATGGTACCGCGTAGTGGTTGCCCAAAAGTCTGGGCGGCGGCCTCGGCGACGGCGTCAGCCGCCTCGCTCTGGTTGCTGTAAAGCAGTTGGCCCACGGGCAGTGGCCGTTGTTGTGGACCGGGACGCTCCTCGGCGGGGCGTGGATCGACCAGAATGGCGTTTACTGCTGTGCGCAGGTTGTAGGGCTCAATCGCCTCGACCAGTAGCGGTGGTTGATCACCGAGCTTGTAGATTGCCCGATCGACGGCGGCTTGGAACCGCTCGACGGCATGCGCCAATTCGTCGGGATCGGTCAGGGTGGCGATGCGCAGCAACTCGGTCTGGCCATCCGCGTCAAGAATGATCTTGTTCTTTTGGGCTTCGCGATGGAACTGCTCGGGGTCGGCGGCATGCTCCTTGGCCAATTGGAGGGCGGCGGTGAGACGGCCGCGGATGTCCTTGAGCAGCGAGACGTCCATCTCATAGTAGTTTTCAGCGTTATCACGGGCTTGCACGCACATTTCGATCGTGCGGGCCTGATTTTCCACGGAAAAGTCGACGCGCGAGGTAAGCGCCCGTGGGATGGTTTGCCCGACGCGGATGTTAAGCACATCGCCGCCGACGTTGACCAGGAACGCGCTCAGGATGGCCGCAACCGCAGGAATCAGGATCCGCAGGAGCGACCTGGGACTACCCAGGCGCTGGTGCCAGGTCAAACCGCGTTCAGTTCGTGTGCGGCGGATTTCCTTGCGGCGGACGGATTTTTTCGTGTATGGCCACATACGTGTTCTAACTGCGTTCGACGCCTGGCGACCGCGGCTTTAGTCCCGAGCCTCAACTTGATCGTTTGATTCCCGTGGGGGGCTCGCGGCATGGTTATTTTCGGTCTGTATATCGTCCCGCACGGCCCGCAGCCGATTAGTGGCGTACCGTGCCACGACGGCCTGGACCAGCTTATGCCGGACGATATCCACGTCGGTCAGGCGCTGGATGGCAATGCCGGGACAATCGCGCAAACGGTTCAGGGCATCGATCAGCCCGGAGGGCTGTCCGGGTTCGAGATCAATCTGGCTGTCGTCACCGGTGACGATCATCTTGCTGTGATGGCCCAGACGCGTGAGAAACATGAGCATCTGGGCGGGGGTGCAATTCTGGGCTTCATCCAGAATTATAACGGCATTATTCAACGTCCGGCCACGCATGTAAGCCAGCGGGATGACCTCAATGATGTCGTTGACCATGAAGCGTTTAAGCTGGTCGAAGGTCATCATATCATGCATGGCGTCGAAAAGTGGTCGCAGGTATGGGTTGACCTTCTGCTGAAGGTCGCCGGGCAGGAAACCCAGCTTTTCGCCGGCTTCCACCGCCGGACGGACCAGAGCCACGCGGTTGGTCTGACCAGTTTTCAGGAGATGAATGGCTACCGCCACGGCCAGGTAGGTTTTACCTGTGCCTGCCGGCCCCCCGCAGAAGATCAGATCGTGTTCGAGCATGGCCCGGAGATATTGGAGCTGCCCCTCGGTTTTGTGGCGGATAGCGGCCCCCGGGGTGAATACGGTTAGCGCATCGGGGGAGCGGGCCGCCTCGCGATCATCGATTTCAGCGCTGGCGCGTTCGACCGCGTCATCTTCGAGAAACTCGCGACCGCGCAGCATCTCCTGGAGCCGTTCGAGGACGGCGGCGGCCCGCGCCACGTTGGACGGTTCGCCCAGAATGCGGACGACCTCGTTGCGGGCTTGCAGGCGGACATGCAGGGAATTCCGTATCTCTCGCAGATGACGATCCCCGGCCCCGAACAGCCCGGTGCGCTTGTGTGGCTCCTGTAGTGTTATTGACAGTTCCATATATATAGTAGGGTAGCCGGGGTGGTCATGGCTTGGCAACCATCAGGAAACACGGTTGGGGGCATTGCGGAATGCGGCAGGCTAGGGCACAATGCGGACTTGATAGGTGGTCCGGGGTCCGTGGAATTCACGCCGGACTACTTGATTCGGTGCCCGTTGCAAGGATTGCCGGCGACGCCGACGGTTTACTCCAACGAGGTTTTAAGGAGTTCGCCCGTGAGCGCCATGACGAAAGTGTTCATCGTCCTGACAGCCGTCCTCTCTATTGCCCTGTCGTGTCTGTTTATAGCGGCGGCGGCGCAGTGGAGTAACTGGAAGAACCTGGCACAGAAATACCAGGAGCTACAGGGTGCCGAAACCGCCCAGCGCATGAATCAGCAAGCGATCATGTACGGAGCGCTGGCGATGAAGGACGATGCGCTCCAGGCCCGGACGCAGTCACTGGATGCGTCCGAGAGCCAGGCCCAGACCCTGGGTAGTGATCTGGCCGATGCCCGCAACGAACTGGCTCGGCAGCGCAATATCGCGGTGGCGGCCGAAGCCGGTCGAAAAAAGCTCGAGGAGATCCTGGATGTTCAGACTGCCGAGCTGACAGCGCTCCAAAAGCAGAATCAGACCTTATTAACGCAGAATATTGATACGCAAACCCGGAACACGCGGTTGAACAGCCGAGTGCTCGAATTGTCCTCCAACGTCACGATTTTGACTGATCAGCTTCGCAACCTGAAGGAAAAGCTGTACGCCGCCGAGCAGCAGATCGCCACCTTGCAGCAGCGGATGGCATCGGGCCGGCGTGTGGCGGCGTCTCCGACCGCGACGCCGGGGGCGATACCCGTCTCAGTACCGGTGGCCGGTCCCATACGTGGCGAAGTAGTTGAAGTTGACGGTACTTACGCCAGCATCAACATTGGCGAGTCGTCCGGAGTGGTACCTGGGATGACCCTGATGGTCCATCGCGGATCAAGTTTTATCGCCGAGTTAGTGGTGGATAGTGTCCGGCCGAAGGAAGCGGGCGGGAAATTGCGGACGGTTCAGCAGGCCGTGAATGCGGGTGACACGGTCGTATACGGTCTGGAAAACGCGGGCGATTAGACCGGGAGGTGCGCAGATGACAACGTCAAACACCGGAACCGTACGCGGCACTTCCCGGCCCACGGTAGAGAGTGATATCTACACAACCTTGATGCTGGTGGCTTTTCTTTTTGTACTGGTCGCCACGATCTACGTTGGATTCCGTGCCATGACCCTTTTCGGTACGATTCTACCTCCGCCCGGCAGCTAGACAGGTTGAATCAGCGTGGCACACCGCAGGGAGGCGGTCTAGTGACGGCGCGCGAAACCGCCAGCGCAGGTTGACTGCGTTAATCAGAGGAGGAATGGATTGTGTTTCTCCGCCGTCTAATGGGGCTGTTCAGCGTTGACATGGGTATTGACCTGGGGACCTGTAACACCCTGGTATGTGTGCGTGGCGAGGGGATTGTCCTGAACGAACCGTCGGTGGTCGCGGTCCGCAAGGGCACTAACCAGGTGCTCAACCATGGCAATGCCGTGGGACTGGTCGCCACGGAGATGATGGGGCGGACACCCGGCAGTATCTCGGCCATCCGCCCGCTGAAGGATGGGGTCATCGCCGATTTTGATATTACCGAGGCCATGCTCGGATATTTCATCCGCAAGGTCCATGGCAACCGTGGCTTGGCCCATCCACGGGTCGTGATCGCGATTCCCTCGGGTATCACGGCAGTCGAGAAGCGGGCCGTATACAACTCCGCCGAACGGGCCGGAGCCCGACAGGTCTACCTGGTTGAAGAGCCCAAAGCCGCTGGTCTGGGGGCCGGTCTGCCGATTCACGAACCCACGGCCTCATTGATCGTTGATATTGGCGGTGGAACCACGGAAGTGGCGGTCATGAGTCTTTCGGATATTGCCGAGTGTCATTCACTGCGCGTGGCCGGCGATGAGATGGATGCCGCCATCATCAATTACATGAAGCGCAACTACAACCTGATGATCGGGGTGCAGACCGCCGAGCAGATGAAAATCCAGATCGGGTCGGCGGCCCCGCTGGCGGAAGAAGACAAGATGGAGGTCAAAGGCCGCGACATGATCAGCGGTCTGCCGCGGCGCGCGATCGTGGGCAGCGACGAAGCTCGCGAAGCTCTCAAGGAACCAGTGGGTCAGATCATCGAGGCGGTCTTGCGGACTTTGGAGAAGCTGGAACCGGAGTTGGCCGCTGACCTGGTTGACAATGGCATTTACATCGCGGGCGGCGGGGCGCTTTTGCGCGGGCTGGATCAGGTGCTGGCCAAGGCTTCCGGTCTGGACGTAACGATCGCCGATGATCCGTTGACTTGCGTCGCGCGCGGGACGAGCATGTTTCTCGATCATCTCGACGAATGGCGCGAGACGATGGAGTCGGACGAAGACGAATACTAGTCGCATAATCCACGATCCCTTCACGGCGGGGCGGTTGTGGGCGGCCCCAAAATGAATTTCCGGTTGCGCTTACCTACTAAAGGCCAGACCTTCACGATCCTGATGATCGTGTCCGCGGCTTTGATGCTCTTGCCAGTAGCGTGGACCAGTTGGCTACGCGGCGCGGTTCAGATCCTGGGTTTGCCGCAATGGTCACTCTCGGTCGCGGGGCGTAGTGTACGTCAGATCGCGGAAACCACGCAGTTGCCCGAGTATTCTCCCGAAGAAGTCGAGCAACTGAATGATGAAAACGAGGAACTACGCCGGTTGCTCTGGCACCAACACGCCTGGCTGTTGGATCTGGAACAACGTTACGAGGAGATCTGTGGTCTGCGTGGACAGTTGCGGGATCAAGGGGCGCGGATTCTGGTAGCGCCGGTACTGGCGTATGATTCTTCAGCGCTGCGTGACACACTGTTAATTGGGCGGGGCGCGGCCCATGGGGTGCGCCCGGGCGCCTGGGTGGCGGCGGGCGTCGCCGTTTCAGAGCACAATGCCAATGAAACCGGACGAGAAATCCTCCTGCGGCAATGGCTGGTGGGTCGGATCAGCGAGGTACACACCCGGGTAAGTCGCGTTCGGCTGGTTAGTGATCCCAAGTTTGGCGAGCCGCATGCTGGCGAGCGGGTAGCTCTGGCCCGTGTGCGGGAGGATGGGGTTTGGGAGATGACCGCCGCCGATCACTTGTTAACCGGGCGTGGGCGGGGTGAGATGGTGATCAGCCAGGCGGAAGCTGATTACTGTAAGTTGGGGTATAATTTGGTATTAATACCCGCATCGCCGTTGCAGCCGGAGTCGCTAAGTGTCGGCAAAATAATAAGTTCCGTGCCGATGACGGAATCGGCTCTGCATTTCGAGCTGGTGGTTGAGCCGGGCGCGCCGGCGTGTGAACTGCGCTATGTCTACGTGATCCTGACAGGTTCGCCGGTGGATTAGTGGTGGGGGCCGGGTAAGTTCGGTGGGGGATAGGTTTTTCAATCACGACAGGCTTGACGGTATTACGAACAGCTATTAAGCTTACCGGTCTCGACATTTGTGGTCGGGAGCAGGTAATTAATGTAGCAACTGGAACGGACAGGTTACCAGACATGGCAAGTGAGCGCATACGAATTCGCCTGGAGGCCTACGATCACCGGGCACTGGATTCTTCCAGTCAGGAGATCGTGGATCAAGCTAAACGCACGAGTGCGAAAGTGCGTGGGCCCGTTCCGCTGCCGACACGTATCGAACGCTTCACTGTGTTGCGTTCGCCTCACATAGACAAAAAATCCCGTGAACAGTTCGAAATGCGCACCCACAAGCGGGTGATCGATATCTTTGAGCCAACCTCGCGCACGGTTGAGGCTCTCAACCGCCTGGTGGTTCCCGCGGGTGTGTTTGTGAAGATCAAGGCGTAGTCGGACAAGCTGTCCGGCTGCGTTCTTTTTTGGTCATACGGGCGGTGCCCATCAGCGACACCGTTCCGCAGGAGTGCCGAGGTATGGTCCCGGCGATACTAGGTAAAAAAATCGGCATGACGCAGTTGTTTGACCCGTCGGGTAAACGCATCCCCGTGACGCTGGTCGAAGCTGGTCCTTGTGTGGTCCTGCAGGTCAAGCGGGCGGAAGGCCCGGACGACTACAACAGCGTGCAGTTGGGTTTTGAGGATGCCAAACCGCATCGCGCCACGCTGGCGGAGATCGGCCACGCGCGCCGCGGTCGCACGGCGCCCAAGCGTTTTGTGCGTGAGATCCGTTTATCCGAGCCGACGGATAAGAATGTTGGTGATACGGTGACTGTCGAGATCTTCAGCGACAACGACGTCAAATACGTTGACGTGCTCGGCACCACCAAGGGCAAGGGTTTTCAGGGCAGCATGCGGCGCTGGGGCTTTGGAGGCTTTCCGGCGTCGCACGGCACCGAGCGCAAGCACCGTGCGCCTGGCAGTGTTGGCGGACGGGCCGCGAATCTGGGTACCGGCACAGGCAAGAAGGGTCGCAAGATGGCCGGCCAGATGGGTAACGTGCGGAGTACCATGCGTTGCCAGGCCTTGGTGGGAGTGGATGCCGAACACAATCTACTGATGGTCCGCGGCTCGATCCCAGGGCCGCGGAATGGATACGTGGTGGTCTGCATGGCCAAGACGCGCTCATAGGCGGAAGTAACGCGATGTTAAGCGTACCGGTTTACAACGAAGCAGGCGAACAGGTCGGCAGTGAGCAGATCGCGGCCACTCTGCTGGGCGAGCAGGTCAACCCGGCCTTGCTTAAGCAGGCGGTCGTGATGTACCACGCCAACCGGCGTCAGGGACACGCGGTGACCAAAAGCCGTGGCATGGTTCAGGGTTCCACGATCAAGTTGTATCGGCAGAAAGGCACCGGCCGGGCCCGCATGGGTAATGCCCGCACCGTGATTCGCCGTGGTGGCGGCGTGGCCTTTGCCAAGGATGTGCGTGAATTTCGCCAGGCCATGCCGAAGAAGATGCGGCGGCTGGCGCGTAACCAGGCGGTACTGGCCAAGATTGAAAGTTCCGATGTTTTGATCGTTGACGGTGTCAAGTTTGAGGTACCCAAGACGGCCCGACTGGTGACTCTTTTGGAGAAGGTCAAGGCCACTCGTGGTTGCATCTTCGCGACCGCCGGTCTGGATCCCATCCTCTACAAGAGTAGTCGCAATATTCAGCGGGCCGAGATTCGTGATGTGAGCGAGTTAAACGCGTCGGACATCATGTCACGCCGCACGCTCATCTTCACCCGCGACGCGTTTGCCGCGTTCCGGCAGACCGTGGGCGGCCAGGAGGCGAGTGAGTAATCATGGATCTTTACCACACCATCATTCGCCCGCTGGTAACGGAGAAGAGCTCACACCAGGCCCGGCAGGTTACCCAGATGCGGGGCGGATCTTACAGCTTCGAGGTGCATCCCACGGCCAACAAGGTCCAGATCAAGGACGCCGTGGAAAAAATATATGGGGTCAAGGTGCTCGATGTACGGACCTCCAACCGGCCCGGCAAGTTGCGCCGGTTCCGGTTTAAGATCGGCCGTACACGGCAGATCAAGAAGGCGATTGTCACAGTGGATCACGACAGCCATATTGACCTGTTCTAGACGGCAGGCCATCGGCGAGGAAGACGCATGGGCGTAAAGGTATACAAGAGAACTTCCGCTGGTCGACGCAACGCAAGCGTCAATGACTACGCCGAGATTACGCACCGGCACCAGAACCGGCCGGTGAAGTCGCTCACCGAGCCGCTCAAGAAGAAGGGTGGCCGCAACCACCATGGCGTGATCACTTCGCGCCACCGTGGGGGGGGTAACAAGCGACTTTACCGCCTGATCGATTTCAAGCGTAAGCTGGACGACGTGCCGGCCAAGGTGGTCGAGATTCAGTACGATCCCAATCGCACCTGCCACATCGCTTTGCTGGAATACAACAACGGCGAAAAGCGCTATATTTTGGCGCCCCAGGGGCTCAAGGCGGGCAACACGGTGGAGAGTGGTGTCAAGGTTGAGCCCAAGACCGGCAACTGCATGCCCTTGGTCTCGATCCCGATCGGCATGGACGTGCACAATATTGAAATGACGGCCGGTCAGGGTGGCAAGCTGGTCCGGACGGCGGGCAATTCCGCCCGGCTCATGGCGCGCGAGGGCGGCTGGGCCACGATCCTGCTGCCCTCGGGTGAGATGCGGCGGGTGCGGGTTGAGTGTCGGGCCACCATCGGCCAGATCGGTAACCAGGACCATCAGAATGTACGCCTGGGTAAAGCCGGGAAGTCACGCTACCTGGGCCGCCGGCCGCATGTGCGTGGCAAGGCCATGAATCCAGTGGCGCACCCGCTGGGTGGTGGAGAAGGGCGCAGCAACGGCGGGCGGCACCCCTGCAGCCCGTGGGGCAAGCTGGCCAAGGGCGGCCGCACGCGCAATCCGCGCGCCCGATCCAATCGCCGGATAATACGGCGACGTATGACCAAGTCGTATGGCGAGGCGAAACTGAGGCGCAAGTGGTAGTTCGTTCCGAGAGGACTTCGGATGTCGCGTAGCTCGAAAAAAGGCCCGTACGTTGATGAGGTACTGTATAACAAGGTTTTACATGCGCGTGAGGTGGGGCGCACGCAGCCGATCCGCGTGTGGAATCGGGCCTGTACGGTCGTGCCGGAGTTTGTGGGCACGATTTTTGAGGTTCACAACGGGCGGCACTTCCTGAAGGTACTGGTGACCGAGGACATGGTCGGTCACAAGCTGGGTGAGTTCGCGCCGACGCGGACCTTCAAGGGTCACACGGCGCGGCGGTGATAGCAGGAGAGCGTTGACGATGGCATGGACAGCGACACACCGCTTCGCCCGCATCGCGGATCGCAAAGCGCGACTGGTGGTGGACATGATTCGCGGCCGTCGTTGCGATGAAGCCGTCGAGGTACTGCGTTTTACGCACAAGCGCGCGGCGCGCATGATCGATCGCGTGTTGCAATCCGCGATGGCCAATGCCAACGAAGCGGAGGCGGCCATGAACCGGTTATACATTGCCGAAGCCCGCGTGGATGCCGGGCCGATCATCAAGCGCTGGCATCCCAAGGATCGCGGTCGGGCGCATCCGATTTATAAGCGTACCAGTCACATTGTGATTGCCGTGGATGAGAAGGACTAAGTCGTGGGACAGAAATGCAATCCAATCGGATTCCGAGTGGGCGTGACTGAAGGCTGGAAGTCACGCTGGTACGCTCCCAAGGCGGCTTACGGGGCGTTCCTGGTCGAGGACGAGCGCATCCGCGGATTCATCGAGCGCGAGTTGAATCAGCGGCCGCCGTTTGCCGGCGTTTCCAAGGTCGAGGTGGAACGCACCCGCGACAAGGTCAAGGTCATTATCCACACCGCCCGGCCCGGCGTGGTGATCGGTGCCAAGGGTGCCGAAGTCGACAAGCTCAAGGAACGGCTCGAGGACCTGATCGACCGCCGCGTCACGGTCAACATCGTCGAAATCAAGGATCCCGACATGAATGCCCGGCTGATCGGGCTGAGCATTGCCGAGCAGCTTAAGAAGCGCAGCAGCTTTCGGCGCATCATGAAGCAGAAATGCGAAGCGGCCATGATGGCGGGTGCCAAGGGTGTCAAGATTACTTGCTCCGGGCGGCTGGGTAACGCCGAGATGGCCCGGGTCGAGAAGCAGATGCTGGGCTCGATTCCCTTGCAGACGCTGCAAGCGGAAGTGGATTACGCCGTTTCCGTCGCGATCACCAAGGTCGGGACGATCGGCATCAAGGTTTGGATATATCGTGGAGCTTATGGCGAGCAGCCGGCTCCGGTGGTTTCCGATGGACGTTTCCGACGGCGGGTACGCCGCTAGCAGGCATACCAGGAGTTCGTGATGCCAGCCAACATGCCCAAACGCGTGAAGTACCGCAAGGCCCAGAAGGGCCGTATCCGTGGTAATGCCACGCGTGGTAATACAGTGGCGTTTGGCGAATATGGCTTGCAAGCCCTGGAACCCGGGCGCGTCAACTCGCGCCACATTGAAGCCGGGCGTGTGGCGGCGACACACTTTCTGCATCGTGAGGGTCGGGTATATATCCGGATATTCCCGCACAAGCCCATTTCATCCAAGCCGCTGGAGACTCGGATGGGCAAGGGTAAGGGCGAAGTGGATATCTGGACGGCGGAAGTCAAGCCGGGCACGGTGATGTACGAGATCGGCGGGGTGGAAGAGGAAGTGGCGAAAACCGCCCTGTTGCGGATCGCCCACAAGATGCCGGTGCGGACGCGTTTTGTCAGCCGGCGGCACAGTTTGTAAGGTGCGGCGATGGCGATGTTGAAGCTGGAAGTCATTCGCACGATGAAGACCGATGAACTCCACTCGGACCTTGAGCGTCTGCGGCGGCATTTATTTGACCTGCGCGCTCAGGCGGTGACCGAGAAACTGGAAGATTCGACGCAGTTGGGCAAGACCCGGCGGACGATTGCCCGCGTTCTGACCGTGCTGCGCGAGCGTAACGAGCAGAACATCGAGCAGCATCAGGCACATATGACCGCTCAGGCGGCGCGGCGTTAGAGTTGAGCAGTTAGCAGATTAGGAAGATCGGACAGGCACGATGGCAACAGAAGGATCCGAACAGACCGTCGTTTCACCACCCCGCGCGGAACGAAACAAGCGTCTGACGCGTACGGGAGTAGTGACCTCCGCGGCGCGCGACAAGACGATCAAGGTAACGGTCTCCTTCCAGACTAAACACCGCAAGTACGGCAAGCATCTACGTCAACGGATGGTCCTGCATGCCCACGACGAGCAGGACGAAGCGGTCAATGGCGATCTGGTCGAGATCGTCGAATGCCGGCCGCTCAGCAAGACCAAGCACTGGCGTCTGATCCGCATTCTGGCGCGGGCCCCTCGACAGGCCACGGAGGGGGCTTCATGATCACCCAGTACTCCAAGCTGGACGTCGCTGATAACACCGGCGCCAAAAGATTGCAGTGCATTCAGGTGCTCAAGGGTAGCTCGGCGCGCCCCGGCAAGGCACGACTGCGCCGTGGCGGGGTGGGCGATATCGCGATCTGTTCAGTAAAGACGGCCTTGCCCGCCTCGGATATCAAGAAGGGCGAGAAGGTACGCGTTGTGATAGTACGCACGAAGTATCCCACCCGACGCCAGGACGGGAGCTATGTGCGCTTCGACAGTAATGCCGCCGTGATTATCGACGAGGACGGCAACCCCAGGGGCACCCGCGTGTTTGGTGCCGTGGCGCGCGAGTTGCGCGAGAAGAACTTCGCGAAGATTATCTCGCTGGCCGAGGAGGTGTGGTAGCGATGGCGGCGCGGGTCCGTAAAGACGACATCGTCGAAGTTATCAACGGCGATCACAAGGGCGCCCGGGGCAAGGTGCTGAAAATCGACCCGACCAAGCAACGCGTGGTGGTCGAGGGCGTCAACATGGTGTATCGACACGTGCGCCGCAGTCGCAAGCATCCACAGGGTGGCCGGATTCAGAAAGAGGCCGCGATTCACCTGTCAAATGTAATGCCGGTGGATCCCAAGACCGGGCGGGGGACGCGCGTGCGTTTTACTGTTTCACGTGACGCGGACGGCAAGGTAGTCTCGAAACAACGCGTCAGCATGGCTGGTACGGTATTGAGCGAAGTGACTAGGGCCACGGGTGAGTACAAGAGCGAGAGTCGTTGATGGTACGATTGCTGGAAAAATACAAGAGCGAGGTTCTGCCGGCGCTAAAGGCTGAGATGGGCCGTGAAAATGCCATGAGCCTGCCGAAGCTCAACAAGATCGTGGTTTCCGTCGGATTGGGTAAGGCCGTGCAGGAGTCGGGCGGCAAGGCGCGCGAGAACCGGCGGTTCACCGAGACCGAGGAGCAATTGGCGATCGTGACCGGTCAGAAGCCGCAAGTGACCAAAGCGCGCAAGAGTGTCTCGCAATTCAAGGTCCGTGAAGGCTGGGACGTGGGACTTAAGGTTACGCTCCGCGGCAAACGGATGTATGAGTTTTTGGACCGCCTGGTGGCGCTGGCCATCCCACGGGTGCGCGATTTTCGCGGGTTGAATCCCGGCAGCTTCGACGGCCAGGGCAACTATAACATGGGACTGACTGAAACCGGTGTATTCCCGGAGATCAATCCCGACCGGGTGACGTATCAGCAGGGTATGAACATCACCATTTGCACGACGGCTCGCAACGACGCGGAAGCCCGTCAGCTTTTGACGCAGATGGGCATGCCTTTCAGGAGCTAGCAGGAACATGGCGAGGTTGGCGCTCAAGTTAAGATCGAAGAAACAGCCGAAGTACCACGTGCGGGCTTATACCCGGTGTGAGCTCTGTGGCCGGCCGCGCGCCGTGTATCAAAAGTTTCGAATCTGTCGCGTGTGTTTCCGGACGCTCGCCAACGAAGGCCGGATTCCTGGTGTCCGCAAAGCGAGCTGGTGAGGGTAGCTGATGGCGACTTCCGATCCAATTGCCGACATGCTCACACGCATCCGCAATGCGGCGCGTATCAAGAAGTCTCGCGTGCAGGTCAAGCGCAGCAAGGTTTGTCTGGGGATCGCCCAGGTCCTCAAGGATGAAGGCTATATCACAGATTACCTGTCAGTGGATGATGCCAATCAGGGCGAGATCGTGATTGACCTGAAGTTCGGCGAGCACGGCGAGCATGTCATCCAGGACTTGCAACGCGTCAGCACACCGGGTTGTCGGCGTTACGCCGGCGTCAATAACATGCCGCGCGTGTTGGACGGGCTGGGTATCACGGTGATATCCACCAGCCAGGGTGTGCTGAGTGACCGACAGTGTCGCAAGCGTCGTGTCGGCGGCGAGTTGTTGTGTAAGGTGTGGTGATCCAATGTCGCGGATTGGTAAAAAACCGGTTCCGATTCCCGGCGGCGTCGCGGTCAAAGTGGCTGGGCAGGAGGTTAATGTCTCCGGGCCCAAAGGCCAACTGCAATGGTCGGTACCCACCCCGATCGGCGTACGCATCGAGGATAATCAAGTGGTTTGCGAGCGACCGGATGACGCCAAGCGCAGCCGCGCGTTGCATGGCCTTTCCCGGGCACTGATTGCCAACATGGTCAAGGGGGTAGCTGAAGGCTACAGCGTCAAGCTGGAAATCTATGGGACTGGTTACAGTTGCAAGCTCGAAGGCAAGTTACTGCTGTTGAATTGTGGCTATATGGGCCGTGGTCATGAGAAGCGTGCCCAGTACGAGATTCCGGTGCCGGACGGACTGGAGATCCAGGTGGAAGTACCGGCCGCGCGTGGTGACACGGAACCGGCCAGATTCACGGTTAGTGGGCCGGACAAACAGCAGGTCGGTCAATTCGCGGCCGAGGTTCGCAAGATACGCAAACCCGAGCCTTACAAGGGCAAGGGCATTCGTTACGCAGGTGAGCTAATTCGGCGCAAAGCTGGCAAGGTCTTCGCTGGCGGTGGCGGCTAGGTGCTTGAGAGTGCTACGAGGTAAGACGGAATGAAGGCGACACTAGTAAAAACCATACGGGCCCGCCGGCGTGTACGGCGAGTCCGTAAGCGGGTAACTGGCAGCCCGGAGCGTCCACGGCTGGCGGTGTCGCGCTCGCATCGTCATATCTGGGCGCAGATCATCGACGATTTTAACGGGCGGACACTATGTGCCGCATCGAGCGCGTCGCAGGAATTACGAGACCGTGTGGGATATGGCGGCAACATCAAGGCGGCCACGCTTGTGGGTCAGGCTCTAGGCGAAAAAGCCAAAGCACAGGGTATTGAGCTGGTTTGTTTCGATCGGCGTGGGCGCAGGTATCACGGACGTGTGAAGGCGCTGGCTGACGCCGCGCGTGAAGCAGGCTTGAAGTTTTAATCAGCGCGAGGCAGTGGATTTATGGCAGGACCTCCGAGACGAACAATGGGCGCTCGCGGCCGGGGCCGGGGCCGAGGCCGAGAGCCGGATGAGGGCCCGGACAGCAACATTGACGATACGCTGGTCAAGCTGTATCGCTGTGCTTGTGTGGTAAAGGGTGGTCGCCGATTCTCTTTCGGGGCGTTGGTGGTCGTGGGTGATCGCGACGGCAAGGTCGGTTTTGGGTACGGCAAGGCCAACGAGGTGCCGCCGGCTGTCGAGAAGGGTATCAAACAGGCCAAGCGGCAGATGTTTGAAGTGCCGCTGCGCGGTACTACTATCCCGCACCGCATCACCGGTCGTTTTGGTTCGAGCCGGGTCATACTGATCCCGGCCAGCGAAGGTACAGGCGTTATCGCCGGTTCCGCGCCACGGGCCGTGCTGGAGTTGGCGGGCATCAAGGATGTATTAACCAAGTCGTATGGCTCGACCAGCCCCAAGAACCTGGTCAAGGCTACCATTAACGGATTGCAGTCTCTGCGTTCCCTGGACACGGTCGAGAGGCTACGTGGCGTCAGACTGGACCTGCCGCGTAAGCCGAAGACCGAGGTTCCACACACCGAGGCCTATATTCAGCCTGATGAGAAAGTGACCGCGGCGACGGCTATCGCGGCGACCGACGCGGTTCCGGATAGTGGGCCGCAACCGGCTACACAGGAATAGAGCGATGATGCTGAACGAGATCACCGCGCGGGCTGGTGGAAACAAACGGCGCAAGCGGGTCGGTCGCGGCGAAAGCAGCGGCCATGGAAAGACCAGTGGCCGGGGTCACAAGGGTGCCCAGTCGCGCTCCGGTTGCGATATCCGGCCCCTGACCGAAGGCGGGCAGATGCCGCTCTTCCGGCGCTTGCCCAAGCGCGGTTTCAGCAACCACAACTTCCAGACGCGCTATGAGATTGTCAACGTCAGCGCCCTGAACGAGCGTTTTGAAGATGGCGATACGGTGGATATTGATACCATGACCAAGATGCGGTTGGTGCAATCCCCGCGCCCACTGGTGCGAATCCTGGCCAAGGGCACCCTGGATAAGAAGCTGACCGTCGAAGCTCACGCCTTCAGCGCGAACGCGCGCGCCGCGATTGAAAAAGCGGGTGGCACTGTCCGGTTGATCGAGCGCCAGACCGCCGCCAAAAAGGCGGCCGCCAAACGCAATAAGGGTCAGTCCCGGCAGGTCCCGAGCGGTACGGCGGGCAAGGATCAGGGTACCGAGGAAGCGTCTCAAAACGAGTAGGACTGGCGAACCACTGATGCGAGGTTGAGCCGAAATGTTTCGTGCCTTCATAAACGTCTTCCGCATCCCCGATCTGCGCAAGAAGGTGCTGTTTACGCTCTTCATGTTGTGTGTCTATCGTGTCGGGTACTACGTGCCCTTGCCGGGCATCGACCAGAGCGCTCTATCACAGTATTGGCAACGCACCTCGGGTGGTGGGGGTGGGGCCGCCCAACAGGCCGCCGAGTTGTTTGCGATGTTCACCGGCGGAGATCTGGGGCAAAGTACGATCTTTGGCCTGGGCATCATGCCCTACATCAGTGCCTCGATCATTTTCCAGTTGTTGGTAACCGTGGTCCCGGCCCTGGAGAAGCTCCAGAAGGAGGGCGAATCCGGCCGTCGGAAGATAATGGAATACACGCGTTACGCGACGGTGTTCTTGTGTCTGATCCAGGCGGTGTTCTGGGTTCGTTATTTGAACTCCAATGGATTGGTACACGCTGACTTTACCGGCTCATTATCCTTCACTCTGATCGGTATCACGGCCCTGATGACCGGCACGCTGATTCTGATGTGGATTGGCGAGCAGATTGACGAATATGGGATTGGCAACGGTATCAGCCTGATCATCATGGCTGGTATTATCGCCCGGCTGCCGGCTGTTTTGATTGAGGTGGCGCGGGGCTTCCTGATGGGCGGTCGCGCGGGGGCCGCCGCCGCCAATGCCATGACACCCGAGAAAGTGGTATTCCTGGTATTGTCCTTTGTAGCGGTAGTTGCCGGGGCGATTTTAATCACGCAAGCCCAAAGACGGATTCCGATTCAGCAGGCCAAGCAGACGCGCGGTCGCCGCGTGGTCGGCGGCGTACGGCACTACCTGCCTTTGCGGGTTAATCACGGCGGCGTCATGCCGATCATTTTCGCCAGTTCGTTCCTGCTGTTTCCGCAGATGATTTTCGGCTGGTTGAATGGGGCGGACATCTGGCCGATGGGTTTATGGAGTTTTTTGCATACCGTCTTCTTCCCGGGCGCTTACATCTACGAAGTGACCTATGTGGCGATGGTCTACTTCTTTGCCTATTTCTGGGTGTCGGTCCAATTCCAACCCAAGGAGTTAGCCAATAATCTGCGTGATATGGGCAGCTTTATCCCCGGCCTGCGGCCGGGGAAGCGCACCGCGGATTACCTGGAATCGGTGATGGGCCGCATTACGTACGTCGGCGCCGGATTCCTGGCGTTGATCGCGGTTATTCCCTCGATCGTCGCCATTCAGCTTGAAATTCCCTTCCGCATCTCGGCGTTCCTCGGTGGCACCGGCCTGCTGATCGTCGTGAGTGTGGCACTTGACCTGATCCAGCGGATTGAGGCCAACCTGATCATGCGTAATTATGAAGGCTTCCTGGGGCAGGAAGGTGTCGCCCGCGTGAAAGGAATGTACTAGTAATGGCAGCGACGCGGCTGATTTTTCTCGGCCCACCCGGAACCGGCAAGGGCACACAAGCCCAGCGACTGTGCGAGCGCTTGGGCCTGTTGCAGCTTTCCAGCGGCGATGTGCTGCGGCGTGAGGTCAAGGAAGGCTCGGAAATCGGCAAAAAAGCACTAGAATATATGCAAGCCGGCACACTGGTCCCCGACGAGGTCATTACGGGAGTGATGCTGGCAGCGGTGGACAAGCTCGATCCCGGAACCGGTTTCATTCTGGATGGCTTCCCCCGTACGGTCCCGCAGGCCGAAGCCCTCGAAAAGGGCCTTACCGAACGCCAACGAACCGCGCAGGCGGTGCTGGATTTCCAGCTTGATGATGCCGAGATCATCCGGCGAATCGTCAGTCGCCGCGTTTGCAGTGAGTGCGCCGCCACGTATAATACAGAGTTTATGCCACCGCGGGTGGCTGACAAGTGTGATCGCTGTGGCGGCAAGGTAATCCAGCGGGTAGACGACCGCGAGGATGTGGTAGGTACACGGCTGGAAACTTACCGTGCGCAAACGGCCCCCCTGATCGGCTTTTATACTGAGCGTGGATTATTGCGTTCGGTGGACGCCGGGACCGGGGCCGACGCGGTCGAACAGAACGTATTGACCATCGTAGAGTCGCTGAGTTCGGAGGCATGAAGACCGCGGCCACCAGAATAGTGCTTAAGTCGCCGCGCGAGATTGAGTTGCTACGAGCAGCCGGACGGCTGGTTTACGAGATCCTCGGCGAGCTGGAAAGCCAGATATGTCCAGGTGTTACGACCGCCCAATTGGATGCCACCGCGGCCGACATGATCCGCGCGGCCGGCGCGACACCGTTGTTTTTAGGGCAAAAGAGCCCACAAGCGCGTTGCCCGTTTCCGGCCACACTGTGCACTTCGGTGAATGAAGAAATTGTGCATGGTGTGCCGGGCGATCGAGTGCTGAAGGCCGGCGACATTATCAGCATCGATTGTGGCGTGCGGCTCAAGGGATATTGTGGCGACGCGGCCCGGACTTTCGCGGTCGGGCAAGTGGCTCCCGCCGCCAGGGCCCTGATGTCAACGACTCGGGAAGCCCTGGAACTGGCGATCAACGAGATTAAGCCGCGGATTCGCTGGAGCCAGGTTGCTCGGCGGATGCAGAAGCTCATCGAAGGCCGCGGTTTTGGAGTAGTACGCGACTTTGTCGGGCATGGTATCGGCCGCGAGATGCACGAGGAGCCCAAGATCCCCAATTACTGGGAGCGCGGGCCCGGCAACGTGGACTTCGAGTTAGTGCCAGGTATGACCCTGGCGATCGAGCCGATGGTGACCGGCGGGCGATCGACGGTGACTTTCGGTAACGATCCGGCGCGTTGGACGATTGTGACGAAGGACGGCTCACTGGCAGCTCATTTTGAGAACATGGTGGCCGTAACCGAGAACGGATCCGACGTGCTATCGAACGGCAGTTAATTACTGCATGACGGTTTGAGGTGTGGACATGAAAGTGCGGAGTAGCGTGAGACGCATCTGCGAGAACTGCAAGATTATCAAGCGCAAGGGAGTTGTGCGGGTAATCTGCACGAATCCGCGTCACAAGCAGAGACAAGGCTAAAGGCGAGAGGCTGCGGGTATGCCACGTGTAGCTGGTGTTGATATTCCAAACGAGAAGCGGATAGACGTTGCCCTGACGCGCATTTACGGAATCGGGCCGCATCTGGCCAGGCAGATTCTGGAGAAAGTGCGCATCGAACCGGGGGTGCGCGCTGGCAAACTCAGCGAGGATGAAGTCAGCCGCATCGCCACCACGATCGAGACGGACTACGTGGTGGAAGGGCAACTGCGGCGCCGGATCCAGCAGAACATCGCCCGGCTGCGTGACATCCGCTGTTATCGCGGACTCCGGCATATTCGCGGGCTACCGGTACGCGGACAGCGTACGCGGACCAACGCCCGCACGCGGAAAGGGCCGCGCAAGACCGTGGCTGGCAAGAAGGGTATCAAGGAAATGCATCGCGGCTAATGCCGGCAGGGAGCTTTGAATTGGCCAAGTCAGGTTCGAAACGTCGCGGGAGACGCAGTGTCGCCAAGGGCATCGTGCATATCCGCGCGACCTTTAATAACACGATCGTAACGATCACCGACGTAGGCGGCGAGACGCTGTGCTGGGCCTCGGCCGGATCGGTGCCGCTGGGTGGCGGCGAGAAAAAATTCACCGGCGCCCGCAAGAGCACGCCCTTCGCCGCGCAGCGCGCCGCGCAATACGTGGCCAGCGAGGCCAAGAAACACGGTGTGATCGAGGTGGAAGTGCGGGTCAAGGGGCCGGGCGCCGGACGCGAATCAGCCATCACGGCTTTACAGGCGGCGGGGCTGCGGATTCAGTCCATTGAGGACGTCACTCCGCTGCCGCACAATGGTTGTCGTCCCCGCAAGAAGCGGAGGGTCTAAAGGATGGGTAGGTACATAGGTCCCACCTCCCGGTTATCGCGGCGCGAGGGCGTCAACCTGATGCTCAAGCCCATCCGCGACGAGAGCGGGAAGAATCCGCTCGAGAAGGAATACAAGAACTACCCGCCCGGCATGCACATGTGGCGGCGTGGCAAATCCTCGGCCTATGCCGTCCGCTTACGCGAGAAGCAGAAGGTCAAGCGACACTATGGTATTCTGGAGCGGCAGTTCCGGCGCTATTTTGGCCTGGCCGAACGCGCCCATGAGAACACCGGTGTGGCACTACTGCGGCTGCTGGAACGGCGGCTGGACAACGTGGTTTACAAGACGCGCTTCGTCGCTGGACGGCGCGGGTCACGGCAGGCGGTGGTACACGGCCATATTCTGGTCAACGGTCATAAAGTCGATCGCCCCGGCTATCTGGTGGAGGTCGGTGACCAGATCTCTATCCGGGTGCGTGACAAGTCGCGCAAGTATGTGCAGGCCCAGATGCAACTGCTGGATGGAGTCCCCAATCCACCGCAGCAAAGTTGGTTGCAGGTGGATGCGAACAAGTTGGAAGCAGCGGTCGTGGCGTTGCCTGGCCGCGATGATGTGTTGATCCCGGTTGAAGAGCAGCTAATTGTGGAGTTCTGCTCAAGGTAGCGGAGCCGGCCGGTTCGGAGTTTCCTGGCGCTTAACGCGATCACGGGAGGCGAGAGCAAGATGCGGATCAGATGGCGGGGCCTTGAGTTGCCCACGCGGGTGGAGCGCGATGAAGAGCGTAGCACCGATATGTACGGGTGCTTCACGATCGAGCCCTTCGAGCGTGGCTTTGGTACCACGGTTGGTAACAGTCTGCGGCGTATCCTGCTGTCAAGCCTGGAAGGCTCGGCGGTCACACACGTCCGTATTGCTGGCGCCGACCACGAATTCTGCTCGATTCCCGGTGTTTTGGAGGATGTGACCAACATCCTGCTCAACATCAAGGCGCTGGTGGTCGATCTGGACTCCGGCATACCAAAGACAATGCGAATCGAGCGCAACCAGCATGGCGAGATTCGCGCCGGTGATTTTGAGTGTGACGCCGCCATCCGGGTCTGTAACCCGGAGCGTTTAATCGCCACACTGACCGAGGATGTCCCTTTCTCGGCCGAATTCACCGTGGCACGCGGGCGTGGTTATGTCCCGGCCAGCGAACTGATCGACGAGAACACCGAGATCGGCGTGATTCCGGTTGATGCCTTGTATTCGCCGGTGACCCGCGTGCGTTACCGCACCGAGGAAACCCGCGTTGGCCAGAAGGTCAACTACGATCGCCTGGTGATGGAGATCTGGACGAAGGGAACCGTGCTGCCCGAAGACGCCCTGGTGGAAGCCGCCAAGATTCTGCGTAAGCATCTGAATCCGTTCGTGCAGTACCATGATCTGGGCGTGGCGCATGCCGCCGCCGATCCACAGATCGAAGTGGCGGCTCCGGCCATTGACGAAGCCCTGCAGGCCAAGCTGCATATGCCGGTGGCCAACCTGGAGTTGTCGGTGCGTGCCAATAACTGTCTGGAACAGGCGCGCGTCATGACAGTCGCGGATCTGGTACGCCATACTGAAGACGATCTGCTCCAGTTACGCAGTTTCGGAAAGACCTCGTTGGTGGAAGTGCAAGGCAAGCTGGCGGATCTTGGCCTGGTATTAGGCATGGATGTTGGGCCGGCGCCCGCTTCCGGAGGAGATCATATATCGGCCGGTTCCTCGGCCCCAACAGATTATATGTGAAGTTATGCGACACCTTGTTCGTGGAAGAAGATTGAATCGGACAACCGCCCACCGCCGGGCTCTGCGCCGCAACATGGTGCAAAGCCTGATTGAGCACGGCGAAGTGCGGTCGACCTTGCCGAAAATCAAGGAAGTACGCCCCTTCGCCGAGCGTTTGATTACGCTGGCGATTGATGGCGGCTTGGCGGCGCGCCAGCGCGCCACGGCCCTGCTGAACGATCGCGCGATCATCCCCAAGGATAATCAGGAAGAATACGATCGTCTCAGCGACGTCAAACGCGCCAAGGTCATTCGTTCTCGTAGTGGGCGACGCTATCGCGCCAGCACCACGCGAGCGGGTGTCAAGTTTACCGCTGAGTCCGTTGTCCACCGGCTTTTCAGCGAGATTGGGCCGGCCATGAAACGCCGGAACGAAAAACGCGCGTGTGGCGGCGGATACACACGCATCATCAAATTGGCTGAACGCCGGCTGGGGGACGGTGGACCACTGGCCATCCTGCAAATCGTTGACGCTGACGATAAACCCCGCCCCAAAGGATCGGATAAGACCGCGCGCAAACGCCGCGCGCGCGTCAAGTATGCCGCTTTCGCGGGTAAGGTCGCACCGAAACCGGGCCGGCGACGGTCTGAAAAACGCGCCCCGGCCACGATCGAGCCGGAAGCCGTAAGCGAAACACCCGACGAGTAAAGACCATGGCGGAAGGTACGCTGGACGCGGATTGCATCTTCTGCAAGATCATTCGTGGCGAGATTCCTTGTCAGCGCATCTTTGATAACGAGCACCTGTTGGCTTTCCTGGATATCAATCCGCTTAGCATCGGGCATACGGTCGTGATTCCCAAGCATCACACCGATCGATTCGAGGAGTTGCCGGCCGATTGGGCCGCCGAGATGGGACGTGTTCTGGGAGCGCTGGCCGATGTCGTGGCAAAGAGCGTTGATTGCACGGACTACAACATCCTGCTGAACAACGGAGCTGAAGCCGGCCAGGTTGTGGCGCACGTGCATTTTCACATCATCCCCCGCCGTGGCTCGGATGGCCTGGGCTACCGCTGGAAAGCCAAAGCCGCGGTGCCCGAAGAGCTGACCGCGTTGGCTCAGCGCATCCGGTCGGCGTTGTAAAGCCAAACACAAGTTGCTCTGTGTGTTGACCGACTTATAATATGGTGACAGTGGGGACGTAGCTCAGCTGGGAGAGCGTCGCGTTCGCAATGCGAAGGTCGAGGGTTCGAATCCCTTCGTCTCCAGTGCTCGTAAGTCATGCCGAACGCTTGATTTAGCGTACCTGCCCGCGTCGGGTAGTGCGGTCTGAAAAGCCCAGGAAAAGCGGTCAGTGACCGTTTTCCGCTTTTGGGAGACTGCATTATGCCTGATCTAAGCTCAAAAACACCGTCTTATCGCAAGCACAAGGCTAGTGGCCGAGCGTGTGTCACGCTGTCAGGCCGGACTTTTTACCTTGGAAAATACGGCTCGGACGAAAGCCGTCAGAAGTACGATCGGTTGGTTGCCGAATGGCTGGCGAACGGTCGGCGGTGGCCCACGGCTGCCCCGAAAGACGTCCCCCTCAGCGTGAACGAGTTGCTGCTTGCGTACATGGAATATGCCGAGCCGCGTTATCGCTTGAATAAGGCAGGCAGGTTGGACCGGACAGGACTCCCGCACATCCGGGCCGCTCTACGTCCGATCCGCGAGTTGTACGGGCTTACGCCAGCATGTGAGTTCGGCCCGCTGGCCCTGGACGTTGTCCGCCGGCAGTACATCGCCGCCGGCTGGTCACGGGGCTACGTGAACGGACAGATTCAGCGTGTGCGGCAGGTTTTCAAATGGGCGGTCGCTAGGCAACTAGTACCACCATCCGTGTGGCACGGTCTGCAAGCCGTCGAGGCGCTAAGGCAAGGCGAGTCAGGCGCTCCCGAGCCGAAGGTCGTCAGGCCGGTCCCCGACGTATATGTTGACGCGACGTTACCACACGTGGCACCGGAAGTCGGTGCCATGATCGAGTTGCAGCGGATCACCGGTATGCGGTCGGGCGAAGTCACCATCATGCGAACCGGCGACATCGACATGAGCGGAGCCGTGTGGTCATACCGCCCAGCCGAGCACAAGACTGAGCACCATGGGCATGAGCGCGTCGTCTGGATCGGACCTAAGGCTCAGGACATTTTGCGTCCGTGGTTGCAGACTAATTTGACGGCGTATGTTTTCAGCCCGGCGCGGGCGCGTGAGCGGCGTTACGCTTCGATGCGTGAGGACCGCAAGACCCATGTGCAACCTTCACAGATCGATCGTCGCAAACGCCGTCCGAAGCGGCTACCGGGTGAGCGGTGGACGTCGGACAGTTATCATCGGGCAATCGTGAGCGGCATCCGCAAGGCCAACGTCGAACGCCGCCAGTGTGGCGAGACGGAAATCCCGCACTGGCACCCGCACCAGCTACGGCACAATGCCGCGACGGCGATTCGTAAGGCCGCGAGTCTGGACGCCGCCCGCGCCGCGCTTGGACAAAAGAGCCTGGCGGTCGCGGAAATCTATGCCGAGCAGGATGCGGCGGTGGCCCGTGACGCGGCTTTACAGGTTGGATGAGTGGCGTGAAAGACGTGAACCAGTAAAATAAACCACGGTCGGTCCGGTGGCGGGAAGTTTCATGCAGTCTCGTCCCCCGCCGGGCTGGCCACTGTGAGACTGCACTATGACCATAATCAAGAGTGAAAAGTTCGGACGCCCCACCGATCCCGAGATGCGGCGTGCGCTCGGGGACCTCGCATCGTCTGTCATGACCATAGACGACCGCGTCGCGTACTACGCTGATAAGCTCGGGATTTACGATTCAGGCCCGTACCTGCAACTCCCGGAAAAGATGATGGATAAGGTGCGCGCCTACATGGTCGTGAAGCATGGCATGCGCCACGATGAGTTCATGGAAATGCCCTTCCCCGAGATCCTTCGCATTCTGAAAGGCGACGCTGAGGCACAGGCCGAGTTGGATCGGCTACCGGTCGATTCCCAAGACGGTGACGCCGATGAGATCACGCAAAAAGAGGCCGCCCAGATTGCCGAAGTCAGTGCGAGTCTGTTGTCCAAGGCGAGAAGTCGATCACCTGAGGACCCGCTGTACCTGCCAAGCCGCAAGGTCGGGCGAACCGTCTACATCCGGCGAGCCGATGTAAGGCGCTGGAAACAAATATGGGATGATCAGCAAGAGGTACGCGGTCGCCGACAAGCCAATAGAATCAAGTAGATCACCCCCGCAAGTGACTTGCCGGTTTCGAGCATTTCACTTGCGGGTATTATTTTTCACACGCCGCAAACTCTGCATTTCTAGGGGTTTTTCGCACACCGCGCCACGCGCACGATGGAAACTGAGTTTCCATGCCCGAGTTGCATCCCGTTGCGATATTAGGCTAACCATTGCGAACAGGGTCCATTTACGAGAGTGAGGTTTGCGATGATCGACGCCGAGAACGAACAATTAGTGCCGCTTAAAAAAGCGCCCCGCGTACTAAACCCGGGGCGACCCGTGCACGCGGCAACGGTTTGGCGCTGGACGACCTGCGGCGTCCGAGGCGTCGTGCTCGAAAGTATCCTCGTGGGAGGTACACGGCACAC
>JBDRDH010000019.1:0-60838 GCA_043820985.1 Planctomycetota bacterium
GCACGCCGCTGGTCCAGAGGTCCTGGTACAGATTGGTGATCGGCGTGTTGAACCACGTGTTGAAATTCGCGGTGCAGGTGGACAGGGCCTGATCCACGCCCACGTCGATGGCATAGTTGCCAACGTCAGTCATGAAGTTGATGAATGGCTGGTTTTCGGCGAAGGGCTGGCAGCCCGTGCCAGCGAAGCCCCAGAAGAAGAAGCTCATGCCGCCGAGGCTCATCAGAACCAGAACACGTTTGAGACGGTTACTCATAGCTAGGTCTCCATGATACCAGGTTTTTAGATTCGCGTTTCTCGCTCATCCCGTATTTTAGAACGCAACTTGCAATTGAATACGCCAGATCAGGGCATCGTCATTGACATTGCCCAGCCAGGAATTCGCACTGATGGGCACCTCCGCGACCTTCGTCACGTCGGTTTGCAGTTTGACCCGGTTGCCTTCGAGGTAATAGTTCAGGCCCGCGGCATAGGTCCAGGTACCTTCCGAGCCTTCCGTGTTGACCGAGATGCCGCCGACGCGCGCCACGGCTTCGACCTTCTTTTCCATTCCTGGAATCGGCAGGAAGTAACCCATTTGCACATAGGCACCGTGCTGGGCCACGGTGGAAGTCTCACCCGTCAGGAGCCAGAGCGGCGTGAAGGGTGTTCGGCCGGCTCGGCGGACATCCAGCAACCGGCAGATGTACTCGCCAGCCAGCGAGAAGCCCTGATACTTGAAGGCCGCGTCCAGACCGAATTGGTTGATTTGCAGCCCATCGGAAGTCGTGACGCCGAAGCCGCCATCCAGCATGCTGTCACGGTTAAAGACGATCCGCGTATTAGCGGCGTCACCGTAATCGTCCGTGAACGCATAGTGGAAACCAACGTCCACGCAGGGGACTTCCTTGAACTCGACATCAGCCCAGGAGACGAAGTCGCGCGTGGGTACGTCGCCACAGGCATGCCATACGGCCCGGAACGCTATCGCGGGTGTGCCATCCAACTCAGCCGGATCGGGGGTGATGGTGCGGTTGCCGGCACCGTTGAGTGAGTTGACGATATCCAGGAAGTATTCCAGCTTCTTGTCAAAAAGCTGGCCCCAGAACCGGACACCCACACCAGTACCCGTGCTGAAGACCGCATCAACCACCGGGTACTCGACGAACTGCATGTTGGCGCTGGAATTGAAGGAGGCCCGTGTGCCAGCCAACTGGAACAGACCAGCCTTGACCTGGAACTCGTCCATGAAGCGGTAGTTCAACCAGCCATACAAGACACCGAAGTCGTAGCTGCGTGGCGAATCAGCGAATAATTTAAGGAAATAGGTCAGGTCAGGTGTATAAGCGTGACCGGAAAAGTGCAGACGAATGCGCCTCAGATCGAATCCGGTGTAGTCGTCACGTTCCTGGCGCGGTAAAAGATAACGATTGTCCGAACGCGTTCCATAGTGCGTCCAGCGGAACTGCATGCGACCATTCACCTTCAGCAGAAATTTGTCGTCACTGCCGCGGATGAAAAAGCCCTTGTCGTAGCCGGCCTGCAACATCGAAGGCATCAGGCTCTCTCGGAATTCCTGCTCGCCCAGGATCTCTCGAATCTGTTTCCGCATTAAATCCGCGCGGGCGGCATCCTGGTTTTGGGCACCGCTTTGTACCAGCTCCGCCTGTAATGCGGCGAGGCGCTCCTGCTGCGCCGCTAGTTGTGCTCGTAGCTGTGCCAGAGTCGCCTCGTCGCCACCTGACGCCTCTTGCGCCCATACGGGGAACACGATGACCGTGATGGCCAGCAAGCCGAACACATACCTCCATTGGCACCGTTTGACCATAATCTGATCTCCTCCAGATGGTTGGGCACGCCAGCCGCGGAGCCCTCGCTCCATAACCGCAGTCATTTCGACAGGCGTGATGCCAAAATCCGATTACTCCAATCCAGTGTTCCGGGTATATATGTAGCAAAGGCAGGACATCCGCCTGCCCTGACCTCCGGCGCGGCTAAAAGCGTGAAATGCACAACCCACGCGCCGGTGGAGTCACGCGTTGCTCCTGTAACAAAATGAACCAACAGATCATTCGCCAGACCGCCAGACGAATGGACCTCTTGGTAAAATCATGAACTTGTATTATCGGCCATGGTGGTCAAACATGCCAGTCATTCAACCTCTGAAGATCTAATTAACCTGCTTTTTTTCAAAACTACGCCGTTTTTTCTCTATCGGCACACAATTATAAGGCGTTCAGAATCTCAGCTCGGCCGGCCAGGGCGACGTGATGTGCCGTGCCGCCAGCCACCGCCGATCTGGAAACCGGGCTGGTACCTGTTCCACAATAGAGGGGCGAACTACCAAGATCAGCTCCTGCGCCGAGGTGCTATGAAGCAGAGTGAATTCCAGCGCTGCCGCCCAGCCGCCACCGCCTAATTCCAGCGGTCCAATTTCGTCGATTACCACGATATCCAAGCCTTCCCGCACCGCCTGCATAATCGCCCGTGTTCCAAGTTCCAGAGCCTCTTCGTAAAAGCGGAACGGACATCCACCGGCTCCCGCAACCGGTTCCGGAGCAGTACGTGCCAGTGGTAATTGATGCCCTGCCCATATATCCAGCAAGTCATAGCCCACCCGTCGCCCGCTTTGTATGACCACTGGCGCAAGTATGCCTCCAACCGTCTTCTCCAGAGCCTGCCAGCGTTCAATCTGTGCGCGCAGGAACGTGGTCTTCCCCATCCCCTGCCTGGCAGTCAATATGCACGTTCCCATCTCAGGTTCGCTATCCGAGGCAAAATATAAGGTGGCACATATTGCCATATTACCGGGCGTTGTGATAAACTGACAATCCGTCGTGAGCCCAAGGGGCTCGTGTGAGTTCGTAAATAGCCCATTACGGTCTGATGGGTTTTTTTGTGGGGAGCGATATGTTTGGGCGTGCATATCGACGTCGCTTGGCGAAAATGTCTGGTGGATTTTCTCTGGTGGAGTTGCTGGTGGTCATAGCCGTGACCGCAATCCTCCTGGGCATTCTCCTGCCATCCCTCAGCGTCGCCCGTCAACAGGCTAAGACCGTTGTCTGTGCGGCGCGCTTGAGACAATGGGGTATCGCCTTTGACTGCTACGCCGCTGAAAATAATGCCTTCTGGCCGCACTGTGATGGCCTGGACCGTCAGGATCCGCCAGACCCGACGAATCCTGATTACCACGAACCGAATATCTCCCCAGCCGACCTGGCCGACTGGCATGGCTGGGTTGATGTGCTGCCGCCACTGATATCCATGAAATCCTGGCGATACTTCGGAATTGGAGAGCATCCGCGCGAAAAGACCTTCTATCAGTGCCCAACCGCGCGGGTTTCAAGGCCGTTGACTTTGTACCGTTACTACCCGCTGGAGAACGGCTATTTCAGTTACGCCATGAACTCCTGCCTCGAACTTGATGAGAACACGCGCCCCCCACCCGACGGCGTCAATAATATGCCATCTTTTTTGGATACTTCCAAAATAGTCCGGCCGGCACAAGTGGTGCTGCTCTTCGACCAATTGCTGGACGTCTACAAGGGCTACGACGGGACGGCGCCGTATCGTAACGCGGGTAAATATTGTGGCAGCTACCCCATTGCCTTTGCCGCCCGCCATGCCCGGGCCGGCAGCACGCTGGGGGGAAATATCCTGTTCTGCGACGGTCATGTGAGCTGGCAGCGGAGCGTGTGGAAGGACGACTGGGGTGAGTGGGACATCGGTCTGCAGCAAGGCCCCCCGCGCAGTGACGAGAATTGGTATCCCTATCCGGCCGAGCCCACAGTGGGCCGGTAGTCGATGGAATGATATGTCGAACTAACGAAGGAGGAGAGGAATGGGTAGAGCAACCGGTATGGTGATCTTGATAGCCGCCCTGACTGTGTCTGGCGGTGTCGTGCACGCCGACGGTCTGACGATCTACGACGTGCAATACACGATTGATCCCAGTGGCGATTCCGACTTCAACGGCCAGATCCACAGCGTGACGGGTGGGATTGTCACGAAAATCTTCCAGGGATCTCGACCACGCGTCTATCTCCAGAATCCCGAGTACGCGACCTGGGGAGCCATTGTGGTCAAGGACTGGGAAGGTGGTGAGTTGGCCAACAACGTCCATGTCGGCGATTGGGTCCGCCTCAGCAACGTGCTGGTCGAAGAGTACCGTGGTGGAACACATCTACAGTACAACAGGGATTGGGCACCCGATGTGGCCTTCTCCATCGATAGCAGCGATAACGATCTCCCCACGCCCGCGGCGCTCACGGCGGCCGACCTGGCGGTTCCGGTCGATCACGCCGCCAGTGAGCCCTATGAATCAATGCTGGCCCGGCTGGAGAATGTAACGGTCGGGACATTGGGCTGGGGCAAGGCCGAGGACAACTATGAGTTGACCCAGGGCGACGACGTGGCCTGGGGCACGGACTACATGAACATTGACGCCGGCGGGCCCTACGATCCGCATATTTACTTCGGGGCCTACCTGGACAGTATTACCGGCATCGTCGAGCAATACACCAAGCCGGAGGACGGCTGGGATTACTTCCAGCTTTGCACGCGCGACGCGGATGATATCGTGCCGGAGCCCGGTACCGCCGTATTGCTACTAGTGAGCCTGGCATTCACTCGGCGTCGAACTGCTTGATCGAGAGCACATCCATGGTGCCTGGCCGTCATAACTCTCGGTGTGATCCGTTCGGGAAAGGAGCACCGATGTTGGCGCAGATGAGGAAAGTGGCCGGCGCGCTGTTGCTGGTCACTTTCCTGGTGGTTATGGCGTGCGCGGGATTGGCGCAACAGTTAAGCATATATGAAATTCAATCCAACACCGTCGATGGTGATGCCAGCATATACCACCTAGAGGTCGTCGACTGCGCTGGCGGCATATGTGTCGGCAAGTATCCGGGGACACGGCCACGGCTAATCCTGCGGGATCCGAATCAGGTCGGGGGCTGGGCGGGGATCCAGGTCAAGGACTGGATTTACCCTTTCGACATGTTCAACGACGTGCAGATCGGCGACCGGGTCGAACTGAGCAACATGCTGGTCGAGGAGTACCTCGGCACGACGTTTTTACAGCGCCAGAGTGCCTACAATCCAGTTTACAATATCCTCAGCCAGGGCAACCCTCTACCACCTCCGACCATTGTTTCGGTTGATCAAATTCCCGCGCCACTCTACGTTCCGGATCATCCCAATGGCCCCGGCTGGTATGTCGAGAATCACGATGCCGAGCCTTTCGAATCAATGCGTCTGGTAGTACGTGACGTGCTCGTCACCCAGATGGACCTGGGCAAAGCCCTGGATAATTACAACCTTGCGGATCAGGCTGGTAACGACTGTTGGGCTACCGACTACATGAACGTGGATGTGGATGACTGGGGGTACCACCCCTTCGTCGGCTACGAGCAACATTTCTGTGCCGTGGCCGGTGTCTTTGAGCAATACACGCGTTTGTCAACTCGGTGGGACTACTATCAACTCGTTACGCTCGACACCCCGGATCTGGCGATTTGTGGCGATGGTAATAACGATGGCACGGCTGCTACAGACGATTTGCCGCGTTATGCCGAGTGCCTGGTGGGACCTCAGTGCGACGATCTGCCCGCTGGATGTCCCGTACCGGCCTGGACCGCCGATCCCCCTGGTTTGGCCGTGATGCAGTGCATAATGATGGATCTGGATTACGATGGGGACATCGATCTGAGGGATTTTGCTCAATTCCAATTAATCGTGGAGACACCCTGACGCACTTCAGGAGCAGCGCCACATGTCACGTCGTCTAACCGTAATGCTCACGGTCATCTCCGCGGCATTATTGGCGAGCTGCCAGAAGGACAGTCCGCCCGTTGCGGTGAACGGAGCCACGCCACGTCTGCCATATCGGAACTGGTCAATTGAGCTGACCGGCCCGGGTCTGAACCGGCCGACCACCTTCACTGCTGAGCAGATTGGGCGCATGGAGATGGCACGGCTGGATAATATTCTGATGCAACGCAGTCACGGACCCGACACTATCACCAGTTGGCGTGGACCCTCAGTCGAGACTCTGCTGGCGGCCGCTGAAATCAAACCCGGCCCCATGCTATTCACCGTTACCGCTGCCGACGGCTGGGAACTGAACTACACCCCCGCTCAGTTAAAGTCGGCGATCATCGCCGTCCAGGATGGCCAGGGCCGCTGGCTGGCGGAGCTGGATGAAACCTGCCCCTTGCGTCTGGTCCCACCGGACTTGACGGCCAACTACTGGTTGATGAACATCTGCCGTATCAAGGTCGAACCACTAGCCGGCTCCTGAGCGACAATATGCATCAGACACGGGCTCACTTCTTCAATTTGCATGAATCATTGATTATGGCAGCGCTGGCGGCGCTGGGGGGTGTCTCCAGCAGTGTCGTCAGTATGGTCGGCAAGGCCGTGCATGCCTCCACCGGCGTACCGGGCGGTTTGCAATTCCTGGCCGGAATCCACGTGTTGTGGCTAATCCTGGCCGTGGGCCTGATCCGTAAGCCCGGCGCCGCCACCGTCGCCGGTCTGCTTAAAGGTGCCGTGGAATTACTGACTGGTAATCCACATGGGCTATTCGTACTGATGTATAGCGGATTGGCCGGCGTGGTGGTGGATGCCACCTGGTTAATGTCAGGCCGACGTCATCATGTTCTGGCTTATGGCCTGGCTGGCGGGCTGGGTTCCGCCAGCAATATTCTCATTTTCAAGTTGATTCTGGGTGTGTACTCCAGCCGCGCCGTGGATCTTGGATTGGCCGGTCTGGCGGTCGTGGCTTTCATAAGTGGAGTGCTACTGGCCGGATTGCTGGGCTGGTCATTGCTACGGGCGCTGCAATCGGCGGGCATTACCACGAGCACCATACGTCCAGCCGCGACCGTCGCCGGGCGCCGCTCCTGGAAAGTCGTGGGCCTGTTATGGGCGGCTTTCGTGCTGGTCGGCCTGGCAATCTATGCGGTCGGTCTTCAAACTGACGCTTCCACTAAGCCGCAAAAAACGACCACGCAACCCGCTGTCTCCCCTACAATACCGCCGGAATGATACACTTCGATCACTTTGGTTGGCAGTTTGACGGCACGCTCGCGCCAGCACTGCTTGATGTCACCCTGACAATCGAGCGTGGCGAGTTTGTCGCCATCGCCGGACCCAGCGGCTCGGGCAAATCAACCCTGGCCCTGGCGATGTGCGGCTTGCTGGTGGGACGCTCCGGTGGTCAGGCACAGGGGCAGGTGCACATAGCCAGCCACGATATCGCCACGACACCATTACACGACATTGCCGAGATCATCGGGTTGGTCCAGCAGAATCCCGAGTCCCAATTCGCCACCCTGACCGTCGCGGACGAGATCGCCTTCGGCCTGGAAAACTGCTGCCGGCCACCGAATGAGATCCGCCAGAAACGCAAGGCCGTCATGGCGCAATTGGCGATCAGTCATCTGCAGGATCGCGAGTTGGCCACCCTCTCCGGCGGCGAGCAACAACGGGTGGCCATTGCATCCGTGATTGCCAGCGAGCCGGCCGTCCTCGTGCTGGACGAACCTACCGCCAGTCTCGACCCCGCCGCGGCCCGCGAACTATTCAAGACGTTAGCCACGCTCTGCCGCCAATCCGACCTGACGGTCATCATTATCGAGCATAAGTTGGCCCACTTGCTTCCGTTAAAGCCGCGCCTGATTTGCCTGGAACAAGGCCGCATGGTTGCGGATTTGCCCGACGCGACCGGCGGCGGTCCCCGGCCGGTTTGGCTGGCCGAGCCCGCACAAGCGAGTGCTCCCGCGCCAGCCGCCCAGATGGGTACGCCACTGATCGAAGCGGAACACCTCGGCGTGCAATACGGCGACCGCACCATCCTCGACGACATATCCCTCACCATACATCCCGGCGAGTTCGTGGCCGTACTCGGCCCGAACGGCGGCGGGAAATCCACCTTGTTGCAGGCCCTGTTGGGCTTGCTTCCCATACGGCACGGGTCGATCAGAACCTGCGGCGTGAATGTGTCGCCGCGCGCGGTCTCACAACTGGCCCGCCAGGTTGGCATGGTCTTCCAGAACGCCGATCACCAGTTGGTCGCTGACACCGTCTGGCATGAAGCCCTGTATGCCATCGCCAACTTTAAGCTCCCCACCGGCGAGGCTGAGTTGCAGACAGAGAATCTGCTCGGCGGGGTCGGTCTGCTCGACCGCCGAAACGATCACCCTTTCCGGTTGAGCTGGGGCGAAAAGCGCCGCCTCAACCTGCTCTCCGCGATTGTGCACCAGCCGCGCCTGCTGCTGTTGGACGAGCCCTTCGCCGGTCAGGATTGGGATAACGTGGCACACTTGTTGGACGTCATCCGCGCGGTCCTGTCGCCAGAAGGGAATGCTAAACGCCAGCCGGGTGCCTGTCTGATTGTCACGCATGATCCACGCGTCGTCGTCCGTCTATGTACGCGCGTGTGGTTCCTGGCCGCCGGCCGGGTTGTGGTTGATGCGCCCGTGTCGCCGGCCTTCGAGCTACTCGCACGACTCGGCCACGAAGCCTACGTGCCGGCGGATAACGTCGGAGTGAGCCAATGATCTACCAACCGGGCCAGACGGTGTTCCACGACATGCACCCGTTAGTCAAGCTGGCCTGGCTATTGTGGGGCACCGTAGCCGTCTTTGTCTTTGATTCCGTGGCCTTGGCCCTGGGGGTAACCGGGGCGGCGCTGGTATTGCTCTGGCTGGCCGGCGTGCCGCCCTGGCGAATAACCGGATTGCGTTTGTGGCTGACACTCAGCCTCGTGATCCTGGCGGCGCATCTAATTATGAATCAAGCGGGGGGACCTACGGAAGATCCGGAATCACAGTCCGGCCTGGTCGCCGGACTGCGTGTGATTGGGCGACTATTGGCCGTGGTTCTGATGAGCAGCCTCTTTGTCACGACGACCGAACCAGTCAAGCTGGCGCACGCCTTGATGCGCGCCGGGTTGCCCTACCGCTGGGGTTTTACGCTGGTCACGGCCTTACGGCTGACCCCCTTGTTCCGCATGGAAGCGCACCACGTGTACCGGGCTCAACTGGTTCGCGGCGTGGCCTACGATCGCATCGGCCCACGCCGCTGGTGGCTGGTGGCGCGCCATCTCTGCCTGCCCATGATCGTCTCGGCCCTGCGCATGACCCAGACGTTGTCACTATCAATGGAAGGTCGCGCCTTCGGCCGCTACCCCCGCCGCACCAGTTTGCGCACCGTAACCTTCGGCGCGCGCGACATAATGGCGGGAGCGTTACTCTCGGCGTCGATAGCGCTCGCCATCTGGTGTGCGTGGATTAAATCCTGATCTGTCGCCGCTTTCCGGCTGGCTACCCGACACCCACTGTGGTCTTGGTGCCCACTTTGGCCAGGGCCTGGTCCAGGTCGCCGATGACGTCGTCGTGGTGCTCGGCGCCAACGCACAGGCGGACCATATTGGGTGGGATATTGGCCAACTGGCGACCTTCCTCGCCTTGCTGCTGGTGCGTGCTGATAGCCGGGATGGTCGCCACGCTCTTGATGCGGCCCAGGTCGGTGGCCCGCCAGATGCGTTGCAAGGCGTCGAAGAACTTGCGGGTCATCTCGGCTCCGCCCTTGACGCAGAACGACATCAGGTGCCCGTAGCGGTTGACCGGCTGGCCGTACAGCTCGTCGAACTCGGCGTCGACCAGCCACATGTACCTGCTGGCCAATTCGTGCAGCGGGTGGTCGGGCAGGCCCAGGTACTGCACGCTCTCGATCGCGGGATGCGTCTGGAGGAATTCGGCCACTTTCATCGTGTTGCGGCTCATCAGATCCATCTTGGAGCGCAACGTGCGCATGTCGTTGAGCGTCATGATGGCCTGCATCGGGTGCAGGTTCGGGCCGTAGTCACGATTGGGCAGGTATTTAACGTACGCCGCGAAGTCCGCCTTTATGTCCGCATTGTCGATATTCGTGGTCAGGTTCTGCCGGGCGATCAAAGCCCCGGCCACGCCAAATCCGCTGGTGGTCAGGCTCTTGGTCGCCGACTGCACCACGATATCCGCCCCGTGACAGATCGGTCGCAGCAACGCCGGCGAGGCCACCGTGCTATCGCAGATCAACGGTAGGTTGTGGCTATGAGCCAGATCAGCGACGGCCTCGATATCAAAAAAGCCCTGGGCCGGATTGCTGGGCAACTCCCCATAGAGGAACCGTGTATTCTCGTCGATCTTCGAGGCCCACTCGTCGATGTTCGTCGGATCCTGAATCCAGCGGCACTCGATATCACGCTCTTCCATCAACCGGACGTTGAATTGCTGGAAAGTCCCGCCATAGCACTGGGCCGTGGCCAGGAAGTTCCGCGGCTCAAGCTTGTTATGGGTGCGGTGGACCAGGAAGGCCTGCACGGCGGTCATGATGGCGGCCATGCCCGAAGAGGTCGAACAGCAACTGGTCTCACCGTCGTAGCCGTAGCCTTCCAGCAGGGCCAGCGTCCACTCGTAGTAGTACGTGGATGGATTGGCGATCCGCGAGTAGCACCAGGTCGGAATCAGGTACGCCAGGGCGGCGGCCATCTCGTCGGAGTCGCGGTAGGCCTGCGAAGCGCTCATAAAGATCGGCTCAATGATGGCGCCCTGGTAGTCTTCAATGGCGTCCTCGACGTTGTACAGCCCGTGGACGGCGATGGTGTCGAACTTCCACTTCTTGACCACCTCGCGGATGTACTTGTCACGCCTGGCCAGATACGCGTTATTTTTGTCGATGTACTGTTGCATCCCCGGTGTGATCTCAACTTCTTCACCACCGAACATAGGCGTTCTCCTCATATGGGCCATTATCCACCCAGTATTATCATAACCGCCAGCGTACAAAATAAGTAGTACCGAGTGCAATCGGGTGCCCGCTCGGCACGCAATACCACCAGTATTAACCGGTTAGCGCGGGATCCGGATACCCAGATCAGCCGTCGTGAATAGGGCCTCAAAGGCCACTCCCGCCGACTCGACCGCCTCACGGCCCCCTTCCTGGCGATCGATCACAACCACTACTCGATTAACCTCCGCCCCCTGCGCGCGTAACGTCTTGATGGCTTCAATCGCCTGGCCCCCGCTGGTGGCGATATCCTCGACCAACACAACCCGCTCGCCCGGCTCGAGCCGGCCTTCAACCAGCTTGCCGGTACCATAGTCGGCCTTTTTAGAATTGCGCACGATGACGAACGGCTTGTTGGTTTCCAGCGCGGCGGCCGCCGCCAGGGCAATACCACCCAACTCCGCGCCGGCAATGCGATCGGTATGCTCGTCAATATAACCAGCAAAGCGGCGTCCCAGCTCGCGCAGGAGCTCGGGGCGCGTTTCAAAGAGATACTTGTCCAGGTAGTACTTGCTCTGGCGGCCGGATCGCAAGGTGAAATTCCCCACCAACAAGGCCGCCTCCTTGAGAGCCTGGGCCAGTTCGGTATCGGTCATTTCTTCGCCTTTCTGCCGCGTGGGCGGGCGTTTTTGCCACGCGCGCGGGCGGCATTACCCGCTGCGGCGTCCGGGGACGCGATTGGCGGCTGGACGCTCGCGGGGCCCTGCGCGGTAGCCGCGGCATGGGTGTATTGTACGAGCTGGCCGACGCCAGCGCTGCCAAAGCGTGACACCAGCTCAAACAAGGCGCCCATGGTTGTTAGAAACGTCTGCAGAGCATCAAGCCGGCGAACAAATTCGTTCGCCTCGGCGTTACATGAGGAAACGCCCGACTCATCACTTGCGATCATGCCGCGACACCGTTCAATGGTCTCGACAATCGGTTCGACCTCGCGCCGCCGCCGCTCGCGCAGGATGGTCTCGAACATATGCCACACGTCGGTATCCGCCTCGAAATACTCTTTGCGGTCGCCGAACTGATGCACGCGGTGGATCAGGCCCCAGTCCACCAGGCCGCGCAAATTCATACTGGCGTTGCCGCGGGAGATGTGTAAGTGCCGCATGATGTCGTCCATGCATAATGGGCTATCCGTAACAAACAGCAGCGCATGAATCTCGGCCATGGTACGCGTGATACCCCAATAGCCACCCATTTCGCCCCAACGACGAATCAGCAAGGCCTTGCAGTCCGGGAGCACATCGGCCATGCTTTCCTCCTCAAAAGTTTCAGAACTATCTAAAAACATAATGCACTGGCGCCGCAAATCAAGACCCCCAGGCCGTAACGCCTTGATCCTGGGGAACAGGCAGCCATAATGCCTGCACGGTAGGTCGATCTGGCGCCGACCTTCGGCGTGGTTCACCACCGGAGATATGAGCGGTCAGACGGGTCCGCGAGTCACGGTGTCGCGGGCCTCGGACAGCATGAGTTCGGCGACCGCCAGTTCAGTTCTGCAAGGTTTTTAAAGGGAGTCGTCAATGAATGCCACAAAAATGCATGGTCCGCTTGTGGGCTGCTTGCTGTTAGTACTAACCGTTTGTAGCGGATGCAGCAGCATTTACAAGATTACATTTCAACCAGGTGAGGCGATCAACACCGGTGGTTTGGGGACCCATCGCAGCGAGATGCTTGACGTTAATCTAATCTGTTTATCCAAATCCGATGCCAAGGATTTCCCCGCACTAGTCAATGGCACGATGCGCTCGGATGAATGGTTCACGGCGCGTGAGAGCGACGATCCACGCCTGCGCTCACTTGATGATTGTATCTACGCCTTATGCAAAGGTGACTCCGGCACCCGGGTCAAACCGCCACTGCTCGACAAAGCCTCGGGCGGGCACAATGTCACCGTGGAAGTCGAGCATCCGGACCCGGGCCCCAAGGAGGCGGCGATCGTAATATTCGGCCGTTTCCATGACGGCAAAGGTGGCTTGATGAAAACCCAACCAGTCGTGCTGTGTCCTCTGCCATCGGCGCGTAAGGAGATTTTCATCAATGTCGGCCCGACGAGTATGGTATTACTGAACGGCAAGTGACGGGCATCTCCAGGCACTGGGATAAGCTCGGGAATGCCAATCCCAAAAACGTGCCGGCGGCCGGCTATGTGCACGGCCGGTAAAATCGCTAGAATAGCCCAGAGACGAAAGTTGCCGGGCCCGGATCGATCCCCAATGGCCATGAGCCGAATTCGGTAGGACAGCATCATGAAATTCTGGCCGGAAGTTCATTGGTCCGAAGGTCAGTTTCTGCGGCCACACCATCTCCAGGTCGCGTTCCGACAGGTTGAGACGCTACGATCCGCGGCGGTCGATGCCATCCATGCCTACGGGTGGGGCTTCGCGGCGTTGGACCTGGCACATGACGCGATCGAGAACAACCTGCTTGAGATACGTTCATGTGAGCTGCGCCTGCAGGACGGCGCCTGCGTCAAGATCCCGGAAAACTGCACGGTTGACCCGCGCGACTTCAAAGCCGCCCTGGAAAAATCTTCTGGCCCGCTCGATATCTATTTCGGCGTGCCAGAAGTGCAATCCGTACGCGCCAACGTGCAGGTCCCCGGCGAGGAGCTTGAAGGTCGTAATCCCCGCTACGCCATAGACTTGACCGAAAGATACGACGAGAACACCGGCGATAATCCGCAATCCGTCGAGGTGCGCCGCCTGCGCGGAGCCATCTTCCTGGGTAACGAGGATCGGGCCGGTTTTGAATGCGTCGGACTGGGACGGATCGAACGCTCCGCAGCCGGGCCAAAACTGGTGAACAATGTAATTCCCCCCCTGCTACGCATGCAGGCCTGGGCACCGTTGTGTACGGCCCTGGAGGTGTTATGGAACGATATCCGAGCCCGCATGGAGCAATTAGGGGGCGATGCCGCCGATCGCGGCCTCACTTTCGCCACCGCTTCACCCGGAGACGTGGAACAACTCATCAAACTGTGGGCCCTGAATGAGTTGACGGTGCGTTTCGGATCGCTGGCTTCCTCGCCCGAGTTACATCCACACGCCCTCTACCTGGCGTTAAGCGATGGTATTGGCAAAGTTGCCCTGTGGGACGACCTGCGCCGCCCGCGCGAGTTACCGCCCTACGACCACGGCAACAGCGGTCCCGTCTTTGATGAGTTGATCAAATATTTACGAGCGCTGGTCAACGGCATGCTGCCACGCGACTACGTCGAGCGCCCCTTCGAGGTGCGCGAGGGTGGCTTTGGCGTGGATCTGGATTATGAATGGTTCACGCCCAATCACGAGTTGTTCCTGGGCATCCGCGGTCCCATGCAGCTCGATGACATCCTGGGTCTGTTCCGGGCGATTAATTTCAAGCTGGCTTCGCCACGGGATGCGCAGGAAGTCTTCCGCCGGCGGTTGCCCGGCCTGGAATTCAAAAGCGCCGGGACCGTGCCCAACCTGCCCAAGAGTAGTGACCAGTTCTATTTCCGCGTGGCGCGCACGCCACCCTACTGGGAGCATTGCGAGCGCGAGCGCGGTGTCTTCATCTGCATGCCGCCGGCCGATATGCCCAAACTGGAGAAGCTCCGGCTCTCCTTGTTCGTGGTCAAGCTGCGCGGCTAGAGAGGAGGAACGGGCTTGGTAACCACAGTCTACGATCTGGCTGTCGAAGTGATTTTGTACCTGGTCGCATTCCAGCAGCGGGCCGAGGAAGGTGAACCACCCAGCTACGAGGATGCCCGGGCCGAAGCGCTGGGCCTGCTCAATGATCTGGACCAGCGCAGTCATTCCGAGCCGGGCCTGTTCGATCATTGGGCCAAGGCGCGCGTGCCACTGGTTTACCTGATCGACGAAATCATGATCCTCAACTGCCAGTGGGATCACCGCACCGCCTGGGCCAATGACTGCCTGGAAGTGGCCTTGTTGGGCCACCCGGAAGCACTCGGTGGCGAGAACTTCTACCAGGAGTGTGACGAGGCCCTGCGCGAGTTGGAGACCGCCGAGCGACATGAGCGCCACGATCTGCAATCCTGGATTGAAATCCTGATGGTTTTCTATGTGGCCTTGCAGACCGGCTTCAAGGGGCGCTATGCGCTCGATCTGGATGCCTGGCGCGAATACAAGGCGCACCTGTTCTCGAAACTGCCAGCCTATGCCCAAACCCGGACCAAGCAACTTTTCCCGGAAACTGAACAGCACACGGTGTTGCTCGACGCGAATTATGAGCCGGTGATGCGTTTGTTTTACGTTTTCCTGGCTTTCCTCTTTATCGTGGCACTCTACTTTGGCGCCACACGCGGTTATTGGGTCAGCATGGTGAAAGCGCTGGACCAGCACGTGTACCCGACGGAGAAGCAAGAAGAGGCCGTCTCCGTGCCGGTGGCGACGGCCAAAGAGGTGCTCAACAACACGGTCAAAGAGATCCAGTCAGACGAGGCCGACAAAGAGGCGAACAAAGAGTCGGGCGAGGAAAACTAACCAGGTCGCGAACGGATACTGATCGCGACCACGGTCAAGTCGGGAGATTGCAGATATGGCCGCCAGCATGAATTCCGTCATGATGAAGTTCTTCAACCTGCCGCCGGCGATGCGGATGATGCTGGCAGTCGCGGGCTTCGGCTCGCTGGCATCCATCGTCTATTTCCTGGGCGGCTCGTTCCTGCGTTCCAAGGAAGGACGCATTTGGATTCTGATCATTGCCCTGATCGGCCTGGTTCTCGGCGTTACGATCTACCTGATCATTCGCTCGTTCCGACGCAAGAAATCCGCGTCACTGAGCGGGGCGCTGGAGTCGCAGGGTCCGACCCGCGGCGATATTGCCGAACAGGAGCAGATCTACCGCGAGAAGTTCCACAACAAGATGGCCGAACTCAAGGCCAACGGACTGTCGGTGTACCGGTTGCCCTGGTTTGTGCTGCTCGGCGAGCCCGGCTGTGGTAAAACCGCCAGCCTGATTCATTCCGGCCTGGATTTCCCGCTGGGCAAGGATGAGGTGCCGGGTTTTGGCGGCACGCGCAATTACAACTGGTGGTTTACCAATGACGCCGTAATTCTCGACACCGCCGGCCGCATCGCCTTCCAGGAGGAAGGCACTACCGACCGGACTGAGTGGGAATATTTCCTCAAGCTGCTCCAGAAGCATCGGCCACGCTGCCCGGTCAACGGCCTGGCGGTGGCCATCCCGGCCGACAAGCTGCTGCGCGATACATCCGAGGAACGGGCTCAGAAGGCAACCGTCCTGCGGGAACGCCTGCGGCAGGTGCATCAGGTCCTCCGCGTAAGATTCCCAACCTTTGTCCTGGTAACCAAGATGGATCTGGTCGGCGGCTTTAACGAATTCTTCGAGGAGATCCGCGTCGACCTGCAACAGCGCAGCCAGATGTTCGGCTGGTCGCGGCCGGGCGAGTTTCAGGAACCGTACGATCCGGCCACCTTTACCCAGGCTTTCGACGACGTCTATTTCCGGCTACGCGACTGGTCCATGCGCTATCTGCAACGCAAGGCCACCGAGCAGGAGTTGGGGCTGGTGGTCACCTTCCCGGAATCCTTCCGACAAATACGCGAGCCATTGAACGACTATGTCAGCTCAATCTTCCAGAAAAGCCCGCTACTCGAGCCGCCCTTCTTCCGCGGTTTCTATTTCACCTCGGCGGTACAGGAAGGCGCCCCGATCTTCGACGTCTTCGCGCGCTCCCGGCCCGGCGTCACCATCCCCGAACGTGCCGTAAAGGCCGTCGATTCCAAGGCTTTCTTCATCCACGATTTCTACGAACGCAAAGTTTTCGCCGAACAGGGGCTGGTCTTCCGCTCCGCCAAACACGTCACGCTTAACCGCCGCATGCGGCGGATCGTCTGGGCCGGCACGGCGGCCATGTTAGTCCTGATGCTCGCCTTGTTTGGTTTTGGATACTTCGGCGTGGCGGACCTGGTGACCAAGCCGCAGGATGATTGCGAAAAAGCAGCGGAGATCGTCAAGGAGGTGCGGCACGAGAAAGTCCCGATCGGCAAGTGGAAAGAGCACATCCCCATGGCGCAGAAGCTCCGCGAGCACTATGACAGCTACAATAAAGCGGGGGCCCCCTTGCGGGCGCACTCGCTGTACATATTCGCGAATATCCACGTGCCGCGCGATCGCGTCGGGCTGATACACGCGCGCTACACACTCGACACGCTCTTGTCACCCATTTTACGGGAGACCGAACAGAAGCTGCTGTCGGATCCCGTGAACAAAGCTCCAGACGAGTATCTCGCGGCTCTCAGGGTATATACCCGCTGGTACGGCGAGATCGTTGGATCAGGTGAGCGTGAACTACTCGACGAAGACCAGGCCCGCGAACGCGGCGGGGAGGTCCGGGCACTGCTGAACTTCGTGGGCGGCGGCACGGAAGACGAACGCGCCGCCGCGCTCGAGGAAATTGTCGCCGCGCTCGAATCGCTCGCGGACGAAAATCGCTACTTCGCCCTCCAGGTACTCAACGACCAGAAACGCATGGATAAGGAAGAAGCCACCAATCTCCTTGTCGCGGTAGTCGAGAAGTTGAAGGACTACCAGGCCAATGCGCTCCGCCTGGATAATGAAGATGACAAGTTCCTGGCCTACTGGCTGGGACTGGCTGACAAGCTGCGCTTGCTGCGCGAGCGCTATGGCGAACTGCTAACGCTGGAAACGGACTTGCGACAACTGGACACGCTGAACGACGCCTCCCGGCGCTTCCGCGAACTGGCCGCCGACGCGAGATACCTCGGTGAAACCGATAGTCCAACCTCAGGTTCAATCGCCGAGGCGTACTTTGAATTGCAACAATACCTGGTGAATAACCCCGTACCTAGGATCGATAAGAAGATCATGCGTCTCGGTGATCAGGCCCGGCTGGCGGCCGAGCAGTGGAACCAGGGTTTCGCCAGCATACTGGAACCGCTGGAAGAGAAGGCTCCCAACCGGCTCGCTCCACAGAACGCGGTGTACGCCCGGATCGATGAGGCTCGGGACCAACTGGAGATCATCTTTGAGGAACTCCAGGCAGAGCTGCGCCAACGACTGAATGTTCCGCCTCAGGCCGAGCCAGCCGTGTACTATGCCGAGACCGAGAAGTTGATCGAGCTGGATGAACTCACGGATAAGAGTCCTCGTTTTGACCGGGATCCCTCCATCAAACTGATCGACAAGCCGTTCGGCCCCAAGGACCAACTCAAGGGATACCTATCCGAACTGGCGAGTCTGTTGCCGGAGGGCGACGACCAGGTTGATCTCAGCATTCTGCGCAATTGGCTGGAACTGCTGAAACAGAGCCAGAGCGGGACGCTGGCTGGCCCGACACTGGAAGCCTGGCTGAACAATCTGAGCGGACTCGCCGATACCAGCCCAACCGATATCAAGCAGTATTCCGGCCTGAACGACCGCCCCTTCTGGCGACCGTTGGAGTTGCTCACACTGGTGAACGCCGTGCAGGATGGCCTCCAATTGCGCACTCGGGGCGGCTTGTTCAACCTGATGAAAGCCGAATGCCAGCGCGTCTCGGAGGCACCGGACCTGCCCGGCCTGGCCCAACTGATGCCGGGTTATAACCAGATCGACGACAGTTTGCCCTTCGAACCTCTTCAAACAGAGGTGGCTGAGGAAACGCCACCGACTGAGGAAGTCGCGCCAGTAGAAGCAGAACCGCCACCCGACGACGGCGTCATCGGCGGTCGCCGACGCCGCGCGGCGCCACCTCCCCCCGAGGAAAGCGCCACACCCGAGCCAAGACGACGTGGACCACGGCAAACCGTGCGGCCGCCGCTGGTCAAGTACCATACCTTGCAGTTCCTGCATCAAACCTTGATGGCCCACTACGAAGTCAGTCAGGCGCTGGCTAAGCATGGAGAACCGGGCAAAGCGGTGATCAAGAAGCTGGACTTGGCGGCGGACGCTTATATCCGTAACTACTTCCTGGACTGGAAAGGGGTCTACGATAACTACCTGATCCTGCTGGATAAGGATACGCGCGCTTTCCTCGAGCAGTGCCGCGGTGGAGCTTCCGACTGGTCCCAATTCCGCCAGGGGCTGCTGGATTCGCGTACGCAGACCACCGGCGGATTGAGCGTCCGCACGGAGTCCCTGGTACGTGAATGCCTGCTCTTTGAAAAAATATTTACATCTGATCAGGGTCCTAACGATGCCGCCTATAACCGCATCGCTGATGTACGCGCGGCCTTGGGACCGAACCAGGACCTGCCAACGATCTTGAAAGATATTACGAAAGAGGGACTGGCATCGGGAGATCGGGATCCGGCCCGCGCCATCAGCACTGCTTTTTCCGACTCCTGGAACAAGTACCTCGATCAGGTCGAACGGATGGGCGCTGACCCGAACGCCACCAGCTATCCCAGTCAACAGTCATTGCGCGAGGGCTTTGCCAGCGGGATAGCCTGGCAGAGTAAACTCCCGCGGGATTTTCGGCTAATTGCCCCACTGCTGGACATCGCGGAGTACGGTGAACACCTGCTTCGTCATCACCTCGATCGCAAGCTGGTGGCTTTGTTCGCCAGCCATGGACGGGGCTACCCGGTCGCGGGCAGTGTGAGTGACTCAGCGCCCATGGATCCGCGGGACTTCCTCAAGCTGTTGTGGGACGTGCGCGACTTTAATCTTAAGTACGGCGCTCTCTATGAAAGCCTGAACACAGACGTTACCAACGAATATCGCCAGGCTCTTTTGAAATGCGACAAGTGGGCAAAATTCCTGTACAACAAAGACCTGCAATCGCTGGATATGAGTACACAACCACCGGAGCCCCCGCCTATGCCGATCGTCTGGTGGATCGCGGATAATCTGGAAAAAAACAGTCCCGCGAGCAAGTACTTCAGGATCGAAACCAGCTTGCCGGTACTGTCACCCGACACGCTGGCCCCCATCGCGCCAGTCACCAATAACGCCCGCAGCGCGAGCGATAACTCCATTCCGCAGAACTCGGCCGCGAGCCTGTCTCAACCACCCGAGCCCCACCGGCATTTCTGGAGCCTGTTCCCCAAGGGGAGCGGCAATTATCCGCCGCCCCGCGTGCGTGTATTTGAAAAAGTGCAAGGAGCCAGTGGTAAACAGGAACTCGCGGCCACCTGGAATCTGCCCCAGAGCCCCTGGTCGCTGATGCTGCTCGTCGGCGTGGATGAACGCTATAAACGCGGTGCCAAACAGTGGATCATCCCGGTAGACCTGGAACGGTCCGAGGACGGCAAACAGATCGGCTTCTACATAGCCATCCAGTTTGAGCGCGAACTCCCCCTCCCGATCTCGCCGCTGACGGCTCCGGGAACGCCAGGTGGCATGAACTCCGCGAACGAGTACCTCACCGGCCCCTAGGCCTTGATTGGCTTGAGATTGATAAGCGCCACGGTTACCGTGGTATACCATACGGGCTCCGGAAGGATGGCGATTGAACCATGAGTCGGGTTGGCCAGTTTCTAGGCAAGCTGTTTGCGGGACAGACTGACAAAAATGAGACTATCCTGCGTGCTTACGGCAAGCTGCCACTCTACGCCGAGTATCGCCGGCTCGAGGTTGCTCCGGGCACTTCCACCTCCTTTTCCCGCTGGCTGGACGAGGGGCGCTTGGCGTGGGTACGCTCAAAACCGGAGAAGGAACGTGGCAGCACGCGTAATACTCGGGTAGTGTTCCGTTGGCCGGACTCGCGCGACATAGTTTTGGCAAGCATCTGGGACAGCCGTGACAGCCTGGGGCGAATTTTCCCCTTTGTGTTCTTCACGGTCTGCCCACGGGAATCCCTGGGTGAACACCGCCTCCAGCGCTGGGCTGCCTGTCTCGCAATGCACGAGCGCTTCTCGAAATCTCACGCGCGATTGGCGGTCCTGAGCTCCGGGGGCGATTTCTACCGCCTTTACAACAAGCAGATATTCCCGATCCGGCCGGATGACGTGGCTAAAAGAGCCGCCAGCCTGCTCGAAGAGACTCGCAAGATTACACTCGAAGACTGGTTTGAAGCCGCCCCCTTGGGTGATATCAAACCCGGCGAGTGGTTCGCCAGCCTATTGAGACGCATGGAACGCTGGAAGACACAGCCGGAGTCAGTCAAACAACTGGCCCTGAGTTGCCCATTGGCGGCTGGGATTCCCTGTGACGTTCAAGCTGTTATCTGGCTGGAATGGGTCGCCACGTTACCAGGCGTGGATCACATCGAGCCCTGGCTGGTGCTGCCGCCGGCTGATGCACCCGCTCCCCGTCATATGCAGGTGATCTTCCGCGATCTGATCCCGGAAGACTTCCAACTGTTAACCACCGATGCCGACACGTACGGCTATGTGGAAGACCTGGCACAGATGCCATCCGGAGCCACTGAAAACTCGGAGGATGGTCCGGCCACCGCGATGCCATCAGGATCCATGCTGGATGCACTGACGCGCCATACCGCTGGTTGACCACCCGGTTCTGCTAACCGCTAGCTGATTTAAGGCCCAGCTACCCGGACAAATTCCGACACCAATGGTCCGATTGGGCCCTGGAAACCGGTATTCCTGTCATCCGAGCACGCCGCATGAGCGCTTATCTCTTCCGAGAGCTGTCCAGATAGGTGTAAAAAAGGTCATCATTCTGGATCCTTGATAGTTGTCGAGACGTTTGACCTCATCGGCCCCTTGGGACATACTGCGCAGTTGGCGGCTATCAGGCAAGGTCGCCATTAGCGAGTAGCCCGGGCAAGAAGGGCCGGTGCCTAGGCATCGGCCGATCCTCCGTGATCAGGACCATTCTTCTTCTCGTCCTGCCCTTCCAGTCAGGGCACTCCCAGACGGTCCTTAGAAAAACGGCCAATGCCTGTGGCCAAAGCTCCTATACGGAGGCCCCCTTCCATGTCGTACGAAGACAAGAACATCGCCTGTGAAGACTGTGGCGCGGAATTTGTCCACTCAGCCCAGGATCAGGCACGCTACGCCGAGCGCGGCTTCACAAACGAACCCAAACGCTGCCGCGACTGCCGCGACAAACGCAAGGCTCAATCTGGCCGGGGCTCTGGTGGGATGCGCTCGCAACGACCATCGTTCGAGGTGACCTGCTCGGAATGCGGCGCCCAGACGACGGTGCCATTCAAACCCACTGAAGGACGCCCGGTTTACTGCCGTGACTGCTTCAGAGGCAAACGGGAGTAGCTGGCTGGCTAACTGGTAGACGATCGCTCGGCGGAACGACGCGCCGAGCACGGTACTACTCAAATCCACACCTGGTAACAATCCCAGGCCCCCAGTGACCCGATGCGGGTTTCTGGTTCTGCTTTCCGCTGAGCTTGTGATCACCAAGCACACTATTGGTGTGCCTGGACGGAAAACAGCGCATAGCCTTGATCTTCAGGGCCTGTCGATTTAATGGGCACAGGATTTGCGTCCAAGGACTTACGACAATCGCGATTCACGTAACCTCTTATTCTTCGTTCCCAGGATGCTGTTCTGGCGATTAAACCGACAAACCCTGAAGCCCTGGGCTACCCACACCTCTGTACTCTTCGCGTCCTCTGCGCTCTTGGCGCCTTGGCGGTTTCGGCGTGCCCTATCGCTCGCCGCGCCGCCGTGTCCAGAACAGTCCCGCCAGCGTGACTGACAGCATCACTCCGCACACGATCGGGCATACGCCAGTGCCCAAAGTCGCCGGGGCCGGCTGACCGGCCTGATCGCCGGTGCCGTCCGGCGTCCCGGTTCCGTCCATAGTATCCTGTTCGGTCTCTTCCAACCGGCCGGCCAGAACGTCGAGGGCGAACAGTACGCAGTCGATGTCCTCGTGATCGGAGTTCACATCAACGCCCTGCATCAATAGCAGCAAGCCGCGCATGAAGCACGAGTACTCCTCGTCGGTCAACTCGCGACCGGCCTCCTCGCACTCGTCGGGCAGGCCGTTCTCGTTGGCGTCGAGGCTGGTTCCGTCCGCCAGATCACATTCGTCCGGCACGCCGTTGCCATTGCAGTCCGGGCGGTCGCCGCTGGAAACGTCCCAGTCGTCCGGCACGCCGTTCGCATTACAGTCCAGCTCGCACTCATCCAGCACGCCATTAATGTTCACATCGGCGGCGCCCGTCACAAGATCGCATTCGTCCGGGATGCCGTTAGCGTTGCAGTCCGCGCTGACGCCGGAGTCGATATCCCAGGCATCCGGCAGGCCGTTGCCATTGCAGTCGGCTTCACACTCGTCCAGCACACCGTTGCCGTTTACATCAGCGGCGCCGTCCGCGATGTCGCATTCGTCCGGAATACCGTTGCCATCGCAGTCCGCGCTGGTGCCGGTGGATATATCCCAGGCGTCCGGAACGCCGTTGCCGTTACAGTCCGGCTCGCACTCATCCGGGATGGCATTGAAGTTCACGTCAGGGGCACCATCGGTGATGTCACATTCATCCAGCAGGCCATTACCATTGCAGTCATCACCGTCACCGATAGAGAGATCCCAGTCATCCGGGTAGCCATTGTTATTGCAGTCCGGCTCGCAGTCGTCCGGCACGCCGTTGCCATTCCAATCCGTGCTATAGCCCTCGGCGATGTCGCAATCATCGGGTACGCTATTTTCGTTGCAGTCGTTTTCTGTAAGCTGGCACTCGTCCGGAATACCATCCTCCTGGCAATCCATGCTGGTCTCGTCAGCAATATCGCACTCATCCAGAATGCCATTGCCGTTACAGTCGTCGCACCACGGCTCGCCTTGGCAATTGGCCAGATCCTCCTCGTCCGGAATACCGTTGTTGTTGCAGTCTTCGTACGGACATTCCAGCAGGCACAGGCTCAGGTCGTAATACTCCCACGTAGGTGTGCCGTCGGTGAAGCGCCAGGACATTCCGTCACCCGTGCCAGAGCTCAGCCAGAAAAACACGCAGGCTTCGTCGCCGAAACCCTGAATCGACACCCAGCCACCCTCCGGTAACTCACAGCACGGTTCAATTGCATCCGCCGTGAAATACAACAACTCGAACCAGCCTTCGTACCACACGCCCGTCGGCGTAATGGTGGCCGTCGTAGTGTACGAGCATATTTGAGCGCCGGGTGTGCCGTCGAAATCCTCGTAGAACCTGATCTCAAAAGTGGGATCGCTGTCGGTGCAGGGCGACTCGCTCTCCATCATAACGCCCCACCAGTGGACGCCACCGATCGGAGTCGCCAGGGCGGGCACGTATTCGTAGCATAGCGGCGCGCCCCAGTCATATGCGTCACTGGCAGGTAATACCCAGTTCTCGCTCGGCAGGTGCGCCGGCTGGCCGGCCACCGCCTCCGCCGGGCATTCGAGCGCCGATGCGCCAGCCAGCGTGATATCGAGGGTGTAATCGCCGCAGTCCTCAACGCTGTAACCGTCAACCATGATGTAGTACTGGACACCGGCGGCCAGGTCCAAACCCAGTATCTCTGAAACGTAGGGGTCCGGGTAGGAAGGTGTGGAGCAGGAGTCGTCATTGCAGGCGATGGCCGTGCCGGACTGATACGCCCCGCAGACATCTTCGTAGACATACAGCTTCGTATCGTAATTCGAGTCCTTGCAGAGTGAGATATCCACCGTCACGTCATAATCGGGCACCAGGACGTAGACTACGTCTGGAGCGCCCGGGCTATTGAACGGGCAGATCTCATCGTAGATGTCGCTAAATTGGCATGTGTCGCCCCAGTCGGAGAAGGGCAAGCCACTGATGGGAATCGCGACGTCACAACTGTCCCCGCTCAATCTGTCGGGTAGCTCATCGGCGCGCAGCGGTACACTACCAATCAGTAACGCTACTGAAACCGCGCAAATCGGGATGTATCTGGCATTCATGAGATGACTCCTCACTCTGAGCACGCTCTTAATAATCTGGCGTGCACTCGCGCTCAGCCAGGATCCGCGGGGTTCTGGTGGAGAATCCATCCGGAGAGGTGTAATAGGCGGCGTCCCTGCCGCTGTTACCCACAGAGTCGGACGACCGTCCCCAGGTTAGCCGCCACGGGAATCGCTGAGCGTACCTATTCAGTATATGCCTGTTCTACTGGATCTTCAACGTGCTTGCGAGACCGATAAAGGCGTCGTATGTTGTTAGCTTGGTGTCGATTATCGACCTTTCAATCCGCGCTATGTTATGGAGGATGCCTTTCATGAATAGACGCACATTTCTGGCCGCCGGGGTGGCTGGTACCGCCGCTATGCTCAAGCTGGCATCAACCGCATCCGCCCGCCAGGACACCGGCACGATGGCGATATCCGGTCGCCGACCGTTCAAGTTGAAATACGCTCCACATTTCGGGATGTTCAAGCACCACGCCGGCGAAGACCCGGTCGATCAGCTCAAGTTCGCCGCCGATGAGGGTTTCACCGCCTGGGAAGACAACGGCATGCGCGGGCGGTCGGTGGAGGAGCAGGAGCGGGCTGCCAAGGCCATGACCGACCTGGGCATGACGATGGGGGGTGTTTGTCGCGAACTCAATTGAGTGGAAAGACCCAACGTTGACGACCGGTAAGCAGGAGCACCTCGATCAGTTCATCAGCGATTGTCAGCACTCGGTCGAGGTTGCTAAACGTGTCAATGCCAAGTGGATGACGGTCGTGCCCGGCACGGTCTCGCCCTGGATTGAAATGGGTTACCAGACGGCGACCATCGTTGATACGTTGCGGCGAGGCGCGGAGATTTTCGAGCCGCATGGGCTGGTGATGGTTCTGGAGCCACTCAATTTCCGCGATCATCCGACGCTGTTTCTAACCAAGATGGCCCAGGCTTACGAAATCTGCCGTGCCGTTAACAGCCCGGCCTGCAAAATCCTCGACGATCTCTACCACCAGCAGGTCACCGAGGGCAACCTGATCCGGAATATCGACGACTCCTGGAGCGAGATCGCCTATTTCCAGCTTGGTGACAATCCCGGCCGCAACGAGCCGACCACCGGCGAGATCAACTACAAGAACGTGTTCAAGCATATTCACGGCAAGGGCTTCGATGGTGTGGTCGGCATGGAACACGGCAAATTGCGCGACAGTAAGGCAGGCGAGCGGGCCGTCATCGACGCCTACCGCGCATGTGATGATTTTTGAGCCGGCCGATAAACACATAAGGCCCGATAGCAGACCAAGGAGATAAGCAAATGCCCGGCATTACACCCGATGCTCAAGAGCAGCCCAGCCATCGCCGTTTTTCCCGGCGCGATTTCCTGCTGACCGCCGCCGCCGCCGCTGGCACGACCGTCGTGACCGGCTGCGCTACGACTTCACGCACGCAAACCAGCCCGATCATCTGGCCCGCTGGCCGATCCGCCGAACGCCTGCGCGTCGGCTTGATCGGCTGCGGCGGCCGGGGCACCGGTGCCGCCAAGGATTGCGTCACATCCTCACCCAACGTGCAGATCGTGGCCCTCGGCGATCTCTTCCGCGATCGGCTCGATGGCTGTCTGAAGAATCTGACCGAAGCCGAGCTCGGTGAGAAGATCGACGTCACGCCGGACCGTTGCTTCACCGGCTTCGACAATTACCTCGGCGTGCTCGCGTGCGACCTGGACATGGTCATCCTGGCCACGCCCCCCGGCTTCCGGCCGCCGCATTTGAAGGCCGCCATCGAAGCTGGCAAGCACGTGTTCATGGAGAAGCCGGTCTGCGTCGACCCAATCGGAGCCCGCTCGGTGATCGCCACCTCAGAGCTGGCCGCGCAAAAAGGTCTGGCGATCGTCTGTGGCACGCAACGCCGCCACCAGCCCAGCTACCTCGAAACCATGAAACGCATCCACGACGGCGACATCGGCGAGATCGTCGGCGCCCAGTGCTACTGGAACCAGGGCGACCTGTGGGTCAAGAAGCGCGAGCCCGGCTGGTCCGACATGGAATGGCAGTGCCGCAACTGGCTCTACTTCTGCTGGCTCTCCGGCGACCACATCGTCGAGCAGCACGTCCACAACGTCGACGTGGTCAACTGGGCCATGCACGGACCGCCGGTCAAGGCTGTCGGCATGGGTGGCCGCCAGGTCCGCACCGCCCCCGAGTACGGCGACATCTTCGATCACTTCAGCGTGGAGTACGAATACGAGAACGGCGCGCGCGTGCTGAGCATGTGTCGTCAGGTCAAGGGCGCCTCACACCGCGTTTCCGAGCGTCTGGTCGGCACCAAGGGTACGTCCAACCCGGACGGCGTTATTGAGGGCAAGCGTGCATTCAAGTTCGAGCCCGTCGGCGAAGCGGTCAATCCGTACGTCCAGGAGCACGCCGACCTGATCGCCAGTATCCGTCTGGGCAAGCCGCTCAATGAAGGCCGCCGCATCGCCGAGAGCACTCTAACCGCCGTCATGGGCCGCATGTCGGCCTACACCGGCCGCGAAATCTCATGGAAGTGGCTGATGAACGCCTCCGAACTGGACCTGACGCCGCCGAAGTACGAGTTCGGCGACCTCCCCGTCGGCCCCGTCCCAATACCCGGAGTGACGAAGCTGATCTAAACGACCGCGCGATCCTACAATCCCACCGACCCGCGGCCTTCAGCCCGCGACGGTAATCCGAGCCCAGAGCGCGAGCGACGGGTTACCCTCCCGCGTGCCATGCCGGGTGCCATGCCGAAGCCGGGTGCCATGCCGAAGCCATAGGCGCCGGCATGTCTCGGCGTAAGCTGGCATGCCCGCGCTACGCTTGGGCATGGCACCCGGCTTCCTGTTTGACGCCGGTTACTCTGCGTATTCGTTCAGCGCGCCGGCGAGGTCCACGACCGGCTGTTCCGATGAAAATCGCACGCCCACTGGACCACTAAACTCGTGTACGATTTCTATGACTCGCCCAATCGGCCTCCCCTTAAACACGAAGATGAGGGAATTCCCCATTCGAGCACGTGACCATGAGGCAAGAGCACCGTAGAACTGGGGTTGGACTGGAACGACGACTATCCCACCACCGTCCGCGTCGACAACTGAATACACCTCCTTCAGTTCGATGTGCCGCAGATTCAGCCCGGGCACCTCCTCCCGGTGCCAAGCCGAGCCATCTGGGGCAGTGACTGCAATCTGGTGGGTCTCGTCGGGTTCTGTGCGTACCGAGTACATCGCGAACTCGGTTGCATCCACGATCTGTGGCCGAACATAGCTCTTCTCTCGGCAGCCCGACGCCAGTGCGACCGCTAGAAGCACAAGAGCTCCTAAATAGCTTAGGCCTCGATGGAATCTTATTGTCATCAGTGTCCTCTGTATTACTAGCGCTCCCATCACAAATTCCGCACAAATTCCGGGGACACCGTACTTAAGTTCGTACGATCCCCGGCTTCGAGCCGCAATTACGGGGGCTCGGTGGACAAATGAGACGCTATGCCCGCTAAGGCCAGCCGTCAATAATCTCGTATGGCCTCCCCGGATATCTGCCGGTTTCTGGATCTCCGGAATCAGCGGGTGTTTTCAAACGCCGGGGCCCACACTGTTGTATTCTCAAAACATCCGAAAGTGGCGTTTCACGTCGGTGCTCGGTCGTCGGGCGGTCCAGTATGTGTCCGCCATAGGCTCGAATTTGCGTTGTAACGGATCGCGCCCCACGATCCGAAACACCAGCGCTATAGGCGTTATCAGCAGGAAATATACGAGTGCCAGCGCCACAAAGGAAACCACTAGCCCAATAGGCAGACCGATCGCGGTCAGCAATACGTACAACGGCCACACCATGCGCGGCCGCAGCAAGGCCGACGATCCGACCACCACGGCGGAAATGCACAAGATCCACGCCAGGCGGCCGGCCGTCACTTCCGACAGCTCCAGCCCGGGCAACGTGTGCCGCCACCCGACCCACGCCGCCACCGCCGCCAGCAACAACGCCGCCGTCAGCCCAAAGCTCCGCAGCACCCGCCGATCCGGCCTCCAGTTGACATCAACAATAGACACTATTCATTCTCCGCCATGCGATTGCTGTTTCGGAAACGATCCGGCGTCCACGGGAGGGCGAGGCTCCCGCCGAGCCGCAACTTCAAGTACCGCACTCCACGGCTCGCCAGGAGGCTCGCCCTCCCTGAGCAACCTGAATCCACAATGGCTAAGCACATCTCTCTGCGTCTCTGTAACCGGGTGGCCCATCGCTTTAGCGGTGGGGGACGCGAATGCACATGGCCGGGTGGCCCATCGCTTTAGCGGTGGGGGACGCGAATGCACATGTCTGATTCGGCCGGGTGGCCCATCGCTTTAGCGGTGGGGGACGCGAATGCACATGTCTGATTCGTGTACCCCAAGGCTGAAGCCATGGGCCACCCATCAAACCAACTCTCCAGCATATTCTTTTATACATCTCTCTGCGTCTCTGCGCCTCTGTGGTTAGCATCCCGCTAATCCAGCTCAAACTGTGCTAAATACTCATCAACCTGATGTGCCTGGCCCGCCTTTTGCTCCTCCTTCAACAGTACGAAGTCTTCCAGCACCAGCACATCCATGTTCGTCGCCAGGAAGCAGCGAAACGCATCTTCCGGCGAACACACGATCGGCTCGCCGCGTACGTTGAAGCTGGTGTTGATGATCACCGGGCAGCCGGTCTGCTCTTCGAAGCGTTTGATCAGCCGGTAGTAGCGTCCATGCCGATCAGGATCAACCGTCTGCACACGTGCCGAACAATCCACGTGCGTGATCGCCGGCACAGTCGAGCGCACCGCCTTGAGCAGCCGATCCACGCCGCTCAATCCCTCCGCGACCGCCAGCCGGCGCTCGGGGTGCACGCCCGCCACCAACAGCATGTATGGGCTCTCCTGTCCAGGTTCCATCTCGAACCATTCATGGACGTGCTCTTGCAGCACGCTAGGCGCGAACGGCCGAAACGACTCGCGGAACTTGATCTTCAGGTTCATGATCGATTGCATCTTCGACGAGCGCGCATCGCCGATGATCGAGCGATTACCCAGCGCCCGCGGCCCGAATTCCATCCGCCCGTAAAAATGTCCGGCGACCTTGCCGTTGTCGATCTGGTCGGCGATCAGGTCGAGCAGTGCGTCCTCGTCCGCATAATGGTGATACTCCGCCCCGACGCCGTCGAGGAAAGTCCGAATCTGGTCCGCCTCAAAGCGCGGTCCGAGCAACGAGCCCCGCTGTCGATCCTGCCCGTCACCGCCCGCGCGCGGCTGATCCAGCAACTGATGCCACACAAACAGCGCCGCTCCCAGCGCGCCCCCCGCATCCCCCGCCGCTGGCTGAATCCACAGATCGTCGAAGATGCCCTCCCGTAAAATGCGCCCATTCCCCACGCAATTCAGCGCTACGCCGCCAGCCAGCACCAGGTTTCGCATGTTGGTCTGTTCGCGCAAGTGTCGCGCGCAACGCAGCATGATCTCCTCGGCCACATCCTGGATCGAAGCCGCAATGTCCATCTCGCGCTGCGTCAACGGCGACTCCGGCGTTCTGCGCGGACCGCCGAAGAGCCGCGCGAATTTCCGCCCGGTCATTGTCAAGCCCTGGCAGTAATTGAAATACGACATGTCCATACGGAACGAGCCGTCGGCCTTCAGGTCGACCAGCTTCTCGAGGATCACATCACGATAGCGCGGCTCGCCGTACGGCGCCAGCCCCATCAGCTTGTATTCGCCCGAGTTGACACGGAAGCCACAGAAGTACGTGAAGGCCGAGTACAGCAGGCCGAGCGAATGCGGATAGTGCAGGTCGTGCGTCAGCTCAATGCGATTACCGCGACCGACGCCGCAACTGGCGGTGGCCCACTCGCCAACGCCGTCGAGCGTCAGAATAGCGGCTTCATCGAATGGCGACGGGAAAAATGCACTGGCGGCGTGCGACTCGTGATGTTCGAGGAAGACGTAGCGGCCCCGGTAGTCGTGTGTCAAACCTCGATCCAACTCGCGTTGCATGTACAGCTTCTTCCGCAGCCAGATCGGCATCGCCGCCAGGAACGACCGAAACCCGCGCGGGGCATAGGCCAGGTAGGTTTCCAGCAGCCGCTCGAACTTGAGCAGTGGCTTGTCGTAAAAAGCGACATAGTCCAGATCCTCCGGGCCGATGCCGCCCTCCTTGAGGCAATAATCGATCGCCGCCTGGGGAAAGCCCGCGTCGTGCTTCTGGCGCGTGAAGCGCTCCTCCTGCGCCGCCGCCAGCAGGCTCCCATCATCGAGCAGGCAGGCCGCGCTATCGTGATAAAAAGCTGAGATTCCCAGAATCTTCATCTTCCGATTCCGACGCCATGAACGACCCTGGCGATCTTGATATCACCAGCAACCATGATGATAACACCCGTGTACAAAGACACATGGGGACGATCAAGCCGGCGATCCCGGAAAAACCATATAGCCGGATAAACGCCAGCCGGCCCCCCAGCGTCTAACCTGTAAACACGGGAATAAGCATTGACAACGGCCAGCCGAAAACTGACCTCCGCCCCGCAGCGGAAAGCCGCGGAAATCGTTCCGCAAGCACCTGTGGATAGCCCCGGCGGCTAATTACCCCCGCAGGTGCAGGCCGCGCGCCCCAAGCTGCTGCGGTTGGCTTATCGGTTCTGTTGGAATTTCGAGGACGCCGAAGACGCGGTTCAAAACGCCATGCTGATTGCCACCGACAGACAGAATCAACTCGCGGACCCGGCGAAGCACCTGACCTGGATCAAGTCGATCGTCGTACGACAGGCCCTGGATGGTTATCGCCGCCGTCAACGCGATCTGCAACATACCGCCAACCGACCACGGCTGAGCGGACCACCGAGCGATGCGGATCTGAACCAGAGCGAGTTAAGCATGATCCTGCGACAGCTCATCCCGGATTTGCCGCAGCGCCAACAGATCGCACTGGTGCTCCATCACCTGGAAAGCATGAGCTACGAACAGGTCGGCGAACTGATGGAAACCACCGCCGCCACAGCGCGCGTCCAGGCGCGCAACGCCCGTGAGACGCTGCGGACGGCGATCCAGAAAGACTACCCGGAATGGACCGGAGATTTTTGAGGCTACCCCCATGATTTGCGAACGTGCCCAAAAACTACTGCAAGACGAGCACGATCAGGTACTTACACCGGCTCAGCAAGCCGTGCTCGCAGCTCACTGGCAAGCGTGTCCAGCCTGCCAGGCCTACCGCCGCCAACTGCACGCACTCACAAACGCTCTGGACATGTTGCGAGTCGAAACGGACGCCGAGGTAACGCGCGCCACCGCTGTCCGCCCGTCGAATCGACTGCGTATCACCGGCCTGCTGGCCGCCAGCGCGGCCGCCATAATTCTCCTGCTGGTCGGTACCTGGCATACGCGGCCGCTACCACCCACGGTAGTTCCCGGCCCCGCCGATCCACAGGTCTCCCCTGAACCACAGATAGACACTGCCACGCCGGTCACGATCAGCTTACGTGGCCGCAGCGCCGATGAACTGCTGGCCGTCCAGGTCCATAGCTCACAACCCAACGTGCACGTGTTTCAGTTGTGTTCCGTTTACCCCTGTCGAACCGAATGAGTAAGCCGCTAACCATCGCCCTGCCACCGCGACAAAACGAAGGAGAACTAACGATGCTCATGCTCAGACTGCTAACCGCCGCCATCCTCACCTTGAGCGCTGCCAGCGCCACGGTCCAGGCCCAGGCCACCCCCAAACCAGACCAGGAGAAGTCCACTGCCCAGCAGCAGATCCCAAGCAATGAATCGTCTACCAGGATATTCCAGCCGCCCCCGATGCCTCCCATGTCGACTGAGTTTATCTCGCTGGCATTTGACCCGAACGGTGAATTTATGAACTCACTGCAGAGTATCCTTTCACCCTACAGCCGTGTGGCCAGCTTCGGAAACACACTGGTCATCCAGGGTACCGACGAGGATCACGATGTGGCCCGCAAGCTCATCGCGGCGATCTCCGATAACGAGCCGGTCGAGGAACCCCCGGCCACCGGTGACGTACAGCTCACCTTCTACTTCGTCTCCGCCAGCGTGGATCCGACCAGTGCCTCGTCCACTCCGATTGGCGGCCCCCTGCCCGAGGGCCTCAAGTCAGTGGCCAGTGCGCTGGCCGAGAACGGCTTCTACGATACACGTCTGTTGGCCCCGTTAGTCGTACAGGCCCGCGATAACAGCCGTCCTCTACCGTCCCGCCGGTCTGGCAGCGGCAGTCAGTCCCGCCGCGGAACGCACAGTTTCGAGATCAGCGGCATGGCGCGCGGCGTAAACTCCATCAGTGTGCAGGGCGCCACCACCCGCCAGCCCGGCCAAAACTCCACCGAGTTGACGATCAAGACCCGCGTATCGGGTGCACGCGCTGGACTCCCCCTGAACCAGATCAACATGGGCATCTTCGAGCTTGAAACAACGCTGACCGTCCCGTTTGGCGACTACGTCGTACTAGCCGCCGCGCCATGTAACACTGACAATTTTGAAGCTCTTGTGCTCGTCGTAAAGGCCGAGCCGATCGACTGACCACGCAGGCAACGCGATTTTTGGGGGAACAGCCGGCGGGCTCGTCGTATCACGGCGACCCGCCGGTCTGCTGTCAGGAAGCCGCACAAAGCGTATACTTTCGCGAATGAATGCTGCCGAGCCACATGCGCGGCCCATACAACGCGTCCTGATTATCAAACCCAGCTCGCTGGGTGATATTGTGCACGCGCTGCCGGTGCTGGCCGCCTTGCGCGCGGCGTATCCCCAGGCGCACATCGCCTGGCTGGTCGGCTCCACCTTCGTGCCGCTGCTGGCGGATCACCCGTTACTTGACGAGGTCATTCCCTTCGATCGGCGCCGCTATGGACGCATGCTGCAAAATAGGCGCATTCTGTTGGATTTTATTGGATTTCTGCGGCAACTCAGAAGCCGCCGCTTCGACCTGGTAATCGATCTCCAGGGCTTGATTCGTAGTGGCTTTATGGCGTGGGCTAGTGGAGCACGGCAGCGGATCGGCTTTACCAACGCACGCGAAGGCGCGCCGCTGTTTTACACGCGTCGGGTGCGCTGCGGTTCAATCGATCAACACGCGGTTGAAAAGAATCTGCAAATCGCCGCCGCCCTGAACCTGGATATCCGCGCGCCACAATTCCCCCTGGGTCTGACGGCAGACGAAACAACCGCGGCTCGTAAATTGTTGCACGCCTCGGCTGGCGAGGAGATCAAGTCATTCACCGCCATCCTGCCCGGCGGGCGCTGGCCGTCGAAGCTCTGGCCGGCTCAGCGCTGGGGCGAGCTGATCGAGCGCATCCACGCCGCCGGCCTGCCACGCTGCGTGCTGCTCGGCGCCGGTGCTGACCGCGCTTTTTCGGACCGTATCGTGGCGGCTTGTAACAGCACGCCACTCGATTTGGTTGGCCACACCACCCTGCGCGAACTGGTCGCCTTGCTCGATCTGGCGGAGCGCGTGGTATGCCACGACTCCGGGCCGATGCACATCGCCGCCGCCCTGGGCAAGCCGCTGGTAGCCATCTTCGGCCCCACGAACCCAGCCCGCACTGGGCCGTATTCCACCAACGCCCGCGTAATCAACCGCGATTTGCCCTGCACCCCGTGTTACAAGCGCACCTGTCCCCTCAAACACCACGCATGCCTGCGCGAACTGGACACCGACACTGTCTTCGACCGCGTCCGGGATTGCGTTTCACCACGAAGGCACGAAGCCACGAAGAAATGAAGCATCAGCGAGTAGTTCTAAGCATTCTCTGCGTCTCTGAGCCTCTGTGGTGAACAGCGCCGGGAGAAACGCAAACTAGACTTGTTGGCAATAGACGTTAGGAAACGCCGCGTAGAACGCCGCGCACTTGACCAGATGCTCGATGGGAACACTGTCCTTGACCGTATGGGCCACACTCTCCAGCGCCGGCCCGAAGCCCACACATGGAATGCCGAACATGCCCGCGATGGACACGCCATTCGTACTGAAAGTCCAGCGTCCCACCCTGGCTCGGCGTTTGAACAGGCGGCGATAGGTTTGTGCCGCGGCGCGCACCTGCGGAGCCTGTTCCGACTCGCACCAGGTTGGGAAATAGCTCTCCGCGGGATAACGCAGGCCAGTGTAGGTCGGCTTTTCGTAGCGAACCACCTTGACCGTCGCCGACACACCCGCGCGCTTGACGGCGGCGCGCACTTCCTTCATTGCCGAGTTTTTGGTTTCGCCCACGGTCAGCCGCCGATCGAGATGAATGTAGGCCTGGTCCGGCACGGCACACAGGCTGGGTGTCTTGCAGTCCACGTACGATACGGCGATGGTACCTTTGCCGAGAAAATCATCACTCCGCAGGCGTCCGTTAAGCTTCTCGATCTCGGTGATCACACGGGCGATTTTGTAGACCGCGTTGTCGCCCCTGTGCGGCATCGAGCCGTGGCACGAGCGTCCCCGGGTGGTAACGCCGATTTCCATGCGCCCCCGTTGGCCGCGCAGCACCCGGCAGTTCGTCGAGTCGGTAATCACCACACACTCGGGCTTAATGCCATCCTCGCGGATGATGTACTGCCAGTTCAAGCCGTCGCAGTCTTCCTCGGACACCGTGAACGCCAGCAACAGTGACCAATCGCCGCCCGACAGCCCCAGGTCGTGAATAATGCGGCCGGCGTATACCATGGCCGGGACGGCACCTTTCTGATCGCCCGCGCCCCGCCCGTAGACCATGCCCTGCTCAACCTTGCCCCGGTATGGATCGTGCGGCCATTCGGCGGGATCACCCAAGCCAACCGTGTCCACGTGCGCGTCGATCGCGATCAGGCGTGGCCCCCGGCCGATCCGCCCGAAGAGGTTGCCGAATTTGTCGGTCCAGATGCGCTCGTAAACCTCCAGGCTCTTCATCTCCTGTCGAATGCGTTCAATCACGTGCCGTTCATCACCGCTCTCTGACGGGATCGCCACAATATCGCGCAGGAAACGCACCATGGCTTTTTCATGACGCCGGGCGCGCGCGAGTATTTTCGAGTAATCGCACATGAATTCTTCCCGCCAGTTCGCTGGCAGATCCGCGATTTAGTTTGGCGTATAAGCGAAGACAGATCCGGCAGAACTTCTACGGCTTTAGATTCAGACACACCAGTCGATCAAAATCGCGCGCGTAAAGGCGCCCCCGATACAGCGTGGGAACCGTCCAGCAGCGACCGTTGAGAATCTGCACGTCGGTGGTCTCCGCAAACTCACTCGGCGAGGCCTTGCCGATGAACAGCTTCCCGGTCTCGGCCAGCAAGAACAGATTACCGTCGGCGATTACAACCGTCCCTGACGTTACGCCACGACGCCCCCATTTCACCTGGCCGGTCGCGAACTCCACACATTTCAAGCCCACTTCATCGCTCGTGTACAGGTGCCCCTCGTACAGCACCGGCGACTGGAACTTCGCCCTGATCGCCTGACTCTCCCAGACCGTCTCTCCCTCCAGCTTCTCGCCGGCCCGCTGTAACTTCACCACCCGGCAGCCGTGCTTATACCCCGAGCTGAAGAACAGATGACCGTCGTGAAAAATCGGGGTGGCGGCATTTACATCGTAAGACGTCTCCCACGGCGTGCTCCACACCTCGCGGCCGGCTTTGATATCCACAATAATTAATGACTTGCCCAAAAAAGCCACCACATAGCGGCGGCCTTCCAGGGTGAACGGGTACGGCGAGGAATAACCCACCGGTATCTGTCCATGCTTCCAGATGATCCGCCCGCTCTTTTTGTCCAGTGCCACCAAGGGGCCGTCATCATCACCCGCAATGGCAATCGCCAGGTCGTCTTCGATCAAAACCGAGCCGCTGTAGCCCCATTGTGGCATGGCGTTGAACTGCCGGCTCCAGTGCTCCGCGCCCGTCTGGGCATCGCAACATATCAGCTTACCACGCGCGCCTTGTACATAAACGCGACCCTCGTCAACCACGGGAGTGCTACGCGTGCCATCACCACCCTGCCGCTCGCGATAAGCCTCCTCAAGAGGCCGTTGCCAGACGATTTCGCCCGTGTCGGCGTGCAGGCAGAACAGGACCTGCTGGCCCTCCTGAGTGCCGCAGGTGTAAACGTGATCTCCGACACAAGTCAAACCGCTGAACGCCGAGCCAATGGTGCGTTCCCAGACCAGCGGCGGCGCCTCTGCCCACTTGGTTTGCAGACCCTTTTCCGCGCTGATCCCGTCGTGATTCGGGCCGCGCCAGTTGGGCCAGTCCGCGGCCCACGCGCCGGCGCTATAAAGGCCAGCGACCAGAATGGCCAGGGTAAAGCGCTTACATCTGTCTCTGAACATGTCGGTACTCCATAAAGCGGCTCGGCCGCGTAGCATACTCCGACCAGCCATACCCGAGAAGACCCCCTGGCGTTATCGCGGCATTACTCCGACCGCAGCGCCGGCAGCAACCTCCCACGCAGCGCTGGTATCAAGGCCAGCACGCCGGCGAAAAATCCAATGAACAATACCAGCAGATACATGCCCGCTAGGGATAACCACGGAATCGCTCCCACCCTCCCGAACGCATGTGGCGTAACCACAACTGCCGCTGAAACGAATCCGATCAGCAAACCTGCCAGCACCAACACCGCATTTTCACTCAACACCAACCAGCCCAACGCCATCCGTGAAAAGCCCAGGGCCTGTAACAGGGCCAGTTCACCGCGGCGTTCCCAGACGTTACGCAGCAGCACCGCCGCCAGCCCGACGGTTCCAAGCAGCAATCCCAGTCCACCCAGCATCTGGAACGTCGAAAGGTAGGTGTTCTGCACCGCCATTAACTCCTCCAGACGCTGCCAGGTCGTGTTCAAGCCCAGGCTATAAGCCGCGTATTCTCGCTCAAGCTCCTTCTCAACCACCGCCGCATTCTCTGGTGGAACATCGACCAATAAATATCCATAACCGGACACCGATGGAAACAGTCGCAGGAATTGTCCTTCGGCGACGATGGCCTCACCCTGCAATGGACTGCCCTTAAGCAATGCCACCACGCGCAGCCGAGCCTCGCGTCCGGACTCGTCAGTAATAATCAAATCCTCACCCAGCCCGATATGAAGCTGCCACAGCGCCGCCGCTTCATCCAGCATGACTGGTATCGCTCCATCGGAATAAGTACGCTCCAGCAGCCGCCAGGGATTGCGTTGTTCCTCGACGGTCACCCCCAGGGTCTTTGAGAAGAGAAAACCGCCACGGTTAATCATAACCTCCAGCGCGCCTAGTAAACGTGGTTGCCGGGGACGATAGACGTTCAAACAACTCGTCTCGTCACCAATCCGTAAGCGAAATGGGATCAACCGGGAATCGTCTGGGACGAACGGTAAAGGCACCGCTGCCTCACCCAGCAGCGCGAAACCTCCGGTCGCGGAATTCTTCGCCTGACTGGGCGCCGGGGGCTCCAGACGCATGGCCTGCAAAGCCGTGATGTTAAACACCGCACAAGCGATCAGCCCGGCGATCAGGGCACTGCGCCCCGCCCGCCGGCGAGCATTACGCATCCCGAGCCGCAGGAGTGCCGGTATGCCACGCGCGTGGATAGTGGCTCCTGACTCACCACCCAGCCATTGCACCAGACCAGCCAGCAGCGCCACCAGCAGAGCGACTCCCCCGCCAAAGAACGCCGCACTTTGCGAGACCGCCCCCGTGGTGAGTGTCAGCAGACAAAGACCGCCACCCAGCAGCACCGCCACCACGATTACCACCACCGCGATACGTCCCTGGCGGCGAGTCGCCGGCCGGCCGGTTTGCACCACGCCCGCCAGCAGGGCGCGTGGTGAGAGCCTGGTTAAGCCCCGCAACGACCACCAGATCGACAGAACCGTCACGAGCAGGCTGATGACATAACCCACTACATAGCTGGCCGCCGTCCCGTGCAGTTCCAGAAACGGCGTGTTCACCGCCGCCGACCACCAGGTACGCAATCCGGCCAGCATCAGCCCAGCATAGCCGCACGCCACCGGCAGTCCCAGGGCGGCGCCAATAGCCGCCAGTAACGTGCCTTCAATCAGAAACAGGCGCGCCACCTGGCGCGGCGCATAACCCAGCGCCAGCAACAGTCCGACCTCACCCGCCCGGCGTTCGATCCCCAGTCGAAACAACAACGCCACCAGCATCGCCGCCGCCGCGATCAGGAAGAAGCTGAAACCAATGAACAACCCGCCGAAGTCGGTCGCCCCGCGGCTGGCTGCCAACGCCTGCCGCCGCACATCATCAAAATGCAGCCCATGCCGCGCCGGCCCTAAATACCGCGCCAGCAGGTACGTGAACGCCTCGCGAAACTCAGCAACGACGACATCCGACGAGGGGTATAGTCGCAGTGACGTCAGCCGGCCGAACCGCTCCGCCTGCGTGGCCCATAGTCGCTGCCCATCCGCCAACGACACGAACACCTTCGGTGTCGCCCGGTACTGCCGCCAGTACTCCTCGTCCTTAGGTCGCAGCTTCTTCAGGTCCAGCGGAAACGGCGGATCCCAATCGCCCAGGCTCTCGGCATCCGTCACGCCCGGATACTCGGGCACAAAGCCCGGATCCGCCGCCGGTTCGTCTAGCCGCACCACGCCACACACGCGAAATGTGGCCGTCTCGGTGCGTAGTTCACCGGCCGTCGCCATCGTGTAATAGGACAGTTGGATCTCGTCACCCGGCCGCGCCGCAAGATCCTCCGCCGCCCACTCATTCAGCAGCGCTTCGCCGGTCGCCAGCCCCTCCACGGTCGAGCCGTCCACCAGCGTCAGCCGACCCAGCAGCCGCGCGTCCGGCGCCACCGCCGCTACGGTCGAATAGGGGATGACCGTATTGGGTCGACCGACAACGGCAATCTCATTCGCCAGATGCGCCAGTACGCCAACTGCGCTATCCAGCTCTTCCGCCGCCTCACGGACCGTTTCTTCCACCGCCGGCGTCAGCAGAAATCCGTCGCTCTCAACCGACACATAGCCCCGCGCCTCGTCCAGGCACAGCCGCAACCCCACGTCTTCCAGCCTGATTCGTCGGCGCAACGCGTCATCAAGCGTGGCTCTTTCCACGCCGGTCGTCAGCAGCGCATTGACCTGCCCGTCTTGTTGCAGCAAGCGCTGCAGCGTCGCCAGCGGCACGTACGCGTTTCGCGGCGGGCGTTGTTGCGGCCATAGATTGAACGCTCCCAGGCTTCGCGCGGGTAGCACACCCACCACGGTCAGCCGTAGCGTTACCGTCGTGTCATCGCGCCGCCCCAGCAACGTTTCAGCCGAGACGTCGCCGGCCTTGCCGAGCCTCAATAGCACGTCATCGCCGACCGACGCGTGCAGTTCATCCGCCAACGGCTGATTCAGCACGACTGACCGACCATCCGCTCCTGGCTCGTCAACATCTCCCAGGCCCCAGAACCGCGCATCCGCCCCGATCACGTTTGCCCTGTGCACGCTGGCCTGGCTCTCGGCGTGTGTCGCCGCGCCGCGCGTCAGGATGACCGGACAGACCCGCGCGCCACTGTCCGCTCCCAACTCATCAGCGATCTCTCCAGCCAGCGCCTCCCGCAGGAACCGCGGCGCTACTAGCGCATGTTCGATCCGCCCTAGCCGTTCGAGCGCAGCGGTTTGCAGGCTCCCGCGCATCGAATCCCCCACCAATAGCGCCCCGGTCAACGCCGCGCTGGCCGCGATCACCCCCAGCACGACGGCCAGATTAGTCCGCCAGTAGTACGTCAAACTCAGACGTAAGAGCGATCGCAACCGCAAAGCCACCTCTCAATTCATCTCCAGGTGGGCGAGGCTCCAATTGAAGCAAATGGTCGCCACACCTCTCCGAAAGTAGTAGGGGCTCATGAAAATCCGATTCGCGTTCCCCACGGCTAAAGCCGTGGGCCACCCACCTACGCACCACAAGTGCTTGGCGACCTTGGCGCTTATGGCGTCTTGGCGGTGAGCAACGTCAGCGCGACGTGAGGATCCCGTCGGCCAGCTCGAAGACGCGCGTAAAGCATTCGGCCAGGGCCGCGTTGTGGGTCACAACCACCAGGGCGACATCCTGTTCATGCTGCAATTCTGATAGCAAGGTGGCTACATTCTCAGCCGCTGTGCGGTCCAGGTTGCCGGTCGGCTCGTCGGCCAGGACCAGCCTGGGCTGGTTGACCAGGGCGCGCGCGATTGCTACCCGCTGCCGTTCGCCGCCAGAGAGTTCCGCCGGCCGATGATCCAGCCGCGCTCCAAGACCGACACGCTCGATCAACTCGCGTGCCCGGCCGGCTCCGTCACGGCCTGAACGCTCCACTAGCGTCGGCATCAGCACGTTTTCCAAGACCGAGCACTGCGGCAGCAGATGATGATCCTGGAAAATGAAACCCACGTGCCGATTCCGGAAGCGGGCCAGCTCGGGAGGCGTTAGCGCGAACGGATCCCGCCCATCGATTCGCACGCGGCCGGCGTCAGGCGGCTCCAACGTACCCAGAATGTTCAGCAACGTGCTCTTGCCGGAGCCCGACGGCCCCACGATCGCCGCCGCCTCACCGGCCTGCAGCGACAGGGATACATCGCGCAAGACGGTCAATTCCCCGGCGCGGGTGGTGAAGCGCTTCTGGATGGATTCGGCCTCAAGCATGATCAATCCACGAAAAGTAATCCCTGCCGCCCTCGCCGCCAAGCCAATTGCGGCCACTTCGGCTATGATAATCAGAGACTTTTCTAAAAGCAGGTCAATTGCCGCCAGGCACAATGTAGCGACCGGTTCGAGGATGTGATTGAAACGGGCCTGACATAGGGGATAGCTCAATGCAGAAAGTAATTATATGGATCGTGGTTTTGGCCTTTGTGTGTTGTCTGGGAGCCTGGGCGTTGAAGAGCTTCAAAAGCGAGGAAACCAGCTTCGTGATCGGATTCGCCATCGGGAATCTGTTTGAGGATCAACTGGAGATGCACATTATCGTCTCCCCCGACATTACCGGGGTCGAGGGACAACGTCGCATCCCCCTGGCCAGCGGGGGCAACTCGGTACAGACCTGGGATGAGTGGATTGCCGAGCACTTCAATATCATCGATAGCGCCGGCCAGAAGGTCACCTTCCGGAAGGTCGGCTTCAGCAACCTGATTACCGAACAGCAGGCGCATAGTCCCGAATTCTTCATTAGCGGTAAGGTCCGCGCCAGAGAAACCTACACTGTCGAATATATCCCCTTCGCCAGGGAAATCCTCTGCTACCGACAAACAGTAACCGTAACCGCCGAAGGTCAGCCCTTTAAGCGGCATGATTTCCCGATGGCCGATAAAACCAGATGAGCGCGCGCGAATATGCTACGGGTGGGATGGGTGGCCCATGGCTTTAGCCGTGGGGAACACGAATCAGCGAACTATTCGCGTCCAAATATTGCGATCTGATGTCACGACTGGGTGGCCCATCGCTTCAGCGGTGGGGGACTCGAATTCGGACGTCTAGTTCGTGTTCCCCACGGCTGAAGCCATGGGCCACCCATCCGTGTTGAAACAGCGGCTCGTTTCCAGGTATTTTTCATGGCTTCATGCCTTGGTGGTAAACGGCGCTGTGAGGTATGTGGGCCAATTGGCGGCGGCTGATCCTGTTGATTTGTGTCTGGTTAGATTTCAAAACCGGGCTCACAAACGCTACGCTCTCCATCAGCTACCATCGAGCCGAACGGAACGTGATTATTCCGCGGAATGGAGAGCACAGGATATGAAGCGATACACCTCTGGAGCCATCTTACTACTACTGGCTGGGGCGCTGACCAAAGCGGACACACCCGCCACGCAGCCCGCCGCCGGCGCCTGGCCTATGTGGGGCGGAGCGGGGCATCGTAACGCGGTCTCCACCGAGACGAACATCCCGCACCTGTGGGACCTGGAGACGAAGGAGAACGTCAAGTGGAGCGCCCGGCTTGGTTCCTACGCTTACGCCGGTCCGATCATCGCCGACGGTCGCGTTTACGTCGGTACTAATAACGCCGCCGAACTGCGGTCGCACTCCAAGGGTGATCGCGGCTGCCTGCTCTGCTTCGACGCCGATACCGGCAAGCTGCTCTGGCATGCCACGCACGAGAAACTTGAAGCCGGCGCCCCCGTCGACTGGCCCGATCAGGGCGTTGCATCTTCGCCCTACATTGACGGCGAGCGCGTCTACTACGTCAGCAACCGCTGCGAACTGGTCTGCGCCGACGCCCGCGGCTTCCACGACAACGAAAACGACGGCCCCTGCAAGGACGAGAAATTCACCGAAGCCCAGGACGCCGACATCATCTGGACCTTCGACATGATCGGCCAACTGGGCGTCTATCCGCACAACCTTGCCGCCTGCGCCCCCGTCGGAGCCGGCGACCTGATCTTCGTCTGCACCTCCAACGGCATCGGCGAGGATGATAAACTTCCCGCTCCGCAAGCCCCCTCCTTCATCGCCGTCAACAAGCAGACCGGCAAGCTGGTCTGGCAGCGCAACGATCCCGGCCCTAACATCCTCCACGGCCAGTGGTCCTCGCCCGCCTACGCCGTCATCAGGGGCCAGCCGCAGGTCATCTTCGGCGGCGGTGACGGCTGGTGCTATGCCTTCGCGGCGACCACCGGCCAGCTCATCTGGAAGTTCAACCTCAATCCGCCCGATTCCGTGTGGAAGCCCAACGGCTCAGGCACCAAGACCAGCATCGTCGCCACACCCGTCATCCACGACGACAAGGTCTTCCTCGCCGTCGGCGACGATCCTGAACAAGCCGATGGCCCCGGCCATCTTTACGCCATCGACGCCACCCGGACCGGCGATATCACCACCACCGGCCGCGTCTGGCATTTTGGCGGCGAAGATTTCGGCCGCACTATCTCCAGCGTCGCCATCACTGACGGCCTGCTCTACGCCTCCGACCTCAATGGCTTTTTGTCCTGCCTTGACGTCAAGACGGGTAAGCGTCTCTGGCAGTACGACATGGAGGCCGCCGTCTGGGCTTCGCCGTGCGTCATCGACGGTAAGGTCATGCTCGGCAGTACGGACGGCGAGATGATCATCCTCCAGCACGGTCGAGAGATGAAAGAGCTGGCCCGCATCGATATGCTCCAGTCCATCTATACCAGCCCCGTCGCCGTCGATGGCGTCCTGTACATCGCCACGCAACGCACCTTGCACGCCATCCAGGCACCCACGCCCAAACCCACGACAAAACCCGCCAGCAAAGCACAATGGCCCTCATTTCGCGGCAACCCGCAACTCACCGGCGTCGCCCCCGGCCCGCTGCCCGAAAAGCTCAACGTCCGCTGGCGCCACGACGCCGGCGAACCAATCTCGTCCACCGCCGCCATTGTCGATGGAACCGTATTCGTCGGCACCGAGGATGGCACCGTGCTGGCCCTCGACCTGGCTAACGGTACGCCAAAGTGGCAACACACCAATCCCGAGCAGGACCCGATCGAATCCTCGCCCGCCGTCGTTAATGGTCTGGTGATCTTCGGCGACGATGCTGGCGTCTTGCGCGCTCTGGACACCCAGACAGGTAAACAGCGCTGGACCTTCGAAACCGACGGCCAGATCATCTCCTCAGTCAACCACGTCGACAGCCGCCTGCTGTTCGGCTCCTACGACAGCCATCTCTACTGCCTTGACGCACTCAGCGGTAAACTACACTGGAAATACACGACCGGCGATCGCGTGCACGCCACCCCCGCTATCGCCGAACAGTTCGCCATGGTCGGCGGCTGCGATGCCCAACTGCACGTGGTTAACATCGCCGACGGTTCGCTCGTCCGCAAAATCGAATTGGGCTCGGTGACCGGCTGCTCGGCGGCGATCAGTGGCGACCATGCCTACCTCGCCACGCACGGCGAGCAGATCCTCGGTATCGACTGGCGGCAGGGAAAGGTCATCTGGCGGTTTTCGGATCCCGACCGGCCGCAATCCTTCATCGCCTCCGCCGCCCTGACTGATGGCCTCGTAATCATTGGCGGACGTGATAAACGCCTGCGCGCCCTCGATCAGAAAACCGACCAAGAGCGCTGGCAATTCGCCACCAAGGGCCAACTCGATTCCTCGCCCGTCGTCGCCGGTGGTCGTGTATACGTCGGCTCAACCGACGGTACCCTCTACGCGGTGGACATCAACACCGGCCAGCCCGTCTGGCAATTCGAAACCGGCGTTGGCATCCACGCTTCCCCCGCCGTGGCCGCCGGTTGCCTGGTCATCGGAACCGACGATGGCATGATCTACTGTTTCGGGCAATAGCCGCGGTCCAATCAGGCCACGCTATTCGCTTTCCAACCACTCCACCCACATCCGGCAGCGCGGAAAATCCACGGTCAACGTGCGCATCTCCCGCATGATCGGCATACCCACCAGCACATCGGTCTGGATACCCATCATCGGCGACAATAATGTATCGAGAACATCCAACCCCAGACCGCCATAATTCTCGTACTTGCGCCCCGCAAAGACGAACTCAACCCCCGGTGTCAGACTGATCTCGGGCCCCTGCTCGTCACCCACGCCCAAGGTCAGCATGGGTGAGGAGATCGTTGTGATCTTATGTTCCGGGAAAAGGCGTTCCAGCCGCGAGGGTGACACGGTAAAAACGTCGGCCCCGGTATCGAGCAGAGCCACCGCCGACTCACCCTGCAACTTGACCGGTACCACCAGCTTGGCGTCACCCACAATACGGACCAGCGCGGCCACGCCCGCGGCTGGCTTCTCGGACGAAGGTTGCACGAGCAACTGTCCATTGAGAAAGTCGAGCGTCATGCGACTTTCAGCGAAAATCCCCGTGCCAATAATCCCATCGGCCGAGAATGCCACCGCTTTGCGTACATCAAACGTGCGGGTCAGCACCCGGCGACAGGTAATTTCTCCAATCCTGAGTTCATCAACCAACACCTGCCCGGAATCCTGCTTACCGGAGACACCGTGTACGGTGGAGTTGACAATCGATTTCAATCCAAGCTCGGCCGCCACTTGCGTATCGAGTGAAAGCGTGATGCTGCCACCGGTGTCCACGATCATGCGGTAAGGCCCGCGACCATTAATCATGACCTGGCAACCGGGCAGGTTGATCAACGGAATCGGCGGCATCATGGCTTTACCACAGCTCGTGACCTGGTTGACCGGTTCATCACCAATCGCTTCAAAGAATTCCGGCAGGCCTTCGAGTTGCTCCAACACATACATTTCCGGGTAGCCGTTATCAGGATCAGTGAGCTTGGCGGCCCGCCGGATGAGTTGCCCCAGATCCCTTAGCTCGTTGTGGACAAAACGCGCGCCGACCACGTAGTACAGATCCTCGCCCGTGACGTCCTTCAGCGCCTCCAGGCGCCCAGCGGCGTCCCGGGTGGCTTGCCGATCACCCCGCGCCAGGTTGACCATGATCCGCGCGGCCAGGGCCACCCGATCGGACGATCGCGGCGACAGCTCATCAACCAGACGTTCGGCTTCAGCCATCAGCCCGGCACGCCAATACGCGCGCGCCGCCGCAGCTTTCAACTCGTGTTCATCCGGGTGTTTCTCCAAAGCCGTGCGCGCCAGATCCAGGCCCGTCCGCCAGTCGTCCGCGCGCCAGGCGGCATTTAGCGCCGCCCAATAACTGCCCACTTGTCCGTCCCGTTTGGCCTGCTCCACGGCGGGAGCCACCCGGTCCTTCCAGGGATTCTCCCGCTCTTCGCCCGCGGATAAAAAGAAAAACATCACTAGCATCACAAATTTACCTGCCAACATTGGTCACCTCTGGCATTGAACCACGCCGGCGGTGATGAACCAGCACCAGCCGCCGCAATAGGTGGTTATCCAAGGACACCCTATCCCGAGGCCAGTAGTAGCGCCAAGACCCAAGTTGTATGAATCAGTCGGGAGTTGAATCTGACCGGTTACGGATTGGCTGGCGGTTGCCGCCGCTCAGTCTTTTCCTGGATCTTTTTTCCCCGCGGGCCTTTGCTCCGAGAGGCTCGCAGACCACGTTGCTCCGCTTCCCGGGCCGAGGAGTAGTGCCGCAGATTGCCACGACTGATCTCATCGATCCAGCGGGAGCCGGCGGTGTGATAAATATTGCTGTTGATACTACCGTAGACCACACTCCTGGAAGGTTGCCCGACTGATCGGCTCAGAAAGCTAACGATTCGTTTCTCGATACCGGGCAATTTACCCAGGATATCCGTTCCGCCACGCTGGCCCTCGGCGCCCTCATAAAAATATGTCTGGGTATCCTGGCTGCGTTTGGTCAGCAGTTTACATGCCTCCTGCTCATCCTCTGACGCAATCAGCAAAATCTGGCGACCATGAATCTGCCCCAGGTCACCCGCGGGATCCAGACCCGGCGCCTGCTGCTCCGGCGATAAACAGACAACAGTGTCAACACTGCGGTCCTTGGCGGCATATTGAAGCGCGCTGCCAGCTCCGGCACCGGCCCCCACTAGTGCAAAACGCGCCCGATCAACATACTCCTGCTTGGCCAGCCAATCATAAGCCCCGTGCAGATCGTGCTGAACATCCTGAAAGAGCCGCGGATCGCGGTTTGCAAGCTGGGTCCGCGTTTCACTGGTACTGCTGGCCCCATGTCCGCGCATGTCCAACGCCAACACCACAAAACCTGCTTCCTGGAGCGGATCGATGAGCGGCTTCCATACTTCCCGATCAGCGCCTTCGGCATGCAGCAAGATTACGATCGGACCACTGACGTACTTCGTGGTTGGGCCGTAATAGTCAGCATGCACCCAAAATCCATCGGGGGTATGAAATGCGACCTGCTCGGGCTCGGACGCCAGGAGGCCGCTCACTAAAAGGCTTCCGGCAATTACTGCAATATACATCCTTCTCGGGTGCGGCCTGATGATCCGCATGGGATAGCTCCCGAAATGCCCCATAAATGTATCTGTGAACACCTCCTACTGCCGCAATTGTACCTACATGGACTGGCAACCTGCCAGACAATAAAGCATAATTTGGAATTAGCTCAGGTGTTGGGAATTGTCTGATCGTGAAAATGGTTTCTCTATTGGACGCCGAGACATCGGCGATACCACATTATGCCGGCTGAGGGCGAGCAGAATTTCGAGGCGCTGGCGGTTCCACACCTGGAATCGGTCTACCGCATAGCCAGGCGCTTAACGCGTGACAGCCACGAAGCCGAGGACCTGGTTCAGGAAACGTATCTTAAGGCATACAAAGCCTTTGCAAATTATGAGGTCCGGGATTTCGGGATCCGGCCATGGTTGCTGAAGATCCTACACAACGCTTTTTTCAATCGACGCGCTCGTCAAAAGCGGGCCCCCAGATCGGTGGATCAACAGACCCTGGAGCAGATGCATTCCGACTCGCGGGAGATGAGCCCGCCCGACCTGGATTACGAACATCTCGACGAGGAAGTGAAGCAGGCCATCGACCGCCTCCCGGAAGAATTTCGTGTCGTGATCTTGCTGTGGGCCACCAAGGAAGTCAGTTACCAGGAGATAGCGGAAATTATCGACGTACCCATCGGAACAGTAATGAGCCGTTTACATCGCGCCCGGCAACAGTTGGTGCGCGGTCTGGATGCCTTCGCGCGTGAACACCGCCTGACTGCGTCAACGAGGAAATCATGAGTGAGTCCGAAATCCAGCGACACCTGGCCGACTACGCCGATGGCGAGTTGGATGCGGATTTGCGCCCTGATGTCGAAGCCTATCTCCACGAGCATCCGCAAGCCCGTGCGGAAGTAAACCGCTGGCAGGCACTGCGAAGCTCCGCCGAGCGCGGTCTGAACGCCGAGTCGGTCCCCGACGAACTACATACACGTCTGTTGCACAACCTGGCGATCCACCAATCACACGACAAAATCCGGCCGTGGCGCATATACGCGCCACTGACGGCGGTAGCAGCAGCGTTACTGCTGGTCATCTATATGTGGCCGTCCAATCCCGTGGCGGGGCCGGCACCCAAGCTCCTTTCTGCCAGCAAGCTCGTCACGCTCTATCAGCATTGCGCCCTGGGGCACAAACACGATGATTTCGGTCTATCCGGCAAATCGGCAACCGCGGCTACAACAATATTGGCAAATAATTCCAAGGTCGGATTCACCATACATCTGCCGGACCTGGCCCCTAAAGGGTACCAGTTACAAGGCGTGTGCATGTGTAAACCGGGCAAGAACATCCGGGGCATCCATGCCTATTACGCCAAGCGTGACCTGCCAGTGGATCCAGCGCACCCGGAGAACGTGGTTTCGTTCTTCTCTCTGTGTTCGCGCGTCAAGCTGTGTGACAGTCGCGGCACCTGCTGTGGTCACGAATGTCCTGGCCGTGACGCCCGCCAATATGAAGTCGCGCTAGTCGACGAGCAGTTCACGGTATTGAAGTGGGATGAGTTCACCTGCAGTTTTGCCGTTTGCAGCCAGTTGGCTCAACAGGAGCTGGTGCAAATCATCGACTCGGCGCCGCTGGTAGCGCTGAATCTCTCCAGCCCACCGGCGGTGGCGTCTGCGACCAGGCCCATCGGCATCACGGCACTGATCGGATCCGGACTCGCGACACTACTGATGCTGCCCTACCGCCGGCGTATCCCGGCCAAAAGATAAGCAGACAACTCTTCAGGCCAGCTTCCCTTAGTAGTCCGTGACAGGATTCGTCTTTGGCGGCAGGCAATGTGGCGGCCCGCGCCTCGCCGGCCGAGAAATCAGAGCCCGAAGCGCCAGCGAGGGAAACAGTCGCGGGCGGCTGCTCAGGATCCAGCCGGTGCGTTACTGGGAGGGTACACCGTTTGAATCGCCATCAATAGCGTGCGTGTCGCCGGTGACTTGTTCAGCGTGTAAAAGTGCAGGCCGGGAGCGCCCCGCTGTAGTAATTCCAGGCTCTGGGCGGTGGCATGCGCTACGCCCAGGGCCAATACGGCGTGGGGATCATCCTGCCGGCGCCGCAACTCACTCAGCAGCGGCTCGGGTATCGAGGCCCCACATATCTTTGTAAAACGTTCGATCTGGGCCACGTTGGTGATCGGCATAATGCCCGGAATAATCGGAACCCCGATACCCGCCGCGCGCGCCCGGCCCACGAAATCGAAGTACTTGTTATTGTCAAAGAAGAGTTGTGTGATCAAAAACTCACATCCGGCCTCTACTTTATGTTTGAGATGGTCCAGGTCGACCGCCGGGCTGTGGGCTTCAATGTGGCCTTCGGGATAGCAGGCCGCCCCAATACAGAAATTGAAATCCCGGCGGGCCAGGGCTACCAACTCGCTGGCATGCGCGAAGCCCTCTGGGTGTGGCTCGAAAATACTCCCATCTCGGACAGGATCGCCACGCAGAGCCAGCAGGTTCTCGATGCCACCGTCCTGATACCGTTGCAGAACAGCCTGCAGATAAGCCTGCGAGCTGCCCGCGCAAGTTAGATGGGCCAAGGCTTCCAGACCATATTCGTCATGCAAGTGGGTAATCAGATCCGTGGTTTGTCGGCGGGTGCTGCCACCGGTGCCATAGGTTACCGAAACGTACGTCGGGCGCAGGTCGCGTAGCGCGGCGATTGTCGCGCGCAAGCGCTCAAAACCCACCGGGTTCTTCGGCGGGAAGAACTCGAAGGAGATACTCAGGCGGCCACATGACAACAACTCGCGGATGCGCATTTCAGCCCTTCAATCACAAGCCAATGACCGGCTGACCCGGGCCACGACACTGACGCTGATGACCTGGCCCGACTGCCTGTCAGGCGATTAATTGGTGAGTTTGCCGTAAAAGCGCACCCGATGCAACGGGCCGTCTTCACGACAGCCGGACGACACGCTAGAATTACCGCTTCGACACAAAGTAGCTGGGTTGCCCCAATCAGGTAACAGGAAGGTAAACATGAAGATTCTGGTCGTGCTGAAACAGGTTCCGGACTCCACCACCACTATCAAGATAATGCCCGATGGTGGTGGCATCGAGCGGGCCGGCGTCAAGATGGTGGTCAATCCGTTCGACGAGTTCGCGATCGAACAGGGTGTCCGACTCAAGGAGAAACGCGCTGACGTCGAGAGCGTGACGGCCCTGATCGTCGGGCCGGCGCAAGCCGCGGAAGCTCTACGCACCGCGCTGGCGGTCGGTGCCGACCAGGGCATTCATCTCAAGGACGAGACCTTCGACACCCTCGACGAACTGCAACAGGCGGCCTTGATCGCCTTGGTCGTGAAGGATGGCGGCTATGACCTGATCCTGACTGGCAAACAGGAAATCGATCTCGACAGCGGCCAGTTGGGACCGGCCCTGGCCGAGTTGCTCGATATTCCGCATGTCGGTGCCACTGTCGGCCTGGAAGTAGCCGAAGACGGGACCTCATTCGTGGCCCGCCGCCGTGTCGAGGGCGCCGAGGAAGTCGTCGAGATCACTCTGCCGGCCCTGGTAACCGGTGAGAAGGGCTTGTGCGAGATGCGCTACCCCTCGCTGCCAAACCTGATGAAAGCCAAGAAGAAACCCGTACATGCGCTGACGGCTGGCGACGTGGCAGGTCTGGCTGAAGCAACCAGCGGCGTCGGCGGCATGAAGCTGCACGGTTTTGAACCACCACCCGAGCGCCCGCCCGGCAAAATCCTCGACGGCGAGCCCGAAGAGGCCGTCAAGGAACTGGTACGTTTGCTACGTGAGGAGGCCAAAGCGCTCTAGCGCTGGAACCTGGAACCTGGAGAACCTGTAATACGGGCTGCGTGCCCGTTACCAATACAACGGGAATCGATCTCATGACCAACGACATACTCATTTTCGCGGAACAGAGAAACGATCATATTCATCCCGCCGCCCTCCAGAATGTCACGCTGGCGCGCGCCCTGGCGGAAAAAACCGGCGGCCAGGTAGTCGCCGCAATGGTCGGCGATGCCATCAATAATGCCGCCGACGCGGTTAACCAGGCGGGTGTCGATCGGATCATCTGTGTCAGCGATCCGGCCCTGGCGGATTACTCGGTGTTGCGCTATCGTACGGCCCTGTCCGCCGTGATGAAGCTGGTTGACCCGCGCGTGCTGCTCTTGCCGGCGACCTTCATGGGCCGCGATCTGGCGCCGCGGGTGGCCATCCGTTGCCAGGCCGGAGCCACCGTCGACGCCATTGACGTCCAGATCGGGGCGGATGGCGCCCTCGACGTCCAGCGACCGTTGTATAACGGCAAAGCCACGTGTCACGTGTCATTCGCCGCTGATCGGCCCGCGGTGATCACCGTACGCCCCAACACATTTGCCGCCGGTTCCGGCGGTGGCGGGGCCGCGCGCGAATCCCTCACCTTCGAACCGGCTCCCGGCGACGAGCGCATCAGCGTAAAGGAAATCGCCCGGGCTGGAGGGGAAATCAAGGATGTCGCCGAAGCCGACATCATCGTCGCTGGTGGCCGGGCGTTGAAGAACGAGGAAAACTTCAGCATCCTGTTCGAACTGGCCAAATTACTCGACGCCGCTGTCGGGGCCTCGCGCGCCGCCTGTGACGCGGGTTACCAGCCACACAGCCGGCAGGTCGGCCTGACCGGCAAAACCGTCACGCCCAAGCTCTATATGGCCTTCGGCATCAGTGGCGCTATTCAGCACCTGGCTGGCATGCGCGGCAGCAAGACCATCGTGGCGGTTAACACCGATCCCGAAACCCCGCTGTTCAAGGTAGCCGACTATGGCATCGTGGCCGACTTGTTCAAGATCATCCCGCTGTTGACCGAGGAGATCAGGAAGCTCGGTTGATTCGGCAACAATAGAAGTAGAGTGTAATTAGCCGCGACCGGTGACCTGACACCAGCCGCTCATTTGTAGCGCGGCCGCCCCACTGGCAGACGGGTGGCCCATGGCTTTAGCCGTGGGGAACACGAATCAGCGGCTGGGTGGCCCATGGCGTGGGTGGCCCATGGCTTTAGCCGTGGGGAACACGAATCAGCGAACTATTCGCGGCTGGGTGGCCCATGGCTTTAGCCGTGGGGTACACGAATCGGGGAACTTTTGTGTCCCCCACCTCTGAAGAGGTTGATCGCCCGGCAAGCTGGAGATGTTGATGAACGTCGAGGTGCGGCTGTTCGCCACTTTGCGAGCATATCTACCGGCGGGGAGTGGCCGTACTACGACGCAAATTGACCTGCCGGACACGGCCCGCGTCGCTGACGTGCTGGGGCATCTGGCCATCCCGCCCGAGCAGGCCGCGCTGGTGCTGGTCAACGGACGCTACGAAGCCGACCAACAGCGGCAACTATCCGACGGCAGCATCCTGAGCATCTGGCCCCACGTAGCCGGCGGGTAGGAGGAGCGCAGTACACAGTATGGGTGCCCCATGACGGGTGCCCCATGGCTTTAGCCGTGGGGTACTCCAATCCAATACCGATTCGCGTTCCCCACCTCTGAAGAGGTGGGCCACCCAATCTTTGTCCCCTCCGCGTGTCTGAGTTCTAACTCAGCTCCTCAACCACTTCCTCACTAGGAGCAAAACCGCGGCGTAACGTATTTTCGGTGACCGTGCGCGGCTCGCAGAACTGGATCAGGTAGTCCGGGCCGCCGACGCGGGCGCCGCAGCCGGACATCTTGATCCCGCCATAGGGTTGCAGATCGACTCGTGAACCCGTGACGTTGCGGTTGATATAGAGGTTACCGCATTCGCACTCGTGGCGGGCGCGTTGCAGGTTGGCCGGACTGCGTGAGAAGATCCCGCCGGTCAGGGCGTAATCGGTGCCGTTGAAGATCGCAATAGCCTCATCGATATCCGCGGCGCGAATCACCGCCAGCACCGGGCCGAAGATCTCCTCCTGGGCGATGCGGGCGTCAGCGGGCACGTCATCAAAGATCACCGGGCCAACGTAATAACCGCCAAATTCCTCCAACTGCCGCGAAACGTCAACTTCCAAAGCACATTTGGCCTCCTGCTTGCCGATCTCGATATATTTGCGGATCGACTCGAGCGAAGCGGCATCGATTACCGGCGGGATCGAGGTAGTGGGCTCTTCCGCCGGCCCGACGCTCACCGTGCGGGTGGTTTCAACCAGTCGCTCCATAAAGCGATCGTGTGCTTCGCCAATAACAATCACACGGGCCGCCGCCGAGCATTTCTGGCCGGCGTAACCGAAAGCGCCTTGAATGATGCTCTTGATGGCCGTGTCCAGGTCGGCGTCGGAGTCGACGATAATCGCGTTCTTACCGCCCATTTCGGCAATTACGCGTTTGAGCGCGGGACGCGTGGTGACTACGCCGGCGGCCGACTGATTTATCAGACAGCCAACTTCGCGCGAGCCGGTAAAGGCAATCGTTTCCACATCGGGGTGTGTGACCAGGTGTGCACCGATAGTGGCCCCCGGCCCGGGCACGTAGTTCAACACGCCGGCGGGAAACTCAGCCTGCGCGCACATTTCAACCAGGCGGGCACCCACCGCCGCCGCCGGTCCGGCTGGCTTGAAAACGACAGTATTACCAGTTACCAGCGCGGCGGCGATCTGACCAGCCGGAATAGCCAGCGGGAAATTCCACGGGCTGATAACTGCCACTACGCCGCGCGGGGTGTAGAAGTAATGGTTGATCTCCCCCGGGATATCGCGCTGCCGGGCGTGGGTATCGATGCGGATCATTTCGCGGGCATAGTAGTCGCAGTAGTCGATGGCCTCGGAGACATCCGCGTCGGCCTCACGCCAGGGCTTACCACACTCAATGGCCTCCAGCGCGCCCAGCTCATAACGATGTTGCTGCATCAAATCCGTCAGGCGAAACAGGGCCGCGGCGCGTTCTTCCACCGGTACCTGGCGCCAGGTCTTGAACGCCGCGGCGGCAACCTGTACGGCTCGGTCGGTCGTCGGGATATCGGCCTGGGCCACCTTGGCGACCACCTCCCGGGGGCGGGAAGGGTTGAGCGAATCCCGCCACTGTCCCGTGGTTACGTGTTCGCCGCCAATGAGCAGCGGGATTTCACGGCCCATATCGGCCCGCGCCTGGGCCACGCCGGCGATCATCTGTTGGCGCGCGGCTTCCCGCGAAAAGTCAGAGTTGGGCACACTCTTGAACGGGTCCATGATGGGTTCCTCGAATTCATAGCGAACGATACAAGGTTTCTCCGGCGGCGGGGTGTGGCGGCCGATCTCAGTCGGATCGCGCAGCAACTCCGCTTCGGGAGTCTCACCCGCCTGTCGGAGGAATGATTCATTGGCGGTGTTTTCGAGCAGGCGCCGAATGAAGTACGCCATGCCGGCCAGTAATGGCCCGTAGGGTGTATAGATGCGGCAGCGCTGCCCCATCTCGACACAGGCGCGCTTGATCGGATCGCCCATGCCGTAGAGCATCTGCAACTCGAAGGCCGTGCCGGGGATATCCCACATTTGGCGCAGGGCCAGGGCGTATGCCAGGCTGCGGATGTTGTGGCTGGCAAAGGCGGTGGATACATACTTGTGGTTAGCCAGCAACTGGTAGGTCATGCGCTCAAAGCAGGCATCCGATTGCCATTTCTGCTCCCAAACCGGCCAGGGCCAGCCCGCCTGGTCGGCCCAGACGGTCTCGGAATCCCAGTAAGCTCCCTTGACCAGCCGTACCCACAATGGCGTACCGCGGCGTTTGGCATATTCGATCGTGCGGGCGGCATCCTGATCGCCATCCTGGAGATAGGCCTGGAGGACTATGCCGAAGTGGGGGTAATCGCGAAACTCGTCCTCCATGAACAGCTCTTCACACATTTCCAGCGTCAGATCCTTGATGGCGTAATGCTCCATATCGATGTGGATATGTGCGCCACCCGCCATGCCTCTGCGCAGCAAGGGTCGTAACAAGTCCTTGGCGCGCTCCTTGGCCGGTGTGGCGGCCAACGGATCGAAACCGGGATGTATCGAGGTCAGCTTGATGGAGATGTTCACGCGCGGGATGGTTTCGCCGTCGGCTTCGTCAACTATCGGCACGCGCGGCCATTGGGCGGCGTGTTTGGGCAGCTCATCGATCAGGTCGGCGTAAGTCTGATAGTAGCCCTGGGCCTCGACGCGCGACAGGGCCGCCTCGCCCAGGACATCGGCGGTGAAGGCCAGCCGGCGATCACGCAGCCGGCATATAGCCCGCTCGGCCTCCTGTATGTTGGAGCCGGGGATGAAGCTGCCGGCCATCATCAGCGAAGCCTGGCGGGCAAATTGGGCATATAGCCGGGGCAGCGGCCCATCGGGGCGTTTGAAGTTCATCAGGCGGCTGACCCAACGCACGAACCACTTGGCACCGGCGGGCTCCAATTCGCGCAATGCGGTCTGCTGATCGCCTTGGAGACCGTGACCATCGACCTTGGCCGCGTGTTCGGGCAGGACGAAGTACTCGCGCAGGTGCTGGGCCAGCGTGAGGTCGTCGCTCAGCATCGGCAGGGCGTCAATGAAGCGGAAAGCCTGGACCTTGAACCACTCATCGGCCATGCACTGTTGCAGCAGGCGTTCGAGCCACCATTCTTTCTGCAGGATCCACGGCTGTGAGCCATGGATACGCTCGAACATCTCATGGCCGAGTTTTTGCGTGAGGTTTTCGATCTCCCGGTTGGTCACCGCGCTGGGCATGAGGCACCTTAGCTAGCCGAATACTGTAGCGCCGATCTATCCGCCGATGGCACGCCGTGCAAACGACATGCCATCTGACCAATCTAGCAGCCGACGGGGAACTAACGCCGCACCGGTTCTATCTGCGCGGGTACGCTCCCCAGCGGGGCGGGGCACGTCAGTCCGCGCCAATTCACGCAAAGCCCCGCATTTGGCTCAAGGAATTATCCTACCGCCCCCGGCGATAGTCGGCAATCGGGTGGATTTAGTGTGTTCCATGGATGTGCCAGCCGGGATTTAATCATATCGATGGCAATCCCTTTTTTAACGATGCATTCCAACCGGGCATCAAGTTCCCCGTATCCAGCGGAGCACTTATCGTTGACCGTGGTGGTCGTGACTCTTGACCCACGGCTGCGTTCCACGTCAAGGGCAGGTCTTCCTCTGTGTCGTGGATTAGCCCCTGGCGCGGCTCGTCAAGGCCTGACAAGCACCCTGTAGCGTAACTTTCTCCCGGGCTTAGCTCACTTCTTTTTATGACTTATCGGGACAGGAATGCTGAATTCCGGGTAGCCCGCTTTGTGGTAAATTCGCATTCGCCGAGTCATCTCGTGTTCTCAATCGCCGCAGGTAATACCGGACCAGTCAGGACTGTTCCATTTAGCCGCCCTGGATACGGATTTTAATCTGTTAAGATATTTGGCTTACGGGCGGTACATTTCCCACAATACTACTATCGGGCACGACAAAATTACAGGAGTAGAGACATGCGTTGCCCTCGAATTGCGCGCCCGAGACGTCGCGGCGCGGTTGTCGTGCAGGTCGCGGTTGCATCATTGCTGTTGCTGTCCTGTGTCGCACTGGCGGTTGACCTCGGGTACATCCGGATGGCCTATGGCGAGATGCAACGGGCCGCCGACTCGTCGGCATTGGCCGGAGCGTCCGGGGTGCTGGACGGGGGCTCCGCCGCCCGTCTCCGGGCGATTAAATACGCCGGAGAAAACACCGTCGCCAGGAATCCCGTCGTGTCACAGGAGCTTGATATAGCGCTCGGTAATTGGAGTGGCGTCACGCGTTCATTCACCCAAACACCCGACGAGGGCGTGGACGGTGTGCGTCCGAACGCGGTTCGTGTTGTTGGAACGCGTTCCAACCTGGGCCTGTTTTTCGCGCCGGTGGTCGGTGTGGATACCACCAATATCAATCGCCACGCCGTGGCCCTGGTTGGCTCCGGTACCTGTGCCGGTATCTGGGGACTAGAGGGCGTCATCCTCAATGGCGATATTCTCACCGATAGCTATGACTCCACTGAAGGCTCATACGGCCCCGGGAACATACGTCCCAACGGAGACGTCTGTAGCTGCCGCGATATCGTCGTCAACGGCTCGGCCAATATCCACGGCGATGCTATCTATGGCGAAGGCTACGCATTCATTCCGCATGGGACCTCCTACGAGGTTCTCGGCCTGATTGACTACAGCGTCTGTGGCACGCCTTCCTTCGATGCCGACTTCGAGCGGGCCGCCATGGAGAATGATAACGAGACCATCGGCTTGACGTACAAGGGCCGCGACCCCTTCCGGGGCAAGCCCTGGGACCTCACCTTGGCGGCAAATGACCATCTGACACTTTATGGCGGGACCTATTACTTCACCTCCGCCAAAATCGCCAGTCAGGCCTACATCGAAATCGACGGCCCCACCACGATCTACGTCGATGGCCCGGCTTTCTTCACCGGCGGCGGCCTGGTTAACAGCTCAGAGGATCCCTACGATCTGATCATCTACGCCAACGGCGATACGGTCGACATGTCCGGAAACTCGGAGTTCTACGGGGCCGTGATCGCACCGGAATCAGAGGTCTTGCTCCATGGAACCAGCGATTTCTATGGCACGATCCTGAGTCGCGTCCTCAACATGAGAGGCGACCCTGTTATCCACGTCGATGAGGGCCTCGTATTCGACTTGTTTGGCATCAGGTCTGTCGACCCGGTGCTCGTGGAATAGAAAGAGTCAGAGTAGCGTTGCGCAGGTGCAAATAACCGCTTGACCGGATCTGGGAGCCGGGGCACCCGCACTGGAAAAGCTGGCACGAAGTCCGGTCATTACATCGCGGGGACGACCGCGCGACACATTACGCTCAAGCCTTCGCCGGTACTGCTCGGCCGGCTTTCCGGCGACGCATGAGAACGGCGCCAGTGGTCAGCAGCAGCAGCGTCATGATGACCAGGCCCCACTGCGAAACGGTCGGGATGCCCTGCTCAAGGTACATGTCGATGATGTACTGATAGATTTCCTCGGGATCGGTCAGCTCCGGCGGGACGATCGGGTAAACCGGCGGGGGGAGGTCGGTGTAGGTTGTCACCACCGCCCCGGAACTCACGAAGAACACCGTGAGTTCGCCGAGCACAAACGGATCCGGGGTCTCGAACGGATTGACGACCCAGGCACTGTTGTCGGAGCTCAGGGGGACGCCACCGCCCTGGAGCGTGAACTTGACACCCGGATGGGCCATCGGAACGCCATTCGGGTCGGTGGCCGTCAGGGAAACATCCCAGGGGCCCGTATCACCCAAGACCATTGGAGGCTGTTCGGGATTATCGAGCTGGGCTATGGACGCCGACGAGAAACAGTACAGCTCATCGACGGGCGGGTCCGTCGGCATGACTGTGTCGAAGTCAAAGTACTTCCATCCGGCGCCGGTGTAAACCCAGTAACCGGCAGACGCCTCGGAGGCGCAGATGCCGGCGACTCCGACGGTCAACACCAGTCGCAACACGGCCGTTCGGAAACTGCTGCCTTTCATGATGTGCTCCTTCCTTTCGTGACGTGGGGACAGATGTGCGTCGATTGTCCCCAATGATGAGACCTTCAACCAATACTCTATCAGACTGAGGTGGCTCAACTCAAGCAGGTATCATGCATTTCACTATACAAGGCCGTCGTATTCTTTTAAATTCTTGAGTGTTCGGCATTTGTATAGATCACACTAGGTAATAGAGGATATTCTGCTTGTCCATTATGGCAGCACGAACGACCGGCGCTAGTGTCTCGCGTGCGGGCAACGGTTTACGCTGTATGGGAGCGGCAGGGGAACGCCGTTCCGGCGGCGGCAAGGATAAGATCGTCACGATGCAGTGGTCAGATGGGCAGGAATCACTCCAAGATGGGCCGTTTCAGCTTGAGATCCAATCCGTCGTTCGGATAAACTGATCGATCGAGGTTTAGTAAATGGGAAATGCCGGTTGGATAGATGTCTGATAGGATTTGGTAGACAGGAGGTCTCATTTACGAACACACCACCACGGAGATGAGACCATGATTGCCAACCGCACATCCTCCGGCTGGAAGACCATCGCGCTGCTGGTGGTTGGGATGGCCCTGGCCACGGCAAGCATCGCCAACGCCGCCCCGTCCGGCTCCCTGGACGCACGCACCGTCCTGAGAGCGGTCAAGCGGGTCGATCTCACTCGTGCCCAGCGGGACGAGATCCGCGCCATTGAGCGCGAGACGCTCGGGGCCTACCGCAACATCTCCCGCAAGGACAAACAGAGGCACAACGAACTGGCCGAGCGGGTCAAGACCCGGATCACCGCATTGCTGAACAGCGCGCAGACTGAACAATTCGAAGCGGCCCTGGAGCACCTCGACCGTGGCGACCGGCGCGGCAAACAACAGAAGCGTCATCGGGACTGATGGCTGCCTACTGCCTGCCGGGCGACACAATATGGACGGCTCGCCGCCTGACGTGTTACAGGCGGAATTGGCAACATGTGCGGGTAGGGCGTGGACCTCCTTGCTTTACCCCGGATCTTCAGTTGAAAATACAGTCAAGGCGACCGCATGAAACACAAGGAAGGTTCACGCATGAGCCGCACGACACTCTACGCCCTGGTGCTGGTTTGTACGTTCGTCGGTGCGATTCCCGTGTGTGCCGACAACTGGCCGCAGTGGCGCGGGCCGGACGGCGACGGCGTCAGTCGGGAGACCGATCTGCCTCTCGTCTGGACCGAGGAGTCGGGGATCGCGTGGAAGTGCAAGCTGCCCGGGCCGGGAAACAGCACGCCGGCCATCTGGGGGGACGCGGTCTTCGTGACCTGTCAGCTTGATGACGGAAAGCTGGTGCTGCTGCGGATCGACAAGAGCAGCGGCCAGATGGCGTGGACCCGGCCGGTCGGCGTCACCTCCGTTCCGCCGCCCAGCCAGTCGTCCCACAGACGACGCCGCACGAAGTTTCACGATGAGAACAACATGGCCAGCCCGACGCCGGCGACCGACGGGCAGACCGTGGTGGCACACTTCGGCAACGGAGATCTGGCGGCGTACGATTTCGACGGCAAACAGCTCTGGCACCGCAACCTGCAGCAGGACCACGGCAGCTACACGATCTGGTGGGGCCACGCCAATAGCCCCGTGATCTGCGACAAGCTGGTGATCTCGGTCTGCATGCAGGATTCCTGCCGCGACCTGCCGGGTGAGCCCGCGCCCAGTTATGTGGTTGCCCACGACCTGCTCAGCGGCGAGCAGCGCTGGAAAACGATGCGGATGACCGACGCTGACGCTGAGCGCGGGGATTCGTACGCCACGCCGATTCTGCACCGCCCGAGCGGCCGGCCGGAACTCGTGGTAATCGGCGGCAAGGTGCTCGACGCCTACGACCCGCGCGACGGCCGGCGGTTATGGCACCTGCCCGGATTGACCGGCAACCGCGTGATTCCCTCGCCGGTGGCTGTTGACGGGATCATCTACGCTAACACCGGGTTCTATGAGGGTGAGGCGTTGCTGGCGGTCAAGGTCGCCGGCCTCGGAGAGCGTCCGCACGACGATATCGTCTGGAGGTATGAACAGGGGATCTCCGATAGCCCTTCGCCGGTAGTCTGGGGTGAACAGCTC
>JBDRDH010000020.1:0-33967 GCA_043820985.1 Planctomycetota bacterium
CGGTGTGCTGGAAGAGCATGACATGATCGCCGAGCTGCTTAAGCCGTCCGCTACCGACGAAGCGGTGCTGCCGGTGGCGCGGCAATACTTTAATCTGCAATTGGCCTGTCCGTTCCTGGTGGATGAATCCTGTGGCATTCACGCCCGGCGACCGGTGGCCTGCCGCGACTACAACGTTACTTCGCCAGCCGAGTGGTACCAGGCGCCTTACGAGCATGATATCGCCAAGATGCCGATGCCTTTGCCCTTATCCGTGCCACTAGCGCGCCTGGCCGCCGGTGTGACGGGAACCGAAGCCTGCTTGATCCCGCTATCGCTCGCCCCGCATTGGTTCGCCCAGCATCAGGAATTGCGCAGCCGCCGCTGGCCGGGGCCCGAGCTGTTCGACCTGTTCCTGGCCGAGGTCCAGGCGAGCGGCACTAACATGACCGATGGCCCGGATTCCGGTTCGGTCGACGATTCCCATTGAGTTGGCACACTTCAAGGCCGTACAATGGGTTGGATGCGGATCAGCGGCCCGGAGGCCGAACTGTGGGAACTACAGGGGAACGAAATGTCAAAGTTGATTGGTATCGTGTGCGGATTATGTCTGCTGGGGACCACGCCGGATCTGGCTGCTCAGGAATGTGTCGGCTTGGGGGATCTCGACGCGGACGGGCGCGTGCGTTTTTCCGACTTCGAGCTGCTGGCCACGCAGATGACCGGTCCGGATGTGCCGGCGGGAGCGGATTTGGACGGCGACGCGGACGCCGATCTGCGTGACGTGGCGGCGTTCGGCCCGTTGTACTACGCGAATTACTTCAGTTATGGCCCGGCTCGTGACAACCTCGAAGCCGAGATGCTGGCCATGAAGCTGACCGGTCAGATGCGGGCACCTGACAAGGAGTACGAGCGCATTCTCCTGGACCTGGCGCTGATCCGAGCGGAATACCCGGAGTTGATCACGGTGGTCGATGACATGGATTACGCCCCGAACCAGTTGCTGGTGGGTATCGGTAGTTCGACGCCACCCGAATACGACGAACTTAATGCGTTCTATCTGCTGGTCGATGAGGAAGTCCACACGACCTGGCGCGTCTTGACCTTCTGCGGCAATCTCAACGCCGAGGTGCTGGCCGGTATCTACGCCGGCGTGCCGGGCGTGAACTGGACCGATCCGAACTGGCTGATTGGAACCGATGACATCATCACGATCGAGGTAATCGGGGACACCTACCGCTACAACATCGACGACGGCTTCTGGGACTGCTTCGACGGCTGCGACTGCCACCGCGAGTGGGTCCTCGACGTTGATCTGGCGGGTAATGTGATCCTGATCTCATACGAAGAATGGGGCTGGTCGTGGTGTGTGTTTGATTGAGGGAGTATAGAAACAGAACGCCCTTTTACCTCACCCAGATCACCCGAGAATCAAGGTTTCGGATTCGTCGCGCGCTGAGCAACTGATTCTGCCGCGCGACGTGCACGGCGTGCAAACCACCTTCGCTCGTCGGAGACCGCTAGATTCAGCAAGAAGCCGGCATCCTCCAAGCGGTCAGATTTTCCCAACTCCTTCAAGAGGCGCATCTGAAGCCAGGGTGATCTATCGCGAGCCTGGATCAATGCAGCACGCACGTCATCGTAGTACTTCCGGTCAAGGGGTTTCGCCCCGTCTGCAAATGCGTCGACTGTGCCATAGCCTTGCTCGAGAAGCGATCCGAGATAGCGACGATCCGCGGAAGGTGCATTCTAGGGGTCCAGGAACATGAACGGTTCATCAATCGCAGTGCAAACCCGCGGCCACAACCCACGAAAGGCGAAGCCACACAGAATCAAACCGGCGTACACAGACAGGCGAATCAGAAGCCGAACTCGACGGGATGTCGGAGCGCTTGTTGCCACGTAAATACCTTACTCGGGCTCGATGGGTCAGCCACTTACGTATGATATGGGTTATTCCACCTTCCAACGAGACATTTCATCGCCGCGTCTGTAAGTCAGGCGGGACCTTCACCGTTAGATGTTTTTTTTAATCTGTCTGGCCGCACCATGTCGGCGATTGAGTAGCCGCCATGGGCTGTAGCAGAGCAGGATCAGCATGGTGCCGACGCCGACCAGCGGCTATGGTTGACCGGTGTGACCCATGCCAGCGCCTTCGGCTTGGGCATGCCACATACCCACACCGAGGCATTCCTGAGGTATCCCCCGCCCCGCCGGGGCGGATTGGTGTAGGAGTGTCACGTCATCCACGGGTTGCGCTACGCTCCACCCGCGGCCAGGCGCCTGCGCCCTTTCAGGGCGAACTGATTTGGTGCGGCTAGTTCTGTAGGGCGGGTTTTACACGCCGTCATCAAATCGGCGGGCAGAGCCCGACCGATCCTCACGCAATCCGCTCGCCGGCGATCGGGGCTTGGATTCGGCCGCTACTGAGGGCGGCCGCTACTTTGGGGCGTTTGTTTTGGGGGTTAGACCGTCGCCAGGGCCTCGGTGGGCTGTTCCTGCTGTTCCACGGTTGGCGTGGTGGCCGCGGGCCCATTCTGTTTGCGACGCCGACGGCGTTTCTTGACCAGACCCTGGCGCGGGGTGTTGGGTTCGCGTGGAGGCAAATCATACAGGATACTTCGAAGTTCACGCACCGACTCAGAATACAGATCGGCACCGACTTCCTGCCATAAACCATCGGCGCGATTGTAGATCCCGCCGCTGACCACGATGTTCATGGTTGGGCAGACGCCCACATCACGGATCAGCTCGACCAGCCGGCGGGTTTCCGGCACGCCCTCGGGCTGCGTACCAAAAATCAGCAGGACATCGGGACGCAACTGGCCGACCAGACTGAGAATCTCGTCGATAGGTACGCCGCCACCCAGGAAAAAGATATCCCAGCCATCTGCCTGGAGCAGATCGCCAACCACCTCGGCGCCCAGCTCTTCCTGTTCGCCAGCGGCACAAGCAATAATGGCACGTTTGCCAATGCGCGACTGTTCCGGCAGATACACCTGTAACTGATCGGCCAAGGTGCGGTTAATCCGACAGGCCATATGTTCAGTAGCAATGTTAATGCGATCATCGCGATAAAGCCGGTCAACCTGGGCCATGGCGGGCAGGATCACGTCACAGATCAACTCCTCGGCAGGAATGCCAGTACGAGCGGCATTATTCACGACACTGAAGCACTCGGATCGACGGCCGGCCAGGAGCGGCTGCATATATCGCATCAACAGTGGTTCAGGCATGGATGTGGCCTCCAACAGAAGCTCGCCAGCAACCGCACTTCCAGGGGGCCCCGTAGGGCGTGGCGAGTAACTACTTGTGCAGCCGGCACATCCATGCTGCCGGTGTGAATATTCTCGGGAGAGCCAGCCAGCCGGCTGGTCTCCGCGGCGTACAGAGAGTGCTATCGGGCGCCAGTCAGAGCTAATCTTGAACAAACTCAGCCACGGTACCGCCGGCCGTGGGTGGTTATCAGCCCTGGATCGGCCACTCTCCCGGTCACTCTCCTCTCAGAGCAGTCCATGGGAGTTTTTCTGGGATGTTGGCGCTGGCACCTGGTGGATTGATATTAAAGATTAGTTGGGATAAGCGACAGTACCCCGGGCACGATCTGCGCGAGGGTGGTGGCACCAGGCCGGGGGACATGGTCATCAAGCCGATCCCGGCACCACGCCGAGGTGTGCTTGACAGTGGGGCTGAGGGGCTTAACGTACAGATTCTAGCCGGACGTGGGCCGTGTGGAACCCCCACCGAGAAAGCGGCTCCGAACCCGTCACCGGCATGGCTTGGACGACCAGATATCTCAAGGAGAGACAGGAACATGCAACGTTATAGGAAACTCTGCCGGGCCTTGTCATACGGCGTCATCACGGTCGGGATTTTGCAGGCTTTCGAGATGCTCAATTTCTCGGAAATCATAACCAGCTTCCTGATCACAATTTTGTCCGTATTCGTCTCGCTGTTGTTTGGCGCCGACGTGAGCCAGTTCACTACATAACCTGATCCGCCGGGTCAGCCGGGCTGACCTCGGTAGCGGGGCGATGTTGCCAGCGCAAGATCGCATTGCTCGCACCACCAATAGGAGTCAAGGAGAGCGTAATGCAAATACCCGGAATGCCTGGCGCCATGGAAGATCCCGCCATGCGGGAGAAGGCCGAGCAGGAAGCCGAACAACTACTGGACGAGCTGAAAAAGGAAGTCAAAGCGGAAGTCAAGGATATCGGCGTGCTCCGTAAGGAGCTCCAGATCACCGTGCCGGCCAAGATCATCTCCAATCATCTGGAGCACAACTTCGACGAGCTGCGCCACGATGCGATCGTGCCGGGCTTCCGCAAAGGACGCGCCCCAATTCAACTCATCCAGAAACGTTTTGGCGGCGAGGTGCGCGAGTCCCTGACGACCACTATCATCGGGCAATCCTTCTTCGCCGTGGTTGAAAACAACGAGTTGGATGTGCTGGGCGATCCCCTGTTTCAGATCCCGGCGGACGAGGGTATCAAGCTGGTTGATCTGAACGAAGCTCTGCAAAAGTTGAAACTGCCGGAGAGCGGCGATTTTTCCTATGCCTGCGAAGTGGAAGTCAAGCCGGCCTTCGAGTTGCCAGAACTTGAAGGCATCGAGGTTAAAACACCCGAGATAGAAATCACGGACGAAATGCTGAATAATGAGATCCTGCGGCAACGCAAGATCCGCGGGCGCTACGAACCCCAACCCGAAGGGGCTGCCGAGAAGGACGATTTGCTGGTGGCCGACGTGGTCCTGCAGGTTGAGGACAATGAGATCAAGCGCGAAGAGAACGTGCAAATCGGTGTCCGTCCCAGTGGCATCGACGGCATAGAGTTACCCAAGCTGGACGAGACCCTGCTCGGCGCCAAGATCGGTGAATCACGCACCGCGGAATGCACGCTACCCGAAGACTACGAGCGTGCCGACCTGCGCGGCAAGCCCGGGCACTTCGAGTTCAAGGTCCATGAGATCAAACGCCTGGTGCCCATGCTGTTGGAGGACTTCCTGAAAACCGCGGGTTTTGACCAGGAGCAGGAGGCCCGCGATTACCAGCGCATGCTCATGGAGAACGAGCGCGACGATATGATCGCCCGCGCCAAGAAAGAACAGGTTTACGAATATCTGCTCAAGAGCACCAGTTTGGAATTACCCGAGCAGCACTCGGCACGCCAGACCGAGCGCGCCGTGGCCCGCCGTATGATCGATCTACGACAGCGCGGTATGCCGGAGGGCGATATCGAAGCCCGGATTGATGAGTTACGCACCTCCGCCCAGGAGGATGTGTCCCGCGATTTGAAGCTGGGCTTCATCCTGGCCAAGGTGGCCGAGAAGCTGGAGATCGATGTGACCGACGAACAGGTCAACACCGAGATCGCCCGGATCGCCCGGCTTTACAATCGTCGCTTCGACCGCATCCGGGACGACCTCCAGAAGCAGGACCTGTTACCGCAACTCGCCGAACAGATCCGCCAGGACAAGTGCATCACACGCTTGCTGGAAGGTGCCAAGCTTGAGTCAGTAAAAGCGGACGAATCCGCGGATAAGGAGCAGAATCCGGCTGAAGAGCAGGAGAGTTAAGCTCAGTGGCTGGTTATCGGTATCCCCTGACCATGGGCCAGTGAAGGTGTGGAAGCCACTGGAAGTCGTCCGATATATTGAGAAAAAGGCCATTTCAGCGAAGGAGAGCGTATGGCTTACTGGCCTGATACCCAACGTCCGAGAATGCAGGTGAGTCAGCCCCAGGCGTGGCGCCAGATGGGCCTGAATGAACTGCTCCTGGAAGAACGGATCATCTTCCTCGACCTGCCACTCGATCCGGGCATCACGATCAACAGCAATACCGTGTGCTCGCACATCATCAAGAGCATGCTTTACCTCCAGGCCGTCAAGCGCGACCAGGATATCCACCTGTACATCAACTGTCCGGGCGGTGATATCGCCGACACACTGGCGATCTACGACACGATGCGCTTTCTGAACTGCAAGATCGCGACGTACTGCGTCGGGGCCGCCAGCAGTGGCGCGGCGCTGATCCTGGCGGCCGGGACCAAGGGCAAGCGTTTTGCCCTGCCGCATGCTAAGGTGATGATCCATCAACCCTGGGGCTACATGGGTGGCCAGGCGTCCGATATGCGGATCCAGGCGGATGAGATCCTGAAGGTCAAGCAGACCATCACCGAGGTGCTGGCCAAGCACACGGAACGCAGTGCCGAACAAATCGCGCGGGACATCGAGCGCGATCGCTACATGACCGCCCAGGAAGCCATGGAATACGGGTTGATCGATGAGATACTCGAAGAAGCCAAAATCGACAAAGGTAAGAAGAAATAGCTAAGGATGGCGCGCATGACAAAGCAGAATCAGCACCTGATACCGATCGTGGTCGAGCGCGAAGGCCGCGGCGAACGTGCCTACGATATCTACTCCCGCCTGCTCAAGGACCGGATCATCTTTCTCGGCGATGAGATCACCTCTGACCTGGCCAACGTAGTCATCGCGCAGATGTTGTTTTTGGCCAACGAGGACCGCAAAGCAGACATCCACCTGTACATCAATTCAGGTGGCGGCTCGGTTTACGCGGGTATGGGCATTTATGACACCATGCAATTTGTGCCCTGTCCGGTAGCTACATATGTGCTGGGCATCGCCGCCAGCATGGCCGCCGTATTGACGACCGCCGGCGCGCCAGACAAGCGTTTTATCCTGCCACACTCCCGGATGATGATCCATCAGCCGCTGGGCGGTGCTCGTGGGCCGGCCACCGATCTGAAAATCGAGATCGAGGAGATGATACGTACCCAACAGCATATCTACGAGACCCTGGCGAAGCACAGCGGCAAGTCGGTTGAACAGATCACCGCGGATTGTGATCGCAATAACTGGATGGATGCCGAGGAATCTGTTTCGTACGGTCTGGTGGACCGGGTTCTCGAGGCGATGCCGGAGACCCCGTCTTTACGCGCAACCTAGACGGAGACAAACATGTGGGGATCCAACGTGTTAGCGGCCCGCCGCCATACACGTTATGGCATGGCGCGCGCCCGCATACTCTTCCCAGCGGTGGCCATGCTGCTGCTGACCGGCTGCTGGTCGGGACCCAATGGCAATGGCCAGCGCGAACTACAGATGTTACGCGAGAAAGTCGCGCGACAGAACGACCAGATGGCCTCTCAAAAAGCCACGATTGATACCCTCACCGAGCAAATCAATACCATCCGAGCCATCAAACCAGATGATCTGAAGTTGATTTTCCACCCGGTCACACTGGAGATTGAAGCTCTTTCGGGTGGCTTTGACGTGGATGGTCAGCCGGGCGATGACGGCGTCGCCGTGTATCTCAAACCGATCGACGCACAGGGCGACGTGCTCAAGGCCGCCGGCGAAATCCGCATTCAACTATATGATCTGGCCGCGGAGCCGGATGACAACCTGATCGGCGAATATATCATCCCGGTCGCACAAGCTCGCGAACTGTGGTACGGCAAACTGATGACCAATCATTACACGGTCAAATGCCCCTGGCCCCGTTCGGCCCCGGCTCATCCGGAGATCACCATCCGGGCCACGTTCATCGACTACCTGACGCAGCGCGTCATGTCCGCCCAGGCCACCTGTAAGGTAAAGTTACCGCTGTAGAGTAATGGCGAAGGGCGAACTAAGTTAAGAGTTACGAGTTAATAATTAAGAGTTAAGATTGGCGGTTCTCCTTCTTCGCCATTCATAATTCTGAGCGAGCGTAGCGAGTCGAAGAACTCTTAATTCTGCACTCTTAACTCAACTCGCTACTTCCCCAGCAGTTCGATGAAGCCGTCGATGTCGTAGGCGTTGACGATGCCGTCGGCGTTGCAGTCACCAGTGATCGGGTTGCAGTCAGGGTACTGTGTGGCGTAATCACAATTCGGGCTGACGGCGCAGATGAACGGATCGATGTCATACACATCCACCGCGCCGTCGCAGTTCAGATCACCCAGCAGCAAGCCCGGCACACAGCCCCAGCGGGCAATGCGCGCGGAGCCGCGCTCGCCGGCGGCCGTCAAGTAGCCACCTGCATAGAGAGCCGGGCCGGCGCCGTCGTCAAAGACGGTCAACGCATTGACTCCGCTGTTGACGCCGGCGCGCAATGCCGACCAGCGCTGACCGTCCCAGCGGGCCAGGTTTCTAGCCGGGACTCCGCCGGCCGATTCGAAGCCGCCGCCAGCGTACAGTGCCGGGCCGCGACCGTCGTCGAAGACTGCCAGCGCGTGCACGCTGCCTACGTTGTAGGCGCCGATCCCACCGCCCACGTCTGACCAGGTCATGCCGTCCCAGCGGGCAATGTTGGCGACGGGAAGGCCGCTGGCCGTGCTGAACGCGCCGGCGGCGTACAACGCCGGACCGCTGCCGTCGTCGTACACCGCGAGCGCGAATACATTGGCCGCCATGGCGATCGGGCCGAGCCCGCCACCCACGTCCGACCAACTCTGTCCATCCCAGCGCGCGATGTGCAGCGCGTCGACCCCACCGGCACTCGTGAATAAGCCGCCGGCGTACAGGGCCGGGCCGCGCCCGTCGTCGTACGCCGCGAAGGTGTACACGTAGCCTTCCTCAAACCCGATATGACCGACGCCACCGCCGACATCCGACCAGCTCTGGCCATCCCACCTGGCGACGCTGCTCACGCTGGCTTCGCCGGCGAGGGCGAAGTGGCCGCCGACGTACAACGCCGACCCGCTGCCATCATCAAAGGCCAGCAGAGCCTCGACGCCGCCGGGCTCGGCGATTCCACCACCCACGTCCGACCAGGCAATGCCGTCCCAGCGGGCAATGTTGGCGGCTGAAACGCCGCCGGCGGACGTGAACTGCCCACCGGCGTACAGCGCCGGGCCATTGCCGTCGTCGAAAACGCCCAGCCCGAATACATATCCGTATACCTGTCCGTCCACCCCGCCCCCCACGGAGGACCAGCCCAACCCGTCCCACCGGGCGATGCCACCGGCGATGATCTCGCCAGCCGTACCGAACCGGCCGCCGGCATAAAGCGCCGGGCCGCAACCATCGTCGTAGACCGCCAGCGCCTCCACCATCTCGTCCAAGCCGTTGCCTTCATTCAGGGCGGAGAAACTCTCACCGTCCCACTTGGCGATCTTGTGGGCCACGACCTCATCGGCCAGGGCAAACTCCCCGCCGACGTACAGCGCCGCCCCGCCGCCGTCGTCGTAAGCCGCCAGTGAACGGACACGGGGCGCGCCGGGCAACGTGACGTCGGACATGCCGGCGCCCAGCGCCGACCAACTCGTACCGTCCCACTTCGCGATACATCTGGCCGACACGCCGCCGACGCTGCTAAACGCGCCGCCGACGTACAGCGCCGGACCGCCGCCGTCGTCAAAAGGCAGCAACGCATAGACCGCGGCCAAGTCATCGACGCCATCGCCGACGGCTGACCAGCCGTCACCGTCCCAGCGGGCGAGGTTGTAAGCGGTGATGTCGCCGGCGGTGGCGAAGTCGCCGCCCACGTACAGCCCGGGGCCCAGCGGCCCGGCCGGATCGAAGACGGTCAGGGCATAGGCGTCGGCGTAGTACGGGCCGAGGCCGCCATCGAGCTCCGCCCAGTCGGACCCGTCCCATTTGGCGATGTTCCTGACGAACACGCCGCCAGCGGTGGAGAACTCACCAGCAGCGTATAGGGCCGGTCCGCTGCCGTCGTCGTACACAGCCAAGTCGCGGACCGGACCGCTCATGCCGTGTGTTGTCCCGCCTGGCAGTGCCGACCAGTTCTGGCCGTCCCACCTGGCGATGTGCCAGGCGCTAACGCCGCCAGCTTCGGTGAAATCGCCGCCAACGTAGAGCGCCGGCCCGCTGCCGTCGTCGTGCACGGCCAGAGCATAGACATCGTCATAGATGCCGCCATAGCTCCATGTTTGTTCCACGGGATCCCATTTCCGCAGGCCAGCCCCCCCCCCACGTAAAGCGCGGGACCGCTGTCGTCATCGAAGGCGGCAATGGCGTGGACGGGTCCGTGGAGTATGGTGCTATTCAGCGACGACCAGGTCTGACCGTCCCACTTGGCGATGTTCCGCACGCTCGCCTTGCCCGCCGCCCAGAAATCACCACCGACATAGAGCGCCGGTCCGCTGCCGTCATCGAAGACGGTCATGACGTTGACCCGACTACGGGATCCGCCACCCACGCCCCGTGGTTCGAAGCCGCTTGCCCAATCCAGAGGACATTGAGCGTTCGCGATAGTCTTTCCCGAGAGGACCACTACGATCACGGCCAGCGCGCGGATTATTGCCAGTAACATTACAACCACCTCGTTAGAAGCAGACACATACATTATAGCATGCCAGCACCGGAGTCGACCCGGGTTTATCGGGCACAGGACCGCGTGGCCTGACCGCTCAGCCAGGCCACGCGATCCTTCAGTTGCTACTCACTTGGGCGCCAGCAGCCGCCGTCAGCGACCAACTGGACGAAGGAGTCAATATCATAGGAGTTGACCACACCGTCGCCGTTGCAGTCGGCATACTGCCGGTCGCAGTTCGGATACGTGCCCTCGTAGTCGCACGCGGGGCTCAGCGCGCAGATGAACCCGTCGATGTCATAGGAGTTGATTGCGCCGTCACAGTTCATGTCGCCGATCCCGTGCAAGACGGTCAGGTTACACAACACCGGCGTCACGAAGTCCGCGCCAGGGCAGGTGCCCTTGAAACGCACGCGGATCTCGATGAACCTGCCGCTGACGTCGTCGAATCGCGTGCCGTCGGCAACCTCCAGATACGGTTCGGACGGGAGCGCCGTGCGGAAATCCGCGGCCCGAACCGTGACGGTTAGTTCCGTGCCCTCCGGCACGGCATCTACGCAGCCCGCTTCGTGGTTCCAGGACACCCGGTGCCATTCGGCCCCGAAGACGCCGCCGTCGTGCACGACGTTCCACGTCCCCGTCGCTGTGGTTAACAGCGTGACCGCGCCTGTCATGTCGCTGTAATTGTACGGCTCGGCGTCGTAGCCGAGGTACACGTCCAGGTTGCGAAGGGACGCGTCTGTCCCGTCACCGCAGGCCCCCGGCGGGTCGGTCCCGGGGATGATGCGCGAGATAGTGTGCGAGTACCGGTTGGTGACCCACAGATGCCGGTTTGCGTCGACGGCGATAGCGGAGGGATGGTTGCCCACGACGATCGTCTCGCAGAATCCACCGTTGTTCGTAAGGTGCGATACAGTACCGGCCACGCTGTTGGCCACCCAGACGTCGTTGTCCTCCGGCGTTACCGCGATGCCCTTGGGGCCATCGCCTGTGTCAAAGTCGTCCAGGAACGAGCCGTCGGCATCGAGCTTCCAGATCTCATCGAAACCGTACCGCGTGCTCCAGATGTTGCCCTCCGTGTCCATCGCGACGCCGTAGCCGCCTGGGCAGTGGCTCCACGTGCCCAGCTCCGTGGTCGTGTCATATCGCAGCAAGCCGTAGCCCCCCGACCAGATCACGCCCGCGCAGTCCAGCAGGCCGCCATAGCCGCCGTAGGCGTCGTCCTCGTCCTCGTAGAGGAAATCATCGTCCTCCGCGCCGGTTTCGGTATCCACGTGCACAAACAAGTGTGGGTTCCCGTCCTCGTCCGGATAGTCCGGTTCGTCCCACCCTCCGACCCACAGGTCGTTGCCGGCATCCAGCGCCAGAAAGCGCGTGCCGGTCGGACGGACCCGCAGGAACTGGCGGATGCACTCGTCCTCCGCCGACGACACCCCGCCGTCCTCGTCGGCCCCAAAGTAGTCGAGCCACGGCAACGGCTGTTCCAGCCCGCGCGAGGTTCGGATCAGCCCGTCGCCATCGCGGTCGATACAGGTGTTGTATTTGAACGTCGGCTTGAGGTACTCACCGTACGGATTAGGCGTGCCGCTGGCGTCGCACCGCGTGCCGCCGACGATCAGGCCGATCTGCGTGACCGACCCGAACTGGGCGCCAGACTCCCCTATCTCGCATTCACGGTTTGCCACCCAGACGTTCCCGTCCAGATCGACCGCCGTGCGCGACGGACTACACGAGCTCGCTGGCGTGGTGTGGAACTCGCCCGTGATACATTCCCCTTGCGGGCAGCTCACGGTGTCTGTATCCACGCGCGCCAAGGTGCCTCTCTTAGAGAGTGCCACCGTCAGGAACGGCATTGGAGTCGTCTCTTCCGGCGCGTTGCGGCGCAGCTCGTCCCCCACCGCGTGGTTGATATTGATCAGCGTGCCGAGGTCGAAATCGGCGTTCACCGTGTATTCACCTGGGACGCCACAGCCCTGGCACTCGTCCGGCTCGCCGTCCTCGGGCTGCTCATCCGCGCTGGTCTGGAAGACATGGATGTCGCACCAGTCCGGCACGCCGTTGTAGTTGCAGTCCGGCGCCGCGCCCGCCAGGACCTCATAGCGATCGGGGACCTCATTCTCCCCGCCCTCGAAGTTACAGTTGCCCGGGTAGTGGAAGCCCAGATCGACCAGGCCGGTGTCCAGTGCCAGGTCGGTCCGCGTGGTGTCGTTGGCCAGGCCCATAGCCTCGGCGGTGTCGTTGCCCTCATCGATGCACGGACTCTGCTGTTGGGGCGGATCACCCAGGTCGTCGTGTCCCAGGTAGTAGTTGCCCTGCCACGGCCCCTCTTCTTCGCGCGTGTAAAACTCCGGGTCCGCGGGTGGATAGATGTTCCCCTCGCCAAGCCACACTTCCTGCACGTCACTGTAGGTCACAACCGTCTCGTTCGACGTCGAATCGATTTGCGAACCGGTATTGTCCCACAGGATGCTGTTCGTGACGATGACGTGGCTCCCTGCGTCGCAGTATATCCCGCCCCCAAGAGCCTTTGGGTTCGGCAGGAGGTTGTCCGCGATCGTACAGTTGGTGATCAGGGCGCTCGTTCCGGACAGGCAGACGATGCCGCCGCCGCCGCTCACGCCCTCGTCCAGGTTGTTATTGGCGATCAGGCAATCAACCAGCGTGGCGTAATTGTCCTTGAAGTAAACGGCCCCGCCGCGGGGCTGCTCGGTGGTATTGCCCTCGAATCTACAGTGCGAGATTACCGGACGGGCCTGGTTGAACAGGATGGCCGCGCCCTCCCCAACCGCGTCATTGTCGAAGAAGTCGCAGTTGACAATAAGGGGGGTGGCCGGCAGGCCTACCAGGACAACACCGGCAACGGCCCCACCGCCCCGGTTGCCCTCGTTGATGCCATTGGCGTGGTTGGACTTGAACGAGCAGTTGATGATGGCCGGGCTGCTGGCGATCTCGAAGGGCCAATCGTAGAGGCCCTCGCAGTAGATCGCGCCGCCCAGCGAAGAAGAGGTGTTCTGGGAGAATACGCAGTTCATGATCTTCGGGCTGCTGCCTACGCAGTATATCGCGCCGCCCCACGCACCGTTACCGCCCTGGATAGTGATCCCGCACACGACCGAATCGGACGTCTCGCCATTCTCGAAAATGAAGCCGCGCCCGCTGCCCTGGCAGTCGATGGTGCACAGCGCGGGATCATTGCTGGCACTGCGTACAGTGATCGCTCTGGTTTGGCCCGCGGGGAGATCGTTGGCGAAGTCCAGGTTCTTGTTCCCTGCCCCCGTATACGGGTCTACATCGTCAGCCACGATGACCACGTCGCCATCCTCAGCTTCGTCGATGGCGTCTTGGATTGTCTCGTATGGGTCCGGCACGTGCAGCTCGTCCCCCCAGGTAAGGAATGGACTCAGGCCGAGCATGGCCATGACGACCATGGCGGCGTGCGTTCGTTTCGACACATCAAACATGACATACCTCCCGTGCTCATAGACAAGTGGCCGGCGGCGATGATCCCCCGGGAACGCCCCGGTTCGCCACCTCGCCACGTAGCGTACACAGTTGATCCGATAACATGCCCGTCGTCAATGAAAAAACTACGGAGAAGGGCCGTGTCGGCTGATTAACCCGCTCGCTGGCGCTCGGGGCTCGGATTGGGGGGGGCGGTCGCTGATCCCGACGTGTCGGGACGGTTCTGATTGGCCGGTCGCTTACGCTCGCGGTTCTGATTGGGAACAGCCGCCACGGAGGGACGGCCGCCACGGAGGGACGACCGCTACTTGGTTGATTGCCGCCATCCCGATGGATCGGGACAGGCTCCGTGCGGCCGCTACTGTGGGCGCTTGCCGCGCCCGGGAAGACGAAATCGCCATGACGCCAAGAGCGCCAAGAATGCTTTTATATTTTGCGGCCCGAACTTCTAATCTGAACCCTAAATCCTGAACCCTCCCACGAACCCTTTCTCCTCCCCTTGCATCTCAGTCCTCAACATAATTAGCACATGGGATTACGATCCATCTCGCTATCGGCACATGAGTTACATAGCGTTACAATACGTGACATGGTCGGTTATTGTCCCTCATGGAGGATACCACTATGGCGCTATGTGATTTGAGAGCCCAGGCTATGCGGCGGGCCCCGGAGCAGTTGCTTGAACACCTCAATTCCTTCGAGTTGGATCTCAAGTTCTCGGCGGGTATCTGGTTTTTCTCGCCCCCCAGCAGCCGCTTCCATGACCGTTACGGCACCAGTCGGTCCATCGAGCAGCGGCTGGAAATTGCTGCCGGGCTGAAGGATTACGGGCTGGCCGGCCTCGAGGCCCACTACCCCAATGAAATCAACGAGGACAACCTGGACGTCTGGCGCAAGTTCACCGCCGACACGGGTATTCGCCTGATCACCATAGTCCCCCTGCTGTTCTGGGATGAAGCCTTCGAATGGGGCTCACTTTCAAATCCATTGCCGGACATGCGGCATATCGCCATCGATCGCACCAAGGCGACTTTTCGGCTGAATCGCGAAATGGACACGGATTTCGCCATCGTCTGGCCGGGGATTGATGGTTATGAAAATCCATTCGGCATCGACTTCACCGCCATGCGCGACCGCTTTGTTGACGGCCTGGCGGAAGCCATGGACGCCGTGCCCGGCGTGCGGGTAGCGGTCGAACCCAAACCCTACGAACCACGGGGCCGGATCCTGTTCGGTACAACCACCGAAGGAGTCCTCCTGGGACGGCTGGTTGAATCCAAACTGCAACACGCTCAGAACCGCAAACTGCTCGAGCAGGGACACGCGCTGTGTTGTCTGAATCCCGAAATCGGACACGTACTGATGGGCTACGAAGACCTGGCCTATGCCTTCAGTTGGCCGCTCTCGGAAGGTCGGCTGGCTCACAGTCACTGGAACAGCCAACCATTAGGCAATTATGACCAGGACCTCAACGTGGGCGTGATCGCTCCTGAACAGGCAGAGGCCTTGTTGTACACACTTAAGATGTACGGCTACCGCGGCTACTTTGGCATCGACATCAATCCGGAGCGTATGCCGGTTAGTACAGCGCTCAAGATCAACATGGATGCCATCCGGGCGGCTAATGACCGCATAAACGCGATAGACCATGAAGCTGTTCTGTACGCGTTACAGCATCCTGACAAAGCCCGCGGCTGGCTGGAAGCGTACCTGATTCGCCTGCGAGCCTTTAAGCCGGAAAACCTCCCGCCCCTGCCGGCGGTGAAGTAGATTGGCCCGTCGAAGTGCGGGCAAGCCCGGCGACAGCGCGTTACAATGCCAGTGTGAGCTATGATCAAGCTGGTGGCCGACAAACACGATGAACTGATGGGGCTGTGCGCCCGGTACCGCGTCGCGCGCCTCGATCTGTTCGGCTCCGCGGCGGTGGACAAATTCGACCCGAGGACAAGCGACCTGGATTTCCTGGTTCGGTTCGAGTCGATGCCGCCGGCGCAGCACGCGGACTGTTTCTTCGGGCTGCAAGCCGACCTCGAAGGCCTGTTCGGCTGCGTCATCGACCTGGTTGAGCCGAGCGCCATCCGCAATCCCTATCTCTGGCAGACGATCGAGCAAGAGCGAGTGGTACTCTATGCAGCCGCCTGACGTTCGCAAATACCTGTTCGATATCCAACAAGCGTGTGAACTGTTGCGACAGTTCACAGCGGGCCAGACGTTCGACGACTACAAAGCAAATGCCATGCTGCGCTCGGCTGTCGAACGACAGTTCGAGATCGTCGGCGAGGCGCTGAACCGGGCGCTGCGTGTAGCCCCGACTCTGACCGCCGAGATCAGCGATCATCAGCGCATCATCGCATTTCGCAACCACCTGATCCACGGCTACGCAGCGGTGGCCGACGACGTCGTCTGGGGCGTGCTCGAGAAGAACCTATCGACGTTGGCCGCTCAGGTGCGGAGGCTGCTTGGAGAGAACCCGCAGCCAGGCTAGCATGCCAGGCGGCCGGTCAGTGACCCACCCGTTGGTGACGCCGGCGGCCCAAGATGCCCCGCCCTGCACCACTGAGGAGCGCTTATCATGCCCGATGACAGAGCCAGCCACGAATCCCGCTTTCACGCCCACTGCTGTCCGTCCTGTCTACCCTCCGCGGCGAACCCGGCGGTCACACGCCGCCAGTTCCTGGGAACCACCAGCACTGCCTTGTTGGGGGGTATTGCCCTGGCGAAGCTGTCCTGGCCGGCATTGGCCGGTACTAACGCGCAGGAACTGCTACCAACCGGGCGGCGGGCGCTGCGCGTCAAGCCAGTGCTTGTCTACAGCATACCTACGCGGCGACCTCAGACGAGTTGGCGCTCCTGGGGTGGGATACAAACGCCGGCCGACGTTGACACGGAAGTGTCCCGGATCAATACCGAGCTCAAAGCTCTGCATAAGCAGGCGGATTTCCCGGTTGAGTTTCTACCTATTACACGCGCCCGCAGTGCGCAGGAACTCGAAGGTGCCGCGGATCTTGACAAGGCCGATGTGTTCATCGTCTACGCCGCCGGCGGCTGGATGAATACTTTTGACGCGTTGCATAAGCACGGCAAGGACATGATTTTCTTCTGCCGCCACAAGTCCGGCCCGGTTTACCTGTGGTACGAGATCATCAGCCCGCGCTACTTACGCCAGCATACTGACTCCCCCGCCGTCCCGGGCGTGACCGACGAAGATGTTGTCATTGACAGCCAGGACGAGTTGCTCTGGCGGCTGCGCGCGCTGTGCGGCCTGCACAACACGCTCGGCACGCGAATGCTGGCCATCGGCGGCCCCGGCGCCTGGTCACAACCCCCCGGCGTTGTACCAGAACTGGTCCGTGACAAGTGGCGTTTCGATATCCAAACGGTTTCGTACGACGAACTCGGCGAGCTGATCAAGCAGGCCCGCGCTGATGCATCGGCAGTCCAGCGCGCCCAACAACACGCCGCCGCCTATCTGGATGCTCCCGGCAACACGCTCGAAACCGAGCGCCCGTTCGTCGAGAACGCGTTCCTGCTGGACGAGATCTTCCGAACACTCATGAAGAAGGCCGATTGCCGGGCGATCACGATCAATGAGTGCATGGGCACGATTATGCCGCTGGCGGAAACGTCGGCGTGCCTGACGCTCAGCACGCTCAACGACGCCGGCTATCTGGCGTTCTGCGAGTCCGACTTCGTCGTGATTCCGTCCGGCGTACTGCTGGCCAACATCTCCGGTAAGCCCGCGTTCCTAAACGACCCGACCTATCCACACGACGGCATCATCACGCTGGCGCACTGCACCGCCCCGCGGCGAATGAACGGCCGCGAGCTCGAACCGGCTCGCATCATGACACATTTTGAATCCGACTACGGCGCCGCCCCGAAAGTCGAAATGCGCACGGGCCAGACGGTAACGAACATCGTGCCCGACTTCGCCGCCCAGCGCTGGGTCGGCCTGCGCGGCGAGATCATCGACGCCCCCTTCATGCCCATCTGTCGCTCGCAGATCGACATCAGCTTTACGTGCGATAGTCAAAAGCTCGCCGAACGCATGCCCGGCTTCCACTGGATGACCGCCTACGGCGACTATCTGCGCGAGACCGGCTACGCGCTGAAGCGCGTCGGGATCGAATGGGACACACTAACGTAGCGGCCCGCGCCCCGCGCGGCCGCGCTGCATAGGGAGTGGTATTGCCGGCTATGGCATACACGCGGTATCTTGCATATAAGGACCAAGTGCGAGTACGGTACTCCTACAACGGTGGCACTCGGCGCCTCCGTCGTTTGTTCGAAGTTTGCCATAGGCTAGTCGCTACACATAGGTGCATCGTGGTAGTCAGCACGGCCTTGAAAGAGCATCGTGATGAGATACTGCGCATCGCCGCCAATTACGGCGCGCGTAATGTGCGGGTCTTCGGTTCGGTTGCGCGTGGTGAGGCCGATGCCAAGAGCGACATTGATCTGTTGGTAGACCTCGATCCCGGACGCAGCCTGCTGGATCTCGGCGGTTTGCTGATGGACCTCCAGACGCTCCTCGGCAGGCCGGTAGACATAGTTACCGAGAAGGGCTTGCGCCAGAGGATTCGCGACGCCGTACTCAGGGAGGCTGTCCCGGTATGAGAAGCGACCACGAGCGATTACTCGACATCCAGGAGGCCATCGAGCGTGTTGAGAAATACGCGGCGAAAGGGCGCGCGGCCTTTGAGCGCGACGAACTTATTCAGACCTGGATCGTGCATCATCTTCTCATCATCGGTGAAGCCTGTCGCGCCATCTCGGATGAACTCAAACAGAAGCACGCCGGCGTACCATGGGCACAGATCACCGGCATGCGAAACATCCTGGTACACCAATATTTCGGCATCGACACCGACGCGGTGTGGCAGGTAGTTGAGAAGGACCTGACCGGTCTGAAACAGCGGATCGACGAGATCGTCGACTCGGCTTGACAGCCTCGCACAGACGCGCCACCACTCGATGGGCAGCGGATTAGGGCACCGCATCTCTGGGAACGGTACAAAACATAGGGTGGGCAGTGCCCACCAAATCTACTGATGGCACGCAAGAGGACTACTGTTGTCGCGGCAACCCTTGAGGGTTTGATAGCTTCGATACTTGTTTTCATGGCCATAGGAGGCCTGATACCGCCACTTCCTAGTAATTCCAGCAGTATCGAAGTAGTTCTGTGGATCTGCGGAATCGCCGCCGCCCTCCTGCTCTCAATAATCCTCGGTCACTGGGTGACTGTCCGCTCGCTGAAGCTCCGACCGCCCGAGGTTGAGCCACGCTGCGAGAAGTGTGGATACCTGCTGTATGGCTTGCCTGAGCCGCGTTGCCCTGAATGCGGTACGCCTTTCGGGCCACTAAACAACCACAAAGGAACACAATAATGTCAGTCACATACCTTCTCGGCATTGACGTGGGCACCACCGGTTCAAAGGTGGTGCTGATTGACGCGGGCGGTGGCGTCGTCGCGGATGCTACCAGTGAATATCCCATGTCCACGCCGCGGCCGTTGTGGGCGGAGCAGGATCCATGTGACTGGTGGGCGGCTACTGTCGCCAGCGTTCGCCGCGTGCTGGAGATGGCGGGTATCAACGGCGATCAAGTCGTCGGCGTGGGGCTGACGGGGCAGATGCACGGCCTGGTGCTGCTCGACGCCGCCGGCGACGTGCTGCGCCCGTGCATCATGTGGAACGATCAGCGCACCGTTGAGCAGTGCGCCACCCTCACCGCACGCGTCGGTGCCGCGCGGGTGCTGCAACTCACGGGCAACCCCATCCTGCCCGGCTTTACCGCACCAAAGATCGCCTGGGTCCGCGAGAACGAGCCCGAAATCCACCAGAAAGTCGCCAAGGTCCTGCTGCCCAAGGACTACATCCGCTATCGACTGACCGGCGAGTTCTTCAGCGAGGTCTCCGACGCCGCCGGCACTTCCATGTTCGACGTCGGCCGACGGCAATGGTCTGACGAAATGCTCGCGGCGCTCGATGTCCCCCGTGACTGGCTGCCCGAAGTCACCGAATCGCCGGTCGCCAGCGCCACCATCAGCGCCGGCGCGGCCAGCGAGACGGGTCTTGCCAAGGGCACGCCGGTGGTCGGTGGCGGCGGCGATCAGGCCGCCCAGGCTGTGGGTACCGGTATCGTCGCCGAGGGCATCGTCTCGGTCACGCTCGGCACGTCCGGCGTGGTCTTCGCCGCGTGTGATGCTTACCACCCCGAGCCCGAAGGCCGGCTGCACGCCTTCTGTCACGCGGTCCCCGGCCAGTGGCACCTGATGGGTGTGATGCTCTCGGCCGCCGGCAGCTTCCGCTGGTTCCGCGACACGCTGTGTGAAACCGAATGTGCCCGTGCCGCCGAGACCGGCCGTGATCCTTACGACCTGCTCACCGAAGCCGCCGCCACTATAGCCCCCGGCTGTGAAGGGCTGCTCTTCCTCCCCTACCTCAGCGGCGAACGCACGCCGTACCCCGACCCCTACGCCCGCGGCGTTTTCTGCGGACTGACCCTGCGGCACACCAAGGCACACATGACCCGCGCCGTCCTGGAGGGCGTCACGTTCGGCCTGCGCGACTCGCTCGAACTTATGCGCGACCTGGGGCTGACGATCAAACAAGTCCGCGCTTCCGGCGGCGGCGCTCGCAGCTCACTCTGGCGCCAGATGCTCGCTGATGTTTTCAACACCGAAATCGTCACCGTCAACATCACCGAGGGTGCCGCGTATGGAGCCGCCCTGCTGGCCGGCGTGGGCGTGGGCGTCTACCCCGACGTGGCCCAGGCGTGCGCGCGCGTGATCCGCGTCACCGACCGCTGCCAGCCCGGCCCGGCCGCCGAGGTCTACGCGGATTTCTACCCCCGCTATCGCGCCCTCTACCCCGCCCTGGCGGCCGAATTCAAACACCTCGCCGCCACGGTCCACCAAACGCAATAATCATTTTTTATGCGATATCATTCGCTTGAGACCTTACACTGACCGAAGAAGAATGTGATAGCAAATGGCATTTCGTGGGAAGGTACACGTGGGCAGGGCGATACATCTGAAGCGGGCCGCTATGCTTACATTCGTGCTGGTCATTACCGGTCCGCACGGCATCCACGCCACAGTCCAGGCACAGGACAGCCGCCCAACGCCTTACACCCTGGAATACACATACCAACGCCCCAGCCAGGCGTACTTCGGCGACTGCCACCAGATGTACGCGTACGATCCCGACGTGCCGATATATCGGACCACCGTCGCCTGCCGCGTCAGCGACGGCGAAATTCGTTCCGATCAGAGCGGAATTGTCCCCCACTGCCGAAATTCCAGCTATTTATTTGGCCAACGAGCCGACGGGATGCTCTTCCGATCCACTGATGGCCACGACTGGATATCCCTTGGCTGGGGGGCCAACGGATGGATGTTTGCCCTGGCTGACGACAGCTTGATCCGCACCCACCACGCTGACGGCGACATGACTGTCTCCAGATCAACCGATGACGGAGTGACCTGGCAACGCGCCTGCTGGGCCGACACCGGCGAAGACTTTGCCTGGCTTACCACCAACGCCAGTCAATATCCCTTCGGCGTTCTTCAAGCGGCTAATGGTACGATCATCATGGTGGAGTACAAGCTGCCCACCGGCGGCCGCTACATCTACCGCTCCGACACCAGCGGCGCGACCTGGCGGATGGTACACGATGCCGGCGTGGGAATCATTAAGCACTTTCACGCCGTCACCAAACACGAAGGACTCGGCCGTTGGATTGTCTCCACGGGCGACGATACCCCACAACACAAACTGCTCGCCAGTGACGACGATGGTCTGACCTGGTACGACTACACCGCCCTGGGGCAGTTGTATATGCAACCCACGTTTCTGTTGGATTATGGACATCCCAGCCGGCTGTTGTTCGGCTCGGATCTGACCTGGCGGGTAGGTTGGGTAGACATATCCGATGGACCCGAAGCCCGGAGTCTGGCCTCACTAATTACTAATTGGGATAGTGAGCCGGGGCGCGACCACTGCTTCAATATCTTCGAGCACAATGGACTCTACTATGCCAGTAGCTATGACCATACGGGTGACGGCCGGGAGAACGCGGTCATCAGCGTCAGTGCCGATTTGCAGCACTGGGTGATTTATCACCGCTTTTTACTGAACGAGTTCGGCGTACTCAAGTTTGCCGGCGAAATAGGTGGGCGGTTGCACCTGGTCGTCAGCAACATCGGGCAGTGTGAGCAAGGTGGTTGTTTCAAGCACCTGGCCATCAGTCCGGTGGAGCTAGTTGCTCACCAAGCCCTGGTTATCGCGCCACCGACCGAGAACTTGTTCGACAGCCTGGATCTCAGCAGCGCGGAAAGCACCGCCGACTGGGTAAACGACAGTCCGGAGGTACCCCCCGGCAGCGGCGCCCAGGGTGTGCTCGAGTATGTGGATTACACCGCCCATCACGGCGCCGGCTGCCTGCACTACACACGTAGCGACGGCGGCCACATGCGACTACTGAGCCCCGCGATTCCCTTCGAAGCCGGCAAGACCTACCAAGCACGGCTCTGGATCAAGGGGGCCGGCGCCGAGTCCAGCCTGTATTGGGTGCGAAACTCAGCCAACTACGCCCGCGTGCGCGCCCGCCTTTGGCGTAATGGTTGGCGCGAGATGATGACCGCGCCTTTCACCGTTCCGACCGACACGACCGAGCTGCGAATAATGATGACGCTCTACTCGACGTCGGACAATACCTGCGAGGCGCACATCGATTCGCTCCAGGTCGAGGAAGTACCCAGTACGCATTGGCAAGTCGGCGGCCTGGCCCGCGCGGGAGCTTCGCTGGAAGCCGTTACCGAGGTGCCGGACGAATGGACCAATGTGTTCACTATCGAGCCGGATGTGATGAGCACCTACCTGGCCGCCGTCGGCGAATCACACATTCGGCGTTACGTCTGGGAGTGCGGCGCGAGCCTGGAGTTGTACTTCGACGGCCAGGATGCGCGCTTCAAGCTCCGGCCCACTGTCGCAGGTATCGCCGGTACTCCAATCGCGACCAGCCCGCAGTTCTTCCTGCGCCAGGCTCATGTCCGCCTGGCGGTACGCAGTCGCTACGATGAACTCGGCCTGGCGATCGGCAACGGGCAACCGATCGAATCCGTCATTTCCGATACCTACCTGGGTCCGGGACCGGACACGCTCACAATCAGCAACGGCGCGGCGATGTACGGGCGCGGCGTTTTGCCACATGCGCTATTCAACGATGTGATGTTCGATGCGTATATTCCACTCGAACAACTGCCGGACGTGATGAACGATCTGGGGACCTCCCGTCAAAACAAAACCAGCCGGCCGAAACGCGGTTCGCGCCCAGCCAGTGCAGCCATGGAGCCCACTGCCCCGTTGAGTCCGGGATCACGGGCGGATAACCACACTTCCACAATCCACTCGGACACTTTCCTCGCATTAAGCGCGCCGTGCCAGGGCCACGAACAAGCCAGGCTCAATCCAGCCACGGCCCGCTGGTTCAACCACGCTGGTCGTTCGGTCGCTATCGCTGGCGACGTGGCCGTGATTGGGGCACCCGGTCATGCCGGCGGCAGCGTGCGTTCCGGCTCGGCCAGCGTCTTTCGCCGGGACGGCGACGGTTGGATTGAGGAGGCCCAACTCACTGACGTGGAGGCTAAGCCCTACGACTACTTTGGAATCGCGGTAGCCGTCAGCGGTGACGTGGTGGTAATCGGGGCTCCAGGAAGCGACGATGCCGGCGAGCGCTCCGGCGCGGTCAGTGTGTATCGTCACGATAGCGGCAACTGGATCGAGCAGGCCCATCTGACCGCCCCCGATGCCGCCCCCGGCGATGAGTTCGGCCGCTCCGTAGCCGTAAACAATGACGTAATTGTAGTCGGCGCGCGCTACAGCGACGCGCACGGAGAAGATTCCGGCGCCGCATACATATACCACTACGACCAGGGTGACTGGCTCATACACACCATCCTCGCTGCTCCCTACCCTGATGCCGGCGACCAGTATGGTTGCGCGGTAGCCGTCGATGGCGACGTCGCGGTGATCGGTGCCCGTTTTGCAGAAGGCGGCGATAAGCGGTCGGGCGCGGCTTACATCTACCGCTATGATACTTTTGACTGGTCTCTGGAAGCCACGCTGACCGCGCCTGACGCGGCGCCCGATGACGCCTTCGGCTGCGCGGTGGACATCGCCGACGATGTGGTCCTGATTGGCGCATACGGGGAAGACGAGGGCGGCACGGACCGTGGGGCGGCCTATGTCTTCATCGATGATGGTCAGGACTGGATTGCGGAGACCAGGCTTACCCCCACCGACGCCGCGACTAATTCATATTTCGGCTATGCCGTCGCCGTCAGCGGTGACCTGGCTCTCATCGGTGCCTTTGGTGACGCACACGCCGGACACGACTCGGGAGCGGCGTACGTATTTCACCATGTCGGTAAGACCTGGACCACGGAAGCCCGCTTCAGCGCCTCGGACGCGGCCGCCTATCAGTACTTCGGCGCGGCGGTCGCTATTGATGGAGATGTTGCCCTGCTGGGCGCCTACCGCGATGACGACGACGGCTACGGCAGCGGTTCAGTGTGTGTGTGCCTGGGACTTGACGACTGCAATGAGAACCAGGTTCTGGACTACTGCGACATGCTCGATGGCACCAGCCCCGATTGCAACGTTAACGTCGTGCCGGACGAATGTGACATTGCCCAGGGCACCAGCCCGGACGACAACGCCAACGGCATACCGGACGAGTGTGAGCTGCTCGGAGACATGAACTGCGACGGTTGTGTCAACGCATACGACATCGATGGTTTTATCTGCGCTCTCAGCCCAGACTGTGATTACGAACAGCTCTATCCACATTGCCTCCGCCAACTGGCCGACTGCAACGGCGACGGCGCAGTCAATTCATACGACATTGATGCCTTTATCGTCCTGATCGGTTCCGGCTGATAAATCTTCCGTAACCACACTAAACTGTTTTACACCGACCGGTGACGGACCGGCTGGCGGGCACTCCCCGGTTTGGGCTATGATGTCCTGAAGTTACCAGCACAGGAGTCACCCATGGCCTCACGCCCCACCCCACTGACTGAGAACCGGAACCCGATTCAAACTGACATTGACACTCGCATGATCGATCGACGCGGCCTGCTCAAGGCCGGGACCATCGCCGTCGCGGGCTTCGCCCTGACGCCGCTGGGCACCGTGGCCCGCGCCGCTGAAGGAGATAAGCCCTTGTATCGCATCTCGCTGGCCCAGTGGTCATTGCATAAGGCCCTCTACGGTGGTCAGTTAGACAATCTCGACTTCGCCGCCAGTACCCGCAATGACTACGGCCTCGAAGCCATCGAGTACGTCAATCAGTTCTTCAAGGATAAGGCCCGCGACGCCGGCTATCTGGCCGAGATGAAGAAACGCGCCGCCGACGTCAACGTCCGCGGCCTGCTGATCATGATCGACGGCGAGGGCGCCCTCGGCGCCGCCGACGACCAGGAACGCACCCAGGCCATTGAAAACCACTACAAGTGGGTGGAAGCCGCCAGGACGCTCGGCTGCCACAGCATCCGGGTAAATGCGCAGAGTAGCGGCACCTATGATGAACAGCTCGCCCACGCCGCCGACGGCTTGCGCCGACTGACCGAGTTCGCCACCAAGCATGAAATCAACGTTATTGTTGAGAACCATGGCGGTCTCTCGTCAAACGGCAAGTGGCTGGCGGCGGTGATGAAGCGCGTCAATCACCCGCGCTGCGGCACGTTGCCGGACTTCGGTAATTTCCGCATCGGCGACGGCAAGTTTTATGACCGCTACCAGGGCGTCCGCGAATTGATGCCCTTCGCGAAAGCCGTGAGCGCCAAGTCCCACGAGTTCGACGAGGCTGGTAATGAAACCAAAACCGATTATCGCCGCATGATGAAGATCGTGATTGACGCCGGATATCACGGCTACGTCGGGATCGAGTATGAGGGCAGCCAGCTCAGCGAGCCGGATGGCATCCGCGCCACGAAAAAGTTGCTCGAACGTGTCCACGCCGGATTAACCCCAAAACCCTGAGCTGCGGACGAATTCATAACAAAACCCCTTTACCCCCAACAATCCGAGCGCCGAACACCAGGTTACTACAGATGTCTCGGCTGTGAGCAGGAGTAGCTCATCCCCCAATCCGACCCCCGAGCGCCACCGAGCGGGTTCCTAAGCTATGTGCCGACATGCCCGCGCTTACAGCTTGGGCATGGCACCCCCAATCCGAGCCCCAAGCGCCAGCGAGTGGGTTCCAATCCGAGCCGGGTGCCATGCCCAAGCCCAGGCGCGGGCATGATCGGGACTAGAAGGCCCATGGCCGCGGATGGATGTCACCGACTCCACACCTTGCCAAGCCACGGTCCCTGACTAAACTGATATTGTATGCGTAAGAACTACATCCTCGATGCCAACGTGTTGCTACACGATCCGCAGTCGGTATTCCATTTCGCCGACAATACCGTCATTATCCCGGTCGGCGTCATCACCGAGATCGACCGGTTCAAGAAGGAGATGACCGCCCGGGGTTACCATGCCCGCGAGGTGGTGCGGCTCCTTGACGGTCTGCGCGACGGCCAGAGCCTGGCTACCGGGATAACCCTGGACGCCGGCGGCACGCTACGGGTGTATTGCGAGCAAAATCCCCCCCGGGGCGGGCCCGACGAGACCGCCGATCAGGAGATCCTGCGCATCGCCCAACGTATCCGGCAGGAGGAAGTATCCACGCCGGTTGTGATCGTCACCAAGGATATAAACCTGCGCATCCGGGCGGACGCGGCGGGATTACGAGCAGAGGACTACGAATCCGACCGCGTGGTACTGGAGGACCTGTACGCCGGTCAGTCCGAACGGGAGATTCCCCCGGCCCTGCTGGAACAACTCAGGCATGACGGGCAGATTGAGCTACCCGGGGAATCGCTGTCAGCCAACGAATACCTGCTCCTGCATCCGGACAACGGATCGCGCGGCAGTGTTTTGGCGCGGGTTGATGCCGAGGGTCAACGGCTGCTAACGCTGCCCGAGGTCGATGGCGGCATGTGTAACATCAAGCCGCGCAACAAGGAGCAGTATTACGCGGTCGATGCCTTGCTGGACGAGCAACTGCAACTGGTGACGTTGATGGGTAAAGCCGGTACTGGCAAAACTTTACTGGCATTGGCCGCGGCCGTGTACATGACGCTGAAAAAGAAACGCTACCGGGCCGTGCTGGTTTGCCGGCCGGTAGTGCCAGTCGGTCGCGATCTCGGCTTCCTGCCGGGCGATGTCGGGAGCAAGCTGGCTCCCTGGATGAAGCCAATTGTTGATACGGTTGAGTTTCTGCTCGACACCGGCGGCCCGATTAAAGGCTATCGTGATTGCGAGCACCTGCTCGACTCCGGTCTGATCGAGATTCAACCGCTGACATATATTCGCGGCCGTAGTATCGCGAGACGCTATGTCGTGATTGATGAGGCTCAGAATTTAACGCCGCTGGAAGTCAAGACGATCATTACGCGAATCGGGCAGGACGCCAAGGTCGTGTTCACGGGTGATATTCACCAGATTGATAATCCCTACGTGGATTCGGAAAGCAACGGCTTCACGCACCTGGTAAACCGGTTCCGGAACCAGCCCTTGGCCGCGCATATCGAGTTACACAAGGGTGAGCGGAGTCAGTTAGCCGAGATGGCTGCCAATCTGCTATAGCCCACGGAATCACACCACAACCGCTCACGGTTGATGTAACACACTCCTTCACCAAGTGCACAAGTTGTGGACATGTTGTCAAAGACTGTGAATTCAACATTTTATTGCGCGGTGTTTTCTAGTAGGCAACAATTGCCATATCTATAGTTACGCCCACCGCTCCTGTCTGATACCCTGTCAACAACCTAACTCGTGTTGCCGTTAGACGATATATGTGTTACTCTTACTCTTGCGACGTTGAGGTCGCAGGCTCGGCACCTCAGCCGGTCCCGGAAGCTCCGGCAAAGTGGTGAGTCGTCCAGAGAGCGTTGGCGGTCGACAGTAATGCACGACGCAACGTGAGGTGAATACATAGCCCGGACGACAAGCCAGTTGAATTGCGGGATTGGAACGGTGCCCAAACCCTACAAGGGTTGTTCGGGCCAGGCGCGGTGGCTTGCCGCGGCGTGTGGTTTGAACGAGGCAGGAGCCGATTGATACTCTGAGACGCCGGCGGATACGCCCTCGGACGTGTTCGTTAAAGCGTGTGAGAGGAGGCCGAGAGAAATCACGGCCAAGGTTTTTGCCGGTAAGCCCTAGAAGGGAAAAACCCAAGGGAGCAGCCAGCGGTTGATGTGCTAATCCCGCGTCCAGCCGCCAGGGACTCTCGCAAGGGTTAAAGCCCAGGAACCGCGGCCTGTCGGGCCGGCCCGTCGCTTGCGACGGTAGCAACGGCAGGGAAAACGGTAAGTGGGTGCTTCCGGACGGAAACGTGCCGGATACCTTGCGGGAGGGGAAAGCTCCGAAGGGTGAATCCCAAGAGCGCTGTCGGCGTGAAAAAAAGCCGACGAAGGCTCGGAGGGAGTAAACCGTCGAGAGGGTAACCAAACCCTGCGGGCGGAACCTAGCGGGTCAGGCAAGCCCGCGAAAAGTGGACCTCCGAACCCAGTATGTGCTGAAGGGAAAAGAAAGCCCATGAGAGGAGCCGGTCGAGTTCGCTCGATTGGCTAGGTTTCGCTGGTTAATACTCTGAAGGAGAGCAGAACTCGAAGAGAGGTATCGTTCGGTCGCTTAACTGTGGTCGGCGGGCCTGTCCGAGGAAACACCGCAGAGCCGAGGGAACGGCCAACGGCATAGCGGGATCGTCTGACCAATAAGGACGATACTTCGGCGGGTAAAACTCTGAACGAGCAGCTAACTCCGAGAGGATGACGGCGGCGGCAACGCCAGCAGTCAAACAGCGGATCCGAATACTCTGAAGGGCAAAACGGGCCTAAAAACCTCGCGTCGCTTTTTTCATGCGCTCACCCCGCCCCAAGCCCAAAGTGTAAAAGGCCTGCGAGGCACGGGCCGCTACTTTTTGTAGTATCGGCATCTTGCCGGTGGGCTCCCTCGCTAGCGTTTCGGGCTCGGAATGGAGTTTCGTACACAGGGGTGAGGTCAACCCTCGCTGGCGCTTCGGGCTCTGTTTGCTCGTTCGCGCGAGGCCGCGGGCCGCTACGTTGGGGTGGTTAATCCGATTCGGCTGAAGACAGAGTCTCCTGGGTGGCTGCCTGTATGTCAGTCGCCGGGACGGGTTTTTGCTTCTCGTCGCCGAATAGGCGGATTTGGCGCCAGTGTTGGGCGCGCCAGCGATGGCGTAGCAGCAGGCCGAGGACGATGATGTACACGGCACACATGGCCCACGGCCCGATCAGGCCCAGTCCGGGCAGGTAGGCACCGCACATCACCCCCCCGCCGACGAAGATCACCCAGCAGCACAAAAAGACCGCCACCGCCGGCCAGCGGGTATCACCCGCGCCGCGTAGAGCATTCATGTAGGTGATGCTCATGGCGTCAAAAATCTGGAAGATCGCCACACCGATCAGAACCAGTTGGCCCGCCTGTATGACCTCCGGATCCTTATTAAAAAGCCACATCAGCGGATAGCCGCCCAGCACAAACAACACACCCACGGCGCCCATGAACAGCCCGGTCATGCGCATCGCGACCTGGGCCTGCCGCAGCGCTTTCTCAGGCAACCCTTCGCCGATCGCGAAACCCACCTGCGAGCACAGGGCGATCCCAATACCAATCGCGGGCATGAATGACAGGTGCATAAGCTGTAATCCAACCGCACTGGCCGCGGCGGCTTTCACGCCGTAGGGCGGCATAATGACCACCAGAAAAATCAGCCACGAACCGATATCGACAAACCATTGCACCGCGATCGGACCGCCAATCCGTAACATGCCAACCAGTTTTCGACCGGAGAGAGCCAACGCCCGCCGAGTGTTGTACCGCCGATCAAACTCCGGCAGCAGTATGGCGCCCGCCAGAACCAGAGCCCGTACGGCCCAGCCGATCACGGTAGCCGTAGCGGCCCCGGCGATGCCCATGGCCGGCAGGCCGAGCTTGCCGAACATCAGGACGTAAGTACCGGTAGCGTTGACTACCAGCGACAGGATCACCGCGTAGAGCGCGATGCGCGGCTGCTGGATGCCCATGAAAAAAGCATTGAAGCCCATGCTCAGCACGGCGAAAGGTACCGACCACAAGGCGATCCGCGTGTATTCAATCTCCAGACTGGCCATTTCCGCGTCATGGCTGGTGGCCAGGGTGACCCAGCCATACCAGCTCGGTACCGTCGCGGCGGCCGGCCAGACTAGCAACGCACAAACCGCCGCGATGTAGATCGTTTGCCAGGCATAGGCTCCACAGATACGGGGCTCGCCACGCCCGTCGGCTTGTGACACGAAGGTCTGCACGCTATTCGCCACGCCCATCCCCAGGCAGGCAAAGGTGAAGACCAGCATCGTGGCGGGTGAAATCGCCGCCTGGGCGGCGGTGCCGAGGTATTTCACCATCCAGAAATCGATGAAGCCCATCAGCATGCGCGAGACCATCATGCCGATGATCGGCAGGGCCAGCTTGAATAACTCCCAGGCCGGCCCGCGGGTGCTGGAGGCTGTTAAATCAGACGGCGGTGACACTTCTATATCCTCATGCTGGCAGCATACTCAATTCACTCGTGGCGTCTCCCGATGAATCGGGACAAGGTCCCGTCGGCCGCTACATAACTCCCTCGACCGCCACATAACTCCGTCGGCCGCCACGCCTGGAATGAACATGCTTCCGCGGCATACTCGATCCGTAAAAGAAAACCCCGGCAGTTGTCAGTCTGCCGGGGTCCTGCTGTCTTCCGATGTTCGTCAATTGCCGTACTATGGAGGTAGACAGGACCCTGACAGTCCATCTGGTACCGAGATGTAAGATGTCAGGGTCATCAGCTTACCTCTAAACGCCCCTTTACGGCGGTATACACGTAATAGATACTTAACTCTGAGGCCGCGATTATGCCGAGGGAGGCCCCCATGGTCAATACTCTTATAGCAAGCTGTCAGCGACATTACAACATTCCACGCGACTTATACAGGTGTATGTGCGTAAACTATTACGCAGGGCGCGGGCGAACCAGGCCCGCCGGTATCCGGTAGAGGGATACAGGACTGGACGTGCAGATGCCATATCGCACCCAGGATCGGGAGTCCTTCGTGAAACGGGTGTTCTGGTTGAGCCTGATTCTCTCCGCACTTGGTGCTCACCCACTGTATGCCCAGCCCGTTGTGGGTGACGTGGCTATGGTGGGTTTTCGGGCATCGCGCACCAGCGGGACCGGCTACCTGGCCCGCGAGGGGCAGTGGATACCGATCCAGGCTCGGCTGACCGTGCAGGGCAGCCAGATGTTTCAGGGGCAACTCAGCTTCGAGACCGCCGACCTGGATGGCGATCTGATCGCTTTCCGCGAAAGCCCGGTAACGGTAACTCCCGACGCGGGTCTGAAGCGCGCCTGGTGCTATGCGGCCTGGCAGCAAACCCCCTACACCATGAGCCGCACCAGGAAACTTGACATCATCAGCGCCGACGGCGTTCTTATAAACCAGTTGACCGTGCCGGAAGTTGACTTCATCAGCAATGACACCATGCTGATCCTCGATATCAGTGATGAGCGGCTCACGCACTTACGGGGCTTGTTTGAAACTCCCAATTGGCGGCCGCGCGATCCGGGCTGCGGTGTGCGTCCGTACTATCGCAATATTGCCGTCGCCGCGATGCCGGCCGCCGATCTGCCGGATCGCTGGTTTGGCCTGGAAGCCGTGGACGTCGTACTTTGGGATCGCCCCAATCCCGCCGCCCTGAGCAATGCCCAGATGGAAGCCTTAACCAGTTGGGTGCGGCGTGGCGGCCAGCTTGTCGTGGGAATCGGACAGAACTGGCCGGCCATACGTGACAGTGCCCTGGCGGAAATAATCCCCTTGCAAAGTCAACCGGCCACGGCGGGGGCTGAAAGCGTGCCGGCATCCGTCGAAACCAACTCCATGCCACGTTTCTTTGGCGAACTGGTCGAGGATGCTTATCAAACGAGTGTCCCGCCGCCAGAACGCACTTTCCGATCGCCGGTGGTAGTAACGACCGCCGAAGCGAAGCCCGGAGCGCTACGAGCTTTCAAAACAATGATAGCGGGTAATATCACCATCGATCTGATCACGATTCAATGGATCGGTTCCGGACGGGTCATAGCGGTCGCCGCCAGCCTGCGGGATCTCACTCGGGTTCCGGTGAACGACAAGTTTTATGCCCATCTGTTCGACCTGAACACCCTGTCCGACAATTTCCGCAATAGCGAGGGGGAAACCTTTAATTATACACTCTTCGACTCGACATCCCTCTACAGTGAAGTCGTCAGCCCGACGAGCTTCGGTGGCTGGGGTAGTCTGTTGGTGCTGGCGGCGTTTGCCTTTGTAGTGGTGTACATCGGGCTGGCCACACTGGTGAGCTGGTGGTGGCTCAAGCAACATTCACTGGTAAGTCTGAGCTGGACGGTTTTCGCCGTTTTCGCGGTCGTGGCGAGTGTATTGAGCCTGGGCACCGTGACGGTCCTGCGTGGCGTGCAACGCGGCGTGCACGCCTTCAGCCTGGTGGACCTCGAAGCCGGGCGGCCAGAAGCCCGGGCCCGCTGCTACTTCGGCTACCGCAGCCCGATTCGCCGGAGCATTAATCTGACGCTGGCCGGCGACGGCAGCTACCTGCGGCCCATGACACGCGATCCGCAAGGAGCTGGCGTGTATGCCACTCCCCAGCGTTACTCGGCAATTGCCAACCGCGCCCTGCTGGAAGCGACCCCCATGCGGGCCACGCTCAAACAGTTTGAGGGTTTCTGGGAAGGCACGGTTGACGGCAAAATCCAGGCGGCGTTGACGGCCAATAAAGGGAGTGGAGAAATTACCCTGGGAAGTTGGATCTACAACGATCTGAACGTTGACCTGACCGGTGGCTATCTGATATACGTTGATCCACGTTTTGATATGTACGATCAACGCAGAGGCCCGGATTTTCCGACCAGACCGGCGGGGGCCACCAACACCTGGGGCGAGCGTGAGAATGTACCACCGGCGCTTAATATCCTCGTAGCCTGGATACCACCAATCCGTTCGGGCGAGAAGCTCAGTGGAATCGGCCAGGAGCATTACCGCCTGGTACGACCGGCGCGGGCTCGCTGGGATCAACAGGCCGAACGCAGTTGGGCGGATATGCCCGATTTGCAAACCCTGTGGGATGAACAGAATATCTGGCTCGGGGCCGGTCAGCGGCGAAGACCACAGCAGGGTCTCGATCGCGGCTGGCAACGCCAACTGGATGCCACCGCCAAAGCAGCGCTTTTAGCCTCAACACGTAATTTCCATTTGCACTCACAAGAGGATTTTGACAAGGTCAGTGGCAATCCGATCAGCACCGACGGACTGATGAACTGCGATATCACGAGTTGGTTGATGCAGGGCCGAGTGCGGGCCCCCGTCGGGCAACGCGACGATCTCGTGCAGGGCCAGGGTCAGGCCGTGCTGCTGCTGATGGCGGACGATCCCGGACCGGTACGCCTTCAAGGGGGCGGAAATGAGTTGTCGCCAGTCAGTGGGCATACGATGTATCGCGTTCGAGTTCCACTTAACTTCGAGGGTAATGCCCCTCGCCCACCCGAGGGGATCACGCCATGATCATCCAGACTATTAACCTGACCAAGCGCTACGGCAAGCTGGTGGCACTCAACAACATCCACCTGAACATCGAGGAAGGTGAATGCTTCGGCTACATCGGGCCGAACGGCGCCGGTAAAACCACGACCATTCGCATCCTGGCCACCCTCCTGCAACCGACCTGGGGTGAGGCGCGCGTTTGTGGCCACGTGGTCGGCTATGAGTCCCGCAAGATCCGCCCGTTAATCGGTTATGTACCTGATTTCTTTGGGGCCTACGAAGACATGGTCGTGCAGGAATATCTGGAGTTTTTCGCCAGCGCCTACGCTATCGTCGGGAAAAAACGCACCCAGATCGTCGGCGACGTGCTGGAACTGACTGATTTGACGCACAAACACGATGCCCTGGTTGATTCACTGTCACGCGGCATGAAGCAGAGACTGAGTATCGCGCGGGTGCTCCTGCACGATCCCAAGGTTTTACTACTCGATGAGCCGGCCAGCGGTCTCGATCCGCGCGCCCGGCTCGAAATCCGCGAGTTGCTCAAGGAGCTG